>NZ_JBEYWE010000041.1:0-61153 GCF_040644295.1 Streptomyces sp. NPDC047000
GGGTGCGGACGACCGCCGCGCCGATGCCGCCGGTGCCGCCCGCGACGAGGGCGACGCCCGGCCGGGACGAGAAGTCCTCCATGTCTCACAACCCCAGTGACTTGGCGATGATGACCTTCATGACCTCGCTCGTCCCGGCGTAGATGCGGGTGACGCGGGCGTCCGCGTACAGACGGGCGATCGGGTACTCCAGCATGTAGCCGTACCCGCCGAACAGTTGGAGACATCGGTCGACGGAGCGGGCCTGCATCTCGGTGCAGAAGAGTTTGACCTTGGCGGCGTCGGCGCCGGAGAGCCGGCCGTCGACCAGTTCGAGCACGGCCCGGTCGAGCACGGCCTGCGCGGCCTCCACCTCGGCGGCCACGGCGGCCAGTTCGAACTTGGTGTTCTGGAAGGACGCGACCGGGTTCCCGAAGACCTTGCGCTCCTTGACGTAGGCCAGTGTCGTGTCGAGCGCCGCCCGCGCCTGCGCCACGGAGCCGACCGCCACGGTCATCCGTTCCTGCGGCAGATTGTGCCCGAGGTAGGTGAAGGCGCGGCCTTCCTCGCCGAGCCGGTTGGCGACGGGGACGCGGACATCGTCGAACGCCAGTTCCACGGTGTCCTGGGCCTTGATGCCCATCTTGTCCAGCGTCCGTCCGCGCGTGAAGCCCGGCATCCCGTCCTCCACCACCAGCAGGGTCAGTCCGGCTCTCCGCTCGCCGGGATCGTGGGACGTGCGCGCCACCACGATCACCAGATCGGCCAGCAGACCGCCGGTGATGAACGTCTTCGCGCCGTTCAGGACGTAGGCGTCCCCGTCCCGCACGGCGGTGGTGCGGATGCCCGCGAGGTCGGAGCCCGTGCCCGGCTCGGTCATCGCTATGGCGGTCAGGAGTCTGCCGGAGACGAGCCCCGGGAACCAGCGTTCGCGCTGGGCGCGGTCGGCGTAGGAGAGGAAGTAGGGCAGGACGACGTCGAGTTGGGTGCGGACCGTGCCCAGGGTGATGAGGGCGCGGGCCGCCTCCTCCTGAAGGACCACGTTGTAGCGGTAGTCGGGCCGGCCGCCGCCGCCGTACTCCTCCGGGACGGCCATGCCCAGCAGGCCGAGCGAGCCGAGCTGCTCGAAGAACGAACGGGGCAGCCGACCGGCCTTCTCCCACTCGGCATAGTGCGGTACCACCTCCTTGGCCACCACGTCGCGGACCAGCTTCCGGAACTCCTCGTGGTCGGCGGTGAAGACGTCTCTGCGCACGGTGACTCCCGTCGTCAGTCGGCCAGTTCGACGACGGTGGCGTTCGCGGTGCCGCCGCCCTCGCACATGGTCTGCAGGCCGTGGCGGATGCCGTGCGCGCGCATGTGGTGGATCATGCGGGTCATCAGCACCGCACCCGACGCCCCCAGCGGGTGGCCGAGCGCGATGGCGCCGCCGAGCGGGTTGAGCCGCTCCACGTCCGCGCCGGTCTCGGCGAGCCAGGCCAGCGGGACGGGGGCGAAGGCCTCGTTCACCTCGAAGACACCGATCTCCCCGAGGGCGAGGCCCGCCTTGCGCAGCACCTTCTCGGTGGCCGGGATCGGCCCGGTGAGCATCAGTACGGGATCGGAGCCGACCACCGCGCCCGCCCGGTAGCGGACCAGGGGGGCGAGCCCCATAGCCCGTGCCTTCTCCGCCGTGGTCACCAGCAGCGCCGCAGCGCCGTCGGAGATCTGTGAGGCGTTGCCCGCGTGGATCACGCCGTCCTCCTGGAAGGAGGGCTTGAGCCCGGCGAGCGTCGACACGCTCGTGCCGCGTCGGATCCCTTCGTCGGCCCGGATCCCCGCCACGGGCACGATCTCCGCGTCGAACGCCCCGGCATCCTGTGCCGCCGCCGCGCGCTCGTGCGAGAGCGCGGCACAGGCGTCGAGCCGCTCCCGCGAGAAGCCCCACTTCCGGGCGATCCGCTCCGCCGAGATCCCCTGGTTGAAGGAGAAACCCTGGTAGCGGTCGAGGACCTGCGGGCCGTACGGCATCCCGTCCGCCTTCGCGGCTCCCAGCGGCACCCGGCTCATCACCTCCACACCGCCGGCCACGACCACGTCCTGCCGGCCCGACAGGATCGCTTGCACGGCGAAGTCCAGCGCCTGCTGACTCGATCCGCAGGCCCGGTTGACCGTGGTGCCCGGGATGCTCTCCGGCCAGCCCGCCGCGAGCACCGCGTAGCGGCCGATGTTGCCGGACTGGTCGCCGATCTGGGACACGCAGCCCCAGACGACGTCGTCGACCACCTCCGGATCGGCCCCGGTCCGCTCCGCCAGGGCGTTCAGCACGGTCGCGGACAGGTCCACCGGGTGGGTGCCGGCCAGTCCGCCGCCCCGCTTGCCGACGGCGGTGCGGACCGCCCCGACGATCACGGCTTCCCGATTCATGTCTCGTCCTCCGATCGTCCGGCCGTCGCGCCGGGCACCGCCCAGTGGCCGGTGAAGTGGGCATCCCGTCCGTCGGCGAAGGCCGCGTACGCCTCGGGTACGTCGGCGGTCGCGAAGTTCACCCCCTGCGCGCGTGCCTCGCCGGCGAGCGCCTCCCGCAGGGAGCGGTCGGTGTTCTCGTTCAGCAGCGCCTTGGTCTGGGCGAGCGCGACCGGAGCGCCGGTCACCAGGCGCGCGGTGAGGCGGTCAACGAAGGCGTCCACCTCGTTCGCGTCCACCACCCAGGTCACCAGGTTCAGGGCACGGGCCTCCTCGGCGCTGATCGTCTCCGCGAGCAGTGCGAGGCGTTTGGCCTGCTGGAGGCCGACGAGCCTCGGCAGCAGCCAGGAGCCGCCGCAGTCGGGGGAGAGCCCCCGCCGGGTGAAGATCTGAGAGAACCTCGCCTCCGGCGTCGCCACGACCAGGTCGCACCCCAGGGCGAGGTTCCAGCCCGCGCCCACCGCCACTCCGGTCACCTTGGCGACCGTCGGCACGGGCAGGTCGTGCAGCAGCAGTGTGACGTCGGTCAGCGTGCGCATGCGGTACAGGGGATGGCTGCTGCTGAGTCCTTGGGAGATGTCGGCGCCCGAGCAGAAGGCCCCGCCCGCGCCGGTGAGGACCAGGGCGCGCACCTCCCGGTCCCGTCCGGCGTCGTCGAGAGCGGTGCGCAGGGCTTCCCACAGTTCGGCGTCGATCGCGTTCCTGCGGTGCGGGCGGTTCAGCGTCAGGGTCCGTACGCCGTCCGCGTCGTCGGTGAGGAGGACGGTCATCCTACGGCTCCCTGCTCGCGGAGTGCCTTGATCTCGTCGTCCGAGAAGCCGAGTTCGCCGAGCACGGCATCGGTGTGCTCGCCCAGGGCCGGGACCGCTCCCATGGAGGGTTCGTACCCGGTGACGACGGGAGGCGGGAGCAGGGCCAACACCGGTCCGACCGGTGTGCCGACCGTCCGCCACCGGTCGCGGGCGGCGAGCTGCGGATGCACGAGGACGTCGGTCTGGGTGTTGTAGCGGGCGTTGCCGATACCGGCGGCGTCCGCGCGGGCCTGGATGTCGGCCAGCTCGTGTCGGGCGCACCAGGCGGAGATCTCGGTGTCCAGGACGGCCCGGTGCTCGACCCGGCCGGCGTTCGTACGGAAGCGTTCGTCGTCGGCGAGGTCCGGCCGGGCGAGCAGCTCCCCTGCCAGGCGCCGCCATTCGCGGTCGTTGGTGGTGCCGAGGACGACCGTGTGGCCGTCGGCGGTCCGGTGGGCGCCGTAGGGGGCGACGGCGGGTGAGCTCATGCCGAGCGGCTGCTGCTGGACACCGGAGTGCCGGGTGTACGTCAGGGGATACCCCATCAGCTCCGTCATGGTGTCGAACATGCTCACCGCGGCGGAGGGGGTGAGCTGCCCGCGCCCCCTGCCGTGGAGCAGGGCCAGGACGGTGAGGGCCGCGTACAGGCCGCTGCACACGTCGGCGACCGGCGGACCGGGCTTGGCGGGCATTCCGGGGTGCCCGGTCACCGCGCAGGCGCCCGCCTCGGCCTGCACCAGCAGGTCGTAGGCGCGCTTGTGGGAGAGGGGACCGCCGGGCCCGTACCCGTCGATCTCGACGGCGATCAGGTCCGGGTGCCGGATCTCCAGGTCGGCGGGGGAGAGCTGCAGTCTGGCGGTGGTTCCGGGGGCGAGGTTGGAGACCAGCACGTCGGCGCGGTCCAGCAGCCGGTGCAGCACGGCGCGGCCCGCGTCGGACTTCAGGTCCAGCGCGACCGACTCCTTGCCCCGGTTGACCCAGACGAAGTGCGCCGCGAGACCTCTCACCACGTCGTCGTAGTGCCGTGCGAAGTCTCCGCCCTCGGGGTTCTCCACCTTGATCACGCGGGCGCCGAAGTCACCGAGGGTTCGGGTGCACATCGGCGCGGACACGGCCTGCTCCAGCGCCACCACGGTGACGTCGGCCAGCGGCCCGTTCCTCATCGGGCTTCCCCCTGCTGGTACCGGGCCCGCAGGTCGTCCTTGAGGACCTTCAGGCCGGCGTTGCGGGGCAGCGCGTCCACGAACCGCACATGCCGAGGCACCTTGAAGTTGGCCATGTACGCACGCGCCCACGCCACCACGTCCTCCGCGGTGAGGTCGGCTCCCGGTGCGGGGACGACGAAGGCGCAGCCCACCTCGCCCAGGCGCGCGTCGGGCACGCCGACGACCGCCACCTGTGTGATGTGCTCGCAGGCGAGCAGCAGCTTCTCGATCTCGGCCGGGTAGGCGTTGAAGCCGCCGACGATGTACATCTCCTTCTTGCGGTCGACGATCACGAGGTTGCCCGCCGCGTCGAGATGCCCGATGTCACCGGTGTGCAGCCATCCGTCGGCGTCGACGGCGGCGGCGGTCTCCTGCGGGTCGTCCCAGTAGCTCCGCATGACGTTGTAGCCGCGGACCTGTATCTCCCCGTCCTGCCCCGGTGGTACTTCGGCTCCCGAGGTGTCGGTGAGGCGGACCTCGACGTCCGGGACGGGGCGGCCGGTGGTGCGGGCCACCGTCTCCTCGGTGTCGCCGACGCGGGTGGAGGTCACCAGCGCGGTCGCCTCGGTGAGTCCGTAGGCGCTCAGCACGATGTCGAAGGACAGGTCCTTCTTCATCGCGTGGATCAGGGATCCGGGGATGGTGGAGCCGCCCGTCATGGACACCCGCAGGGACGACAGGTCGCGGTCCGGGCGGCCGGGGTGACGGAGCAGGTCGTGGAAGACGGTGGGCGGGCCGAGCAGGATGCTGACCCGTTCCCGTTCGATCAGCTCCAGCGCCCGTCCCGCGTCGAAGACGGCCATCGGGAGCACTGTCACCCCGTGCAGGAACGAGGAGAGCCAGCCCGCCTTGTAGCCGAAGCAGTGGAAGAACGGGGGCACCACCAGGAAACGGTCCGAGGTGCGGAAGCCGTACTCGGTGGACATCCAGCCGTAGGCGCGCAGGGACTGTCCGTGGGTGAGGACGACGCCCTTGGGGTGCCCGGTGGTGCCGGAGGTGAACATCACGTCGCTGACGTCGTCCGGACCGAGCCGGTCGACGGCCTCGTGCGCCGCCGACGGCCGCCCGGTGCCCAGGTCCATGAAGGCGTTCCACGTCAGGTCGGCCCCGCCGGGTGTCTCCAGCAGCGACACGGTGGTCCGCAGGGCCGGAAGCGACGGGTCGGCGCGTTTCAGGCCGGTGGTGTAGTCGTTGCCCACGAAGGACGCGGCGAACAAGGCCTTGGCCCCGGATCTGCGCAGGATGTAGGACAACTCCTGTTCCTTGAAACGGGTGTTGAGCGGTACGACGACACCCCCGGCCCCCTGGATGCCGAGGGCCGCCACGATCCACTCCACCGAGTTCGGCGCGCACAGGCCGACCCGGTCGCCCGGTCCGATGCCCAGCGCCTGTGCTGCGGAGACGGCTCGGAGCATGTGGTCCCGCAGTTCCCGGAAGCTCAGACGCCGGTCTGCTTCGACGAGTGCCGTCGCGTCGGCGAACCGCTGTGCGGCCACTCTCACCACGTTCGGGATGCTCCGGAATTCCAGGTCGTGTCGCATGAGGGGACTCCGTTCAGCCGCGGCCGTCGGCCGGCAGGCCCAGCAGCCGCTTGGCGATGATGTTCCGCTGGATCTGGGACGTCCCGCCGTAGACGGACGCGGCCCTGGAGTAGAGGTAGTCGCCGAACACCTCGCCGCCCGGCCCGTGCAGTTCCTCGGGGAACACCTTGAGCGCCGTCTCGTACAGCCGCTGTTCGGTGCGGGTCATCAGCAGTTTGTCGACCGAGGACTCCGGGCCCGCGGCCCGGCCCGCCAGGCGCTCGGCCGTGCGGCGGCGGGAGTGGGCCACCAGGACCTGGTAGTCGACGACGCACCGGCCGATGTCGGAGAGCAGCCCGTCGGGGAGGGTGCCGCGGTGCTCGAGGGCGTGGTGGCGCATCCGCTCGATCAGCAGCCCGTACTTCGGCAGGTGGCCGGTGTCGAGTGCGTTGCGCTCGTAGGCCACGGTGGTCATCGCCAGGGCCCACCCGGCTCCCTCGGGACCGATGCGCTCGGACTCCGCGAGGTGTACGTCGTCGAGGAACAGTTCGCAGAACTCGTCGTCCCCGTTGGCGGCACGCAGCGGGCGGACGGTCACGCCGGGGCGGTCCAGCGGCAGGGCGAACGCCGAGAGGGACCGGTGGGGCGGGCCGTCGGGGTCGGTGCGGGCCAGCAGCAGACAGAGACGGGAGTACTGGGCGTAACTGGTCCACAGTTTCTGTCCGTTGACGGTGTACCGGCCGTCCGCGCCGCGGTCGGCCCGGGTGCTCATTCCGGCCAGGTCCGAGCCGGCGCCCGGTTCGCTGAAGCCCTGGCACCAGACGTCGTCGCCCGCGAGCATGCGCGGCAGCAGGCGATGTCGCTGCTCCGCGGAGCCGAACTCCAGCAGGGCGTGGGCGAGATACCCGATGCGGGGCACTCCGGGCGCACCCCGCGCGCCCAGTTCGTCGCTGATCGCGACCTGGTGCAGGGAGGTGAGGCCGCGTCCGCCGTACTCCCGCGGCACGTCCAGGCCGACCCAGCCACCGGAGTGCAGGATGCGGTGCCAGCGATGCAAAAAGACGGGGACCGGTTCACCAGGGGTGCGCGCGGGGAGCGGGTTGTCCGCCAGCCAGGCGCGGAAGCCGCGGCGCAGGCGTTCGAGATCGGCGCTGTCGCCGAAGTCCAGGGGGAGGACGGTCATCGAGTCGCCTCCGATGCGGCCGCGGCGGAGGGGAGACGGCCGGCTCCCATGAGGTGCGGCTCCGTCCTCGTGGGTGAGGGCTCGGCCAGGGCCGGCAGGAGGTCACTCGTGGTCGCCAGCAGGGTGGCCCCCACGAGGACCCTGCGGAGATACAGATGGGCCATGTGCTCCCAGGTCTGGGCGATGCCGCCGAATACCTGCATGCCCGCGTACACCGCCTCGACGGCCGAGACGTTCACTTCGGCCTTGGCCACCCGGGCCGCCGCCAGCGCCCCCTGAGGCGGTTCGTGGTCCAGGCACCAGGCCGCGTACCGGACGGCGCTGGTGCAGGCCTCGACGCGGACCCGCGCGTCGGCCAGCAGGTGCCGCACGGCTTGGAAGGAGCCGATCCGCCGGCCGTACTGGCGGCGGTCACGGGCGTGGTCGGTGCTCAGCACGGTGAAAGCGTCGGCGGCGCCGACCAGTTCGGCGGCCACCACGATCAGGGCGTATGCCTGCCAGCGTTGCAGGGCCTCGGGGGCGAGGTGTCCCACGGTCTCGCCGTCACCTTCGCCGGAGGCCGTGCACACCGCGCGCAGCAGGTCGGCGGTCCGGGTGGGCGGTCCGAGGGTGAGCCGCCGTACGGTGCCGTCGGGAGCGACGTGCAGCGCGCAGTCGGCCGCGTCGCAGTCCCAGGCGACCAGTGGCGACCGGTGGTCGGGGCCGGGGAAGCGCAGATCAGGGGCCAGCGCGAGGGTGGGTCGGGACGGCGTCGGGGCGCTGTCGAGCAGACGCAGCAGTTCGGGTGCGAGCAGTGCGGTGCCGAGCAGAGACGTCGTCAGCGGGTGCCGGCCGTGTTCCTCGGCGAGCAGCGCGCACTCCTGGACCGTCGCGGCGGGCGGAGAGGCGCGGCGCAGCTCCGCGAGGCCCAGCTCGTCCAGGGCCCGCCGGGCGGTGGCGCGGGTCCGCGGGCTGATCCCGTCCGCGGAGCCGACGCGGTGCCGGGTGGCGAACGACCGCAGCATGTCGTGGACCAGGGTGAACTCCTCGGTCTCCACGGTCAGTCCTCCTCGGGGGCGGCCGGGCGGCGGCGTGCCCGGGAGGCCAGCTCGTTGATGACGCGGATGTGGTCCGGGCTGGTCATCGTGGACCGCTCGGCCAGCAGCGCGGCCTCCATGCCGCCGCGCGAGACCTGCTCCACCACCGCCGCCAGTGCCGCCTTGGTGGCGCGCAGCGCCTCCGCGGGCTGGGCGGCGAGCCGGTGGGCGAGTGCGAGGGCCTCGTCCATGAGGTCGCCGGGCGGAACAGCGCGGTTGGCCAGGCCCAGGCCGACGGCGGTGGCCGCCGGGATGCGGTCGCCGGTGAAGAGGTACTCCTTGACGCGCAGCAGGCTCGTCAGCAGCGGCCACAGGGTCACGCCGCCGTCGCCGGCCACCAGACCGACCGACACATGGGGGTCGGCGAGGTAGGCGTCCTCGGCCATCAGGACCAGGTCGCATCCCAGGGCGAGACTGCAACCGAGCCCCACGGCGGGCCCGTTGACCGCCGCGACCACCGGCAGGGGGAAGCGGATCATCTCCGTCTGAATGCTCCGGTCGAGCCGGATGGAGCGTTCCCGCAACTCCGGGTCGTCGTGGTGGCGGAGCAGATGGTCGAAGTCGCCGCCGGCACTGAACGCCCGTCCCGCCCCGGTCAGGACGACCGCCCGGGCCTTCGGGTCGTCGGCGAGTTCACGCCACACCTCGGACAGCCGGCGGTGCAGTTCCTCCGAGACTCCGTTGAGTCGGTCGGGTCGGTTCAGGGTGACGACGCGGACGTCGCCGTCGGCGGCCACGGTCAGGGCGGGGCTCACGTCGCTCATGCGGCGATGGTATTAAAGGTCAGACCGATACTGTCAATGGTGTTGCCGAAAAACGAGAACATAATTCTCGTATGAGCTGAGCCGGGCGGCCCTCTGCCGTGCGGACGTGCGCCTGCCCCGCGCGGGGCAGGGGTCAGTCGTCGGTTTTTGGCAGGTCCACCAGTTCCCGCCCGTCCACCTCGGTGGCGGCCCGTGCGAAGCCGCACACGTGGCGGCTCATCCGCCGGTGTGCGGCCTCCGCGTCCCCCGCGCGGATCGCCTCCGTGATCCGGGCGTGGGCGCGCGCGGTGAGCCGGCGGATGTCGGCGTCCATGAACTGCGCCAGGTCGGTGGAGGCGTGGATGGACTGCGAGAGGGCGGCCAGGAAGCCGATGAGAAGCTCGTTGTCGCCCGCCTTGGCCACGGCGTTGTGCCACTGGATGTTGGCGCGCAGGAACCGGGGCACGTCGTCACCCGCCTCCACCAGCTCCGTGTGGGCGGCTTCCAGGTCCGCGAGGTCCTGCTCGGTGCGCCGCCGGGCCGCCAGCGCCGCACAGGCCGGTTCGATCGCCTCGCGGGTCTCGTGCAGGGCCTCCAGACGGATCCGCTGTCCCCGGATCACCAGGCGCACGGTGTCGGCCAGTGACTCGCGCCCCGGCCGGTGCACGAAGGCGCCGCCCCCGCGCCCCGGCCGGATCTCGACCAGCCGCTCGACCTCCAGGATGCGCAGCGCCTCCCGCACCGTCGCGCGGCTCAGTCCCGTCTGCTCCACGAGCCGGCGTTCCGGGGGCAGCGCCGTGCCCTCGCCGAACTCCCCGGACAGGATGCGCTCGCGGACCTCACCCGCCAGGACGTCCGACGCCTTCGGAACGGTGAGCGGCCCGAAGCGCGGTGCGGGCGGGGTGGATTCGGCGCTGGACACGGTGCGGGCCTCTCGTCGGGCGTCCCTTTCGGCCGGACCATTCAACACAGCCGGGCCCGGACCTGTCACATGACCAGCCCGCCGTCCACCGGCAGCACCTGCCCGGTGACGAACGAGGCGGCGTCGGAGGCGAGGAACACGAACGCCCCCGCCACCTCGTCCGGTTCCGCCCACCTGCCGAGCGGAATGCGGGCCAGCATGCGCTCCGCGAACTTCGGGTCGGTGCGGATGGTCTCCGTCATCGGGGTCGCCGCCAGCGGGGCCAGGGCGTTGACGAGGATGCGCCTGCGGGCCAGCTCGCGGGCGAGCGACTTGGTGAGGCCGATGACGCCCGCCTTCGCCGCCGAGTAGTTCACCTGGCCGAGGGTGCCGGTCAGCCCGGCCGAGGAGGTGACGTTGATGACGCGTCCGGTGCCGTCCGTCGCCAGGAACGGCAGCGCCGCCTGCGTGCAGTGGAAGGCGCCCATCACATGGATGTCGAGCAGCCGCCGGACGGAGTCCTCCCCGAGATTGTCGAACATGGCGGGCGCGGTGACCCCGGCGTTGTTGACGAGGATGTGCAGTGTTCCGCCGGTGAGCGCGGCGGCCCGGGACGCCGCGTCGTCGGCGGCCGTCCGGTTTGTCACGTCGAGGGCCGCGCCGTGTGCGGCCAGGCCCGCGGCGGACAGCTTCTCCGCGACGGCCGCCGCCGCCTCGCCGTCCCTGTCGGTGACGAGCACCGCGGCCCCGGCGCGGGCCAGGGCCCCCGCCACCGCGGAGCCGATCCCGCCGGCGGCTCCCGTCACGAGGGCCGAGCGGCCCGCGAGGTCGAACAGTCCCGTACGGTCGGTCATCCCTGACTCCTTGTCACAGAGGGGAAGGATCAGTAGCTGCGGGGCAGCCCCAGGACATGGGATCCCAGGTAGTTGAGGACCATCTCCTGGCTGACCGGGGCGATCCGCATCAGCCGGGCCTCGCGGAAGAAGCGGGCCACGGGGTACTCCTCGGAGTACCCCATCCCGCCGTGGGTCTGCAGGGCGCGGTCCGCGGCGGTGAACCCCGCGTCGGCGCAGAGGTACTTGGCGGTGTTCGCCTCCCGCCCGCAGGGGCGGCCGTGGTCGTACAGCCAGGTCGCCTTGCGCAGCACCAGTTCCGCGGCGTCGAGCCGGGCGAGCGAGTCCGCGAGCGGGAACTGGATGCCCTGGTTCATCCCGATGGGGCGGCCGAACACCTCACGGTCACGGCCGTAGGCGGCCGCCCGCTCCAGCGCCACCCGGCCGATGCCCAGTGCCTCGGCGGCGATCAGCATCCGCTCGGGGTTGAGGCCGTCGAGCAGATGGCGGAAGCCCTGGCCCTCCTCGCCGACCCGGTCCCCGGCGGGAACCCGCAGCTCGTCGATGAACAGCTCGTTCGAGGTGACGGCGTTGCGCCCCATCTTCGGGATCGGGCGGACCTCCACATGGTCACGGTCGAGGTCGGTGAGGAACAGCGTCATGCCGTCCGTCGGCTTCGCGCCCTCCTCACGCCGTGACGTGCGGGTCAGCAGGAGGATCTTCTCCGACTCCATCGCCTTGGAGATCCACACCTTGCGGCCGCTGACGACGTAGTGGTCCCCGTCGCGCCGGGCGTACGTCGTGATGCTCGTGGTGTCCAGGCCGGCGCCGGGCTCGGTCACCCCGAAACAGACGTGCAGGTCGCCGTGCACGATACGGGGCAGAGTGCTGCGCTTCAGCTCCTCGGACCCGTGCACCACGACGGGATGCATGCCGAAGACCGACAGGTGGATGGCGCTGGCGGCGTTCATCCCGCCCCCGGAGCGGGCCACCTCCTCCAGCAGCAGGGAGGCCTCGGTGATGCCCAGACCGTGACCCCCGTACTCCTCCGGGATCGTGATGCCGAGCCAGCCGCCGCCGGCGACGGCGTCGTAGAACTCGTAGGGGAAGGCGTGGTCACGGTCCTTCTCCATCCAGTACCGGTCGTCGAAGTCGCGCAGGAGACCGGCCACGGCCTTGCGGATCGTCTCCTGGTCCTCGGTCAGCTCGAAATCCACGGCGGGGAACCCCTCTGCCGGTTGCTGATGTGTGAAACATATCAAAGGTCAGACCGAAAGGCACCGTCAACTGCCGTGAGGGGGGCGGCGGTTGCAGTGCCCGAGGAGTTCCTGGCATAGGGGAAGGGCCCGCATGGATGCGGACCCTTCGAGTCGTACCGGACGGTGTCAGGCGGTGCCGCGGCCCGCGGTCCCGGGTGCGGCGGACTTCCTGGCGGCGGTCTTCTTCGACGCCGTCTTCCGGGCGGTCGTGGTCTTCCTGGGCGCGGCGGTCCCGGCCGTGCCGGGGGCGGTGCCCCCTCCCGTACCGGTTATGCCGCCCAGACAGAACTCCCACACGTCCTCCGCGCCGATGCGGGATGGCTGTGCGCCGACCGGGGCGGCGGGGGCCTGAGCCGTGAACATGGCCGTCTGCATGATCAGGGAGGCGGTGCGGCGCGGCCTGGGGGCGACGGCCCGGCCGGCGGTGACCGCGTCCTCCACCAGTTCGGTGAACAGGCCGAGCAGCGGCAGGTGGGCGCTGGCCACCTGGTCCGGGTGTCCGACCAGGAGCTGGATGGCGAAGTCGGTGAAGAGGGGGGACTGCTGCCCCTCGCGGGGGGTGGAGGACTCGTACAGGTGATCCACCGCGACTCTCAGCCGCTCCAGCGGGTCCGTCACGGCCGAGATCTTCTCCCGAGTCTCGGTGGCCGCCTTCGACAGGGCGTCCTCGAAGAGGGCGAGCAGCAGCTCGTGCTTGCCGTCGAAGTGCTGGTAGAAGCTGCGCAGCGACTGACGGGACCGCTCCACGACCTCCTGCACGGTGAAGTCGGTGGTCCCTTTGTCGGCGATCAGTTCCTGCGCCGCGTCCAGGAAGCGCTGTACGCGCTGTTCGGCGCGCTGCTTCGCGGCTCGTGTGGATCGCTCGACGGCGCGCTGCCGCCATGCGGGCTCAGGGGATTCGACCGGTTCGGCTGGGACGGCACTCATGGCAGAACCGTACTCCACACATGTGAAAAGTAGTGGCGCTGCCCCTACCGAATCAGGCTCCGCACGTAACAAGAGTCTTACTTCTCAAAACCGAGAATGGTATTCTCGCCCGGGTCGGAGAGAGCCACCAGCACGCGGGAGACCGGAGGCCGGGCGTGGAGTTCGAACTCGACGAGGAGCAGCGTCTGCTGCGCCGCACGGTGCGGGAGACGGTCGCGAAGGTGCGGCCGCAGCCGGAGGACCGCCAGTGGGAGACCTATCGGAGGCTGGGCTGGCTGGAGGCGCCGCCGGTCGAACTGGTCCTCATCCTGGAGGAGCTGGGGTACGCGGCCGACCCGACCCCGTTCCTGGCCACCGCGACCTGGTTCGCGCCGCTGGCCGGGCGGCTGCCCGCGGGATCCGGCACGGCCGTCCTGGACGGCACCGGCCGCTACGTCCTCGACGGCGACCGGGCCGACGAGGTCGCGCTGCTCACACCGGACGGTGTCACCGTCGTCCGCGGAGCGGACCTCGGCGCGAAGAGGGTGGATGTCTTCGACCCCCACCTGCATGTGGCGCACGTGGACGCGGGGACCCTCGCCGCGGGCGTCCCCGACCTCGCCCTGACGGGCCTGGCGGCCACCGCGGTCGGCGCCTGCCGCCGCATCCTCGACCTGGTCCTCGCCCATGTGAAGCGGCGCACCCAGTTCGGCCGGGCACTGGGCTCGTTCCAGGCGGTCAAGCACAAGGCCGCCGACATGTACGTGGCCGTCGAGCGGGCTCGCGCCCTCACCCACTTCGCCGCGCTCACGATCGCCGAGGACGACCCGCGTCGCGCCGGGGCCGCGCACATGGCCAAGGCGGCGGCGGGGGAGTGCCAGCGGCTGGTCTTCCGGCACGGTCTCCAGCTTTTCGGCGCCATGGGTTTCACCTGGGAGAACGAACTCCAGCTGCACCTGAAGCGGGCCCAGGCCTGCGACCTGCTGCTCGGCACCGCGTCCGCCCACAGGAAGGTCCTGCTGACCGTATGAAGCTCGCCGACGACCCCGAGGTGGAGGACTTCCGCGCGGAGTTCTCCGCCTTCCTCGACGCCCACCTGCCCACCGAGGCGGAGGCCCGCGAACGCTCCCGCTCCAGCGCCCACGTGCCCGGCTGGGCCCGCCGCTGGCAGCGCACCCTCTTCGACGGCGGCTGGCTGCTGCCGGGGCAGCCGCCCGAGTACGGCGGCCGGAACGCCACCCTGCCCCAGCAGCTCGCCCACCTGGAGGAACTGGCCCGCCGCCGGATCTACCACAGCTTCAATCCGCAGGGACTCGGCATCGTCGCCGCCTCCCTGCTCACCTTCGGCACCGACGAGCAGAAGCGCCGCTGGGCCGTGCCGATCCTGCGCGCCGAGATCACCGCCGCCCTCGGCATGAGCGAACCCGAGGCCGGTTCCGACCTGGCCTCCCTGCGGACCCGGGCCGTCCTCGACGGGGACACCTTCACGGTCGACGGGCAGAAGATCTGGACCTCCGGCGCCCACGACGCCGACGTGCTCCTCGCCTTCGTGCGCACCGACCCGGACGCCCCCAAGCACCGGGGGATCAGCGCGCTGCTGATCCCGACCGCCGCCGACGGCGTCGTGCGCCGGCCCTTCGGGTCGATCGCCGCCGAGGACGACCTCGACTTCAACGAGGTCTTCCTCACCGACGTACGCGTGCCGCGCCAGAACCTGGTGGGGCCCCTCAACGAGGGCTGGCGGGTGGCCAACGGCTCCCTCGGGCACGAACGCACCCTGCTGTGGCTGTCGTACGCGGAACGCCTCGAGGACCTGGTGCGCGATGCCGCGGACGTGGGTGCCGGTCAGGAGTGGTACGCCACGCTCCTGACGGACCTGACGGCCCTGCGCCTGCTCGGCCACCGGCAGCTGGGGCCGGACCGTGATCCCGCCGAGATCTCGGTCCTCAAACTGCTCGGCTCCGAAGCCGTCCAGAACGCGTCCCTGCACGCCCTGGAGGAGCACGGCGCCGACGCCCTGAGGCATCCCGCGCGCACCGGCCCGTACCACCATCTGCACCACGAGGTCTTCGTCTCCAGCTGGTTCGAGCGCTATGCCCGCAGCTTCGCCGGCACCATCGCCGGCGGGACCAGCGAGATCCAGCGCAACATCATCGCCGAGCGCATCCTCGGCCTACCGCGTTAGGACGCCGGTCATGGACCACATCCTCTACGAAGCACAGGACGGCGTCGCCGTCATCACGCTCAACCGCCCCGAGGCCGCCAACGCCCAGACCATGGCCCTGCTCGACGACCTGGACGCCGCCTGGAGCCGTGCGGCCCGCGACGAGGAGGTCCGCGTGGTCGTGCTGCGGGCCAACGGACGCCACTTCTCGGCAGGGCACGACCTCAAGGACCGCTGGCCCGGACCCGGCGAGATCACCCTGGAATGGATCTACGACCACGAGACGCGCCGCTACCTGGAGTACACACTCAAGTGGCGCAACATCCCCAAGCCCACCATCGCCGCCGTCCAGGGCAAGTGCATCGCGGCCGGGCTCATGTTGTGCTGGCCGTGCGACCTGATCGTGGCCGCGGAGAACGCCGAGTTCTCCGACCCGGTGGTGCACATGGGCATCGGCGGGGTCGAGTACCACGGCCACACCTGGGAGCTGGGTCCGCGCAAGGCCAAGGAGATCCTCTTCACCGGCCGGCCGCTGACCGCCCGCGAGGCCGAGCAGACGGGAATGGTGAACAAGGTGGTCCCGCTCGACCAGTTGGACGACTCGGCCCGTGAACTGGCGGCGCGGATCGCGACGATGCCGCCCTTCGGACTGCGCCAGGCCAAGCGGGCCGTCAACCAGACGCAGGACGTCCAGGGCTTCTACGCCGCGCTCCAGGCCGTGTTCGACATCCACCAGACCGGGCACGGAAACGCGCTCAGCGTGGGCGGCTTCCCCATTCTGACCCGGCTCGACGACATGAAGGAACGTCTCCGGCAGGGCTGAGGACGCGACCCCGGGTACGGGTCCGTGCCGGACGACAGCTCCGGTACGGACCCGTGGTGGGTGCGTCTCCCGCCGAACGATCCGTCCCGGGTTCTCAGAAGACCCGTCCGACGTCCTTCATGATGATCGTCCGCATGCTGTGTTCCGCGAGCGCGGCGATGGTCATGGACGGGTTGCAGGCGCCGGTGGAGCCGGGGATGCGGGCGCCGTCGAGGACGTAGAGGCCCTTGTGCCCCAGGACGCGGCCGGTGAGGTCGACGGCGTCGCCCATGGGGACACCGCCCAAGGAGTGCCAGGTCGAGGGGGCCTGGGCGTTGGTGTCGATCATGATGCCGCCGCCCGCGGTGGCGATGTCCCGCATACGGGCCGCGATGAGGCTCTGGAGAGCGGCATCGGCGTCGGCCGGCCAGGTCAGGACGGCGTCGTCGGTGCCGGCGTCGTAGGTCCAGGTGCCCGCGCCCTCGACCACGCCGAAGCCGACCACCGTCATGGCCGTGACGCCCTCCTGCCGGATGGGGGATCCGGCATGGACGACGGTGAGGGGGATGGCGCTGTCCGGGGCGCGTCCGCCGACACAGGCCGGTCCGCCCTGCTGGGTGCCCGCGTCGCCGGACGGGTTGATCCAGGCCCAGATGCGGTCCCCGTTGTTGCCCCACTGCGTCCCGATGGCGTCCGGGAGGTCCGGCACGAGGCCCTTGGCGCGGGACTTGACCAGCAGACGCGTGGTGCCGGGTGAGCCCGCGTTGAGGAACACGGCGTCCGCGGTGATCCGGATCCGCTCCTGGACGGCACCGCCGGTGTCGATGCGGTCGACGGACAGCACCCAGGTGCCGTTCGCGCCCATCGCGAGGTCTCGCACCACGTGCAGCGGCGCCACCCGTACCAGCCCGGTCGACTCCGCCTGCGCGAGGTAGGTGACGTCGATGGAGTGCTTGCCGCCGTTGTTGACACCGAAGGCGATGTCGCTGGTGGTGTAGGTCGCCTCGTACCGACCGGTCAGCTCGCCCCGGACATAGCGCCAGTCGATGGGCAGCGGCACCTCGAACGGGGTCAGACCCGCCGCGGGGGCGACCTCCCGGAAGAGCCGGGAGGACTTGTAGGGGTCGGAGGCGAGGATGTCGTCGGGGACGGTGGAGACGCCGAGCATCGCGGAGACGAGCGGGTACGCCCACCGGGCGAGGTCGTCGTAGAGTCCGGCCGCCACCGGGACGGAGGCCGCGAAGGCCTGCTTCGTGGGCTGCAGGGTCATCCCGTGGTACATGAGAGAACCGCCGCCGACCGCCGCTCCGCACATGGCGGTCATGCCGTTTCCCACGACGGCTTCGAGTACTCCGGTGTACGGCGTCCACGTCTTGTCGACGCCTCCGACGACGGGGTGGTCGGTGAGCCAGGCGGAACGGTTGTCCATGGTGGCGAAGCGGCAGAACGTGGTGGCGTCGGGGCCCGTCCGCCAGCGCCGTCCCCGTTCCAGGACCAGGGTGGAGACGCCGGCCTGGGCCAGCCGCAGCGCGGTGACACCACCGCCGAAGCCGGTGCCGACGACCACCGCCCGCTCTCGGAGTTCGGTCACGGCGGGGGAGACTGCGGCGCGTGCCGTCCCGGTGCCGGCGAGGGTGCCGCCCACCGCGGCGGCACCGAGGGCGGTGGTGCCCAGCAGTCGGCGGCGGGTCAGCCCGGCGAGGGGGCGGGAGGAGCTGTTCTCGGACATGGGAGGACTCCGGCAAGCCGTAGGGGTGTGCGGGTCGCCCGAAGAGTAGCGTGAATGAACATGACAATGTCAGTAATCGGAAACGTAATTCTCTGAGAAGAGAACATCTATTGCGCCGGGGTGGGTGAGAGGGGCTCGTGAGCGGCGCGGACCGGGCGGTCGGCCCGGCGGCCGCGGCCGGCGCCGCGCGTACGGCGCCCGCCGACCGTGCCCAGGGGCTGAGGAGTCGGCGGGCGCGGTGGCCGCGGAGGACTAGCCGAAGTCCTCGTCGTCGAGACCGGGGTCGGGGTCGGGTTCCACCCCGAACGTGTTCAGTGCCGCCGCCAGCATCCCGTAGGCGCCCACGGTGAACACGAAGTCCAGCAGTTGCCGTTCGTCGAGTTCCTTCGCGAGGGCCGCGTAGGTCCCGTCGGAGAGCGTGTAGGACGTCTCCAGCTCGTCGACGGCCCGGTTCACCAGCGTGCCGGCGCCCGTCCGCACCGCTTGCAGGTCGTCCTGCGTCACACCGGCCCGCCGGCCGATCAGCACGTGCTGGGTCCACTCGTACCGGCATCGGCGGCGCCACGCCACCCGCAGGATCGCCAGTTCACGGGTCTTCTCCGGCAGCGAGCTGCGGGCCAGCAGGTGGCTGGAGAAGCCGAGGAACGACCGGGCGAGCGCGGGGTGGCGCAGGAGCAGACCGAGCACGTTCGAGGGGGGCACCTCCCGCCCGCCCGTCAGCGGTCGCAGCGTCTCGGGGTCCCACTCCTCGTACGGCACCGGGGTCAGTCGCGTCACGTGTTGCGCCCCCCGTTCACGCCGATGATCTGCCCGGTGATGTAGCCCGCCTCCTCGCTCACCAGGAAGGCGCAGGTGGCCGCGATGTCCTCGGGGCGGCCCACCCGCCGTACCGGGGTGCGGTCGATGTGTTCCTCGATGCTGCCGCCGAGCCGCCCCTCGTGCTCGGCCGTGCGCAGCATGGGGGTGTCGATGAAGCCGGGCGGGACGGCGTTGACGGTGATGCCCCGGGGGCCGAGTTCCAGGGCGAGGGCCTTGGTCAGTCCGTTCACCGCGGACTTGGCGGCGACGTAGTGGGCCATGAAGGGCTGACCGGAATGGGTGCTGGAGGAGGAGATGTTGACGATCCGCCCCCAGCGTCCCTCCCACATGTCCGGCAGCACCGACTGCACGCAGTGGAAGACGCCGTTGAGGTTGATGTCCACGATCCGCCGCCATTCCTCGAAGGGCAGATCGGAGAAGCGGGTGAAGCCGTCCTTGCCCGCCGCGTTGACCAGTACGGAGACCGGCCCGTAGCGCTCTCGCACGGTGGCCATGGCCTTGTCGACCTGCGCCCGGTCGCATACGTCGACGGTCAGGGCGTCGCCGGTCTCGCCAGGTGCGATGTCGAACACGGCCACGCGCAGTCCGTCGGCGGCGAGCCGCCGGGCGATCGCCCGGCCGATCCCGGAGGCGCCGCCGGTGACGACGGCCGTCCTGACCGGGGTCATGCGAACGCCTCGGCGGTGACGTCGGCGCCGCGGCCTGGCGGTCGCTCCGGTTCCTCCGCGCACCGCGGATCCGTCACGCCGGTGAACTCCGCTCCGAGCGACGGACTGAGGATCTTCGATCCGATCATGGAAACATCCCTTCCGTATGCGAGAACCATATTCTCGCGCGGGTTGTCGAGGGAACCCCCCGGAAGGCGAGGTGGTGGTGGGGTCGGCCTGCGTCCCGGGGTGGCTCCCCGGGCTAGGGCATCAGATTCTCCCGTCTGAATCCTTGATTCGCGGAATGCGAGAATGTAGTTTCCGACCAACCGAGCAGGGAGGCTGGGATGCGGTTCAGGGACAAGGTGGCGATCGTCACCGGAGCCGGCCAAGGCATCGGCGAGGGCTACGCCAAGGCGCTGGCCGCCGAGGGCGCCCGGGTCGTGGTGGCGGAGCTGAACGAGGAGCAGGGGCAACGGGTCGCCAAGGAGATCGGTGACGCGCTGTTCGTGCGGACCGACGTCGGCGATCCGGCGTCCGCCGAGGCGCTCGCCGCCACGGTGGTCCAGGAGTTCGGCCGTATCGACCACCTGGTCAACAACGCCGCGATCTTCCACGGGATGCGCCGCGAGGGCATCACCCAGATCGGCTACGACTACCTCGACCGGTTCCTCAAGGTGAACCTGCTCGGTGCGCTCCACATGACCCGGGCCGTCCTGCCGCACCTGAGGGAGGGCTCGGCCATCGTCAACCAGTCGTCCACCGCGGCCTGGCAGCCCACCGGCCACTACGGACTCGCCAAGGCCGGCATCAACCATCTCACCGCCTCCCTCGCCGCGGAACTCGGCGACCGCGGTATCCGCGTCAACGCGATCGCGCCCGGACCGACGGACACCGAGGCGACCCGCGACATCATCCCGGAGCAGGTCCGCGAGGCACTGGTACGGTCACTGCCGCTCAAACGCATGGGCACCCCGGCGGACCAGGCAGGACTCCTCCTCTTCCTGCTGTCCGACGCGGCGAGCTGGGTGACGGGCCAGGTCATCGCGGTCGACGGCGGATCGGTGGTGCGGCTGTGAACACCGCCCCCACCCACAGCCTGCTGATCGACGGCAAGCTCCTGACGACCGGCGCCGTCTTCGCCTCCCACAACCCCGCCACCGGCGAACCGGTCGGACACGCCCCCGAAGCGACCCGGGCGGACGCCGAGGCCGCCGTCGACGCCGCCCGCCGGGCCTTCGACACCACCGGCTGGTCCACCGACCGGGACCTCAGACTCCGCTGCCTGCGCGAGCTGCACCGGGCCCTCGACGAGCACCGGGAGGAACTGCGCGAACTGACGATCGCCGAGGTCGGCGCGCCCCGCCGGCTCACCCACGGCCCGCAGCTCGACGAGCCCATCGGCATCGTGAAGTACTACGCCGACCTGCTGGAGACCTACCGGTTCACCGAGGACCTCGGCGAGGCCGAGTCCCGCGGCCAGCGCCATCACCGCTGGGTGGAGAAGGAGGCGGCCGGTGTCGTCGCCGCGATCCTGCCGTACAACTTCCCCAACCAGCTCGCGCTGGCCAAACTCGCCCCCGCCCTCGCCGCGGGCTGCACCGTCGTTCTCAAAGGCGCCCCGCAGACTCCGCTCACCACCCTCGCCCTCGGCGAACTGATCGCCCGGCACACCGACATCCCGCCCGGCGTCGTCAACGTCCTCAGCTCCTCGTCCTCGGAGACCGGCGAGGTGCTCACCACCCATCCCGACGTCGACGTGGTCACCTTCACCGGCGCCACCACCACGGGCCGGCACATCATGGCCGCCGCCTCCGCCTCGGTGAAACGCGTCTTCCTCGAACTCGGCGGCAAGTCGGCCATGATCGTCCTTGACGACGCCGACCTCACCAAGGCGGCCATGTTCGCCGCCTTCACCATCTGCTCCCACTCCGGGCAGGGCTGCGCGCTCACCTCCCGCCTTCTCGTCCCCCGCGCCCGGCACGACGAGATCACCCAGCTGGTCGCCGCCGGACTCGACCGGGTCCAGGTCGGCGACCCCGCCGACCCCCGGACGGCCATGGGCCCCCTCATCAGCGAGCAGCAGCGCGACAAGGTCGACGGGATGGTCCGCCGGGCCGTCGACGACGGAGCCGTCCTGGTGCGCGGCGGCAAGCGCATCGACCCCGGCTTCTTCTACGCTCCCACCCTGCTGGCCCAGGTCGACCCGGACAGCGAGATCGCCCAGGAGGAGGTCTTCGGCCCCGTCCTGGCCGTGATCCCCTACGACGACGAGGACGACGCCGTCCGCATCGCCAACAACTCCAGGTACGGACTGTCCGGCGCCGTGCACAGCGCCGACGAGGAACGGGCCGTCCGGATCGCCAGGCGGGTACGCACCGGCACCTTCTCCATCAACGGCGGCAACTACTTCGCCCCTGACGTGCCCTTCGGCGGCTACAAGCAGTCCGGCATCGGCCGGGAGAGCGGCCGCTCGGGCTTCGAGGAGTTCCTCGAGGAGAAGGCGTTCGCCCGTGTCGTCGTCCCGGAGGAGCAGGCATGAAGCCACTGGAGGGCATCCGCGTCCTGGAAGTCGCGATGTACGGCTTCGTGCCGTCGGCCGGCGCCGTCCTCGCGGACTGGGGCGCCGACGTGATCAAGGTCGAGCACGCGGTCACCGGCGACCCGCAGCGCGGACTGCGCCAGACCGGCACGTTCAAGGTGGAGGGCGACCCCAACCCCAACGTCGCCCACGCCAACCGGGGCAAGCGCTCCCTGGGCCTGGACATCTCCAAGCCCCAGGGCCGCGAGGTGCTGTACCAACTGGCCGAGGACGCCGATGTCTTCCTCACCAGCTTCCTGCCCGCCTCCCGCACCCGGCTCGGCATCGACGTCGACGACATCCGCGCCGTCAACCCGCGCATCGTCTACGCCCGCGGCAGCGCACTGGGCCCCCGGGGCGCCGAGGCCGACCGCGGCGGCTACGACATGACCGCCTTCTGGGCCCGGGCCGGCACGGCGGCCGGCATCACCCCGCCCGGCACCGACGGCATGATCAGCCCGCCCGGACCCGCCTACGGCGACACCGTCTCCGGCACCAACCTCGCCGGCGGCATCGCGGCCGCGCTGCTGCACCGGGAACGCACCGGCGAGCCCTCCGTGGTCGACGTCTCCCTGCTCGGCAGCGGTCTGTGGGCCCTCGGCCACTCCATCGCCCTGTCCCTGCACCTCGACCGACCGTGGGAAGGCGTCTCACCCAGCACCCACGGCTCACCCACCAACCCGCTCTCCGGGCTCTACCGCACCGCCGACGACCGCTACATCTGCTTCGTCATGCTCCAGCCGGAGAAGTTCTGGGCCGATGTGTGCCGCTGTCTGGAGCGTCCCGAACTCGCCGACGACCCCCGCTTCGCCACCGCCCGGTCCCTCGCCGAACACACCGGCGACGCGGTGAAGATCCTTCGTGAGACGATCGCCGCCCGGCCCCTGGCCGAGTGGTCCGAGCGGCTCGCCGCACTCGAGGGCCCCTGGGCGCCCGTCCAGGACACCCTCCAGGCGGCGGCCGACGCCCAGGTACGCGCCAACGGCTACATCGGCCGGGCCGGAGACCTCGAACTCGTCGCGAGCCCCGTCCAGTTCGACACCGAGGACACCGCCCTCGGCCCCGCTCCGGAGTTCGCCGCGCAGACGGAGGAGATCCTCACCGAGCTCGGCCACGACTGGAACCACATCCTCGCCCTCAAGGCGAGCGGAGCGGTCACCTGACCTGATCCTCCCGTCCCCTCCCCCGGACGACGGCGTCCGGGCTTCCCGAGGAGGCACCATGCGCAGACTGCTCACAGGCGGCGTCACCGCTCTCGCGGTGCTGCTGGCCGCCGGCTGTTCCACCCGGTCCGGCGAGGACACCGGCTCCGCGCGAAGCACCCGCCCCGCCGGGCAGGAGAGCGGAGCCGCATCGGCCGACTTCGGCGCCCTGAAGGGCGTGTGCGGCCCCGGCACCCCCGGGAAGTCCTCCGCCCAGGGTGTCTCCGGCGACAAGATCCAGGTCGGTGTCCTCTCCGACGTCGGTTACACCAAGAACTCCGAGTTCGTCGACGCCGCGAAGGTCTTCACCTCCTGGTGCAACGCGGCGGGCGGCATCAACGGCCGGGCCATCGAACCGGTCACCCGGGACACCCGGCTCATGGAGGTCCGGCAACGGACCCTGGAGGCGTGCAAGGCCGACTTCGCCCTCGTCGGCGGCGGGGCGGCTCTCGACAGCCTGGGTGTCAAGGACCGGCTCACCTGCCTGCTGCCCAGCTTCCCCGCGCAGTCCAGCCAGATCGGGGCCATCGGGTCCGACCTCCAGGCCGTCGCGTCACAGCCGACCGCCGGCTACTTCCAGTACCCCGGCTACTACCACTGGCTGCTGAAGGAGAAATACCCCGACTCCGCGCAGAAGGTCGGTGTCATCGCCGGTGACGTCCCGGTCACCAAGGTGATGGTCGCCCAGTACAAGGAGGCCGTGGCAGGACTCGGCGGCCGGGTCTCCTACACCGACCTCTACCCCGCGGCCGGCGTCTCCGACTGGACACCCTACGCCCAGTCGATCAAGAAGCAGGGCGTCAAGGGCCTGGCCTTCCTCGGCGACTTCGTGAGCCTCGCCAAACTGGAGCAGAGCCTTACCGACATCGGCTACGAACCCGACTGGATCGACGCCAACTCCAACGCGTACGGCCCCGCCTTCCTCCAACTGGCAGCCGCGTCACTCGCCAGGCAGCACAACTACGCCGAACTGTTCGCCACGGCGCCGCTGGAGAGCGCGTCCGGCGACCCGGCCACCCGGCAGGTGATCGACCTCTACAAGAAGTACGCCCCCGGCAGACAGGTCACCTACCCCGCACTGCGCGCCTTCTCCGCCTGGCTGCTGTTCGCCACCGCCGCCCGCGACTGCACCACCCTCACCCGCAGGTGCGTGTACGAGAACGCGATGAAGAACACGGACTGGACGGCGGGCGGCCTGCAGGCTCCGTTCGACCTGACCTCCAAGAAGCCGACCAGCTGCTACTCGGTCGTGGAGGCCACCGCCAAGGGCTGGCGGCCCGCCGGCTTCCGGCCCGACCGGGGCGCCTACCGCTGCGACGGTCCCGTCTACAAGTACAAGGGTGACTACGGCAGTCCCGTCACCCTCGCTTCCGTCGGCAAGTCCCTGTCCGACCTGACCTGACCCCACCCGAACGTGAACGGGAGCTGAGTGACGTGAAGGTACGCGTCGACCCCGAGCGCTGCCAGGGGCACACCCTGTGTGCGATGCGCGCCCCGAAGGCCTTCCGGCTGAGCGAGATCGACGGCCATTCCTCCCCGGTCTCCGAGGAGGTCCCCGACGACCAGCAGGACGAGGTGGTGGAAGCCGTCCGCTCCTGCCCCGAGCGAGCCATCAGCGTCTTCTGAGCGGGCGCGGCAGACACGAGGAGAAGCCCACCATGACCGCAACCGACCCGCGTGACGACGAGGCCCGCAAGCAGCCCCGTGTCCACTTCGACCGGCACGCCCCCGAGTACCGCGACCGGTTCGAGGAGCAGACCCGTGCCTTCCACGCCGGCTGCCCGCTCGCCTGGTCCGAGACCTACGGCGGGCACTGGGTCGCCGCGGGCAACCGCGAGCTGCTCGCCTTCGCCCGTGCCGGACAGAAGCTCTCCAACGACCACGACATCCACGGCGAGCGCCGCGGCTACCAGGGCATCAACATCCCGGCACCCGCCCGTGGACGCGGTATCCGCGGTGGCTTCCTGGAGATGGACCCGCCCGAACAACGCGCCTACCGCAGCGCCCTGAACCCCTACCTCTCCCCGGCCGCCGTCACCCGCTGGATCCCGTTCATCGACGAGGTGGTGCGGGCCTGCCTCGACGAGAGGATCGAGTCCGGACGCATCGACTTCGTCGACGACCTCGCGAACATCGTCCCGGCCGTCTTCACCCTTGCCATGCTGGGCGTACCGCTGAAGAAGTGGGAGCTGTACAACGAACCCGCCCACGCCGGCGTCTACACCCCGCCGAACTCACCGGAGATGGCCCGGGTGGTGGAGGCGCACATGGTCATGCTCGAGGACATCGCCGCCACCCTCCACGAGGTCCGTGCCCATCCGCGCCCCGGCCTCGCCGACGCCCTCGCCCGCCTGGAGATCGACGGCCGGCCGCCGTCCGACACCGACCTGGTCGGCGCCATGGCCCTGGTCATCGGCGGCGGCTTCGACACCACCACCGCGCTCACCGCGCACGCCCTGGAATGGCTCTCCCGGCACCCCGGCGAGCGGGACCGGCTGAGCCGGGAGCGCGGCGCCCTGCTCGACACGGCCACCGAGGAATTCCTGCGCTACTTCACCCCGGCGCCCGGCGACGGGCGGACGGTCGCCGAGGACTGCGAGATCGCCGGCAAGGAGTTCGAGGAGGGCGAGCGGGTCTGGCTGTCGTGGGCGATGGCCAACCGCGACCCCGCCGTCTTCCCGGACCCGGACCAGGTGGACCTCGCGCGGGGTGGCAACCGCCACACCGCCTTCGGCCTCGGCATCCACCGCTGCATCGGCTCCAACGTGGCCCGCACGGTCTTCAAACGGATGCTGATCCAGGTCCTCGACCGCGTCCCGGACTTCGTCTGCGACCCCGAGGGCACCGTGCACTACGAGACCATCGGCGTCATCCAGGGCATGCGCCACCTGCCCGCCGCGTTCACGCCCGGCGCGCGCCTCGGCCCCGGCCTGGAGGAGACCCTGGAGATCCTTCAGCAGGCGTGCGACGAGCAGGGACTGGCCGAGCCCGTCACCGTGCGCAAGGCGGAGGCGAAGGTCCGTTGACCGCGCCCCCTCCCGAGACCACCCGTCCGCGGCCGCAACCGGACCAGGAGAACGAGTTCTTCTGGACCTCCGGCCGCGACGGGCGGCTGCGCCTCCGATCCTGCACCGCCTGCTCGGCCCTGATCCACCCGCCGCAGCCGGTCTGCCGGCACTGCCGCGGCCACCGCACCACCGTCCGAGAGGTCTCCGGCCGAGCCGTCCTGATCGGCTTCACCGTCAACCACCGCTTCCCCGTGCCCGGCCTGCCCACCCCGTTCGTCGTCGCCCAGGTCGCGCTGGAGGAGGACCCCGAGGTCCGCCTCACCACCAACGTCATCGGCTGCGCGCCCGGGGACCTGCGGCTCGGCATGCTCATGGAGGTCGTCTTCGAGCAGGCCGGCGACACCTGGCTGCCGCTCTTCCGGCCCGCCGCCGACCAGCCGGACCCGGCCCCGCTTCCCTCCGGCGAACCGGCCCCCGACCGGATACGGGCGTCGGCCGGCGGCAGGCCGGTGACCCGGAAGTTCGAGGACCGCGCGGTCCTCAGCGGTGCCGGAGCCTCCCGTATGGGACGCCGCCTGATGGTCCCGCCCCTGCACCTCACCGTGGAGGCGTGCGAGAAGGCCGTGGCGGACGCCGGTCTCACCTTCGACGACATCGACGGACTGTCCACCTATCCCGGCGGCGGCGCGTACGGCGGCTTCGCCGAAGGAGGAGTCACCGCACTGGAGTCGGCGCTCGGCATCCGCCCTGTCTGGCACAACGGGGCGGGGGAGACCTTCGGCCCCGGCGGATCGGTGATCGCCGCCATGCTCGCGGTGGCCGGCGGCCTGGCCCGGCACGTGCTGTGCTTCCGCACGGTGTGGGAGGCGACGTACGCCGAACTCGTCCGGCAGGGAAAGATCCGGCCGCCCCGCGTCGACACGGCCGACGGCTGGTTCAAGCCGTTCGGCGCCGTCTCACCCGCGATCATGCTGGCGATGAACGCCCAGCGGCACATGCACCGGTACGGGTCCACCCGCGAGACCCTCGGCTGGATCGCCCTCAACCAGCGCGCCGGCGCCGCCCTCCACCCGGACGCGGTCTACCGTGACCCGCTGACCATGGACGACTACCTGTCGGCGCGCACCATCAGCACCCCCTTCGGCCTCTACGACTGCGACGTCCCCTGCGACGCCGCCACCGCCGTCGTCGTCTCCGCCGCGGAGACGGCACCCGACCTGCGCAGACCCCCGGTCCGCGTCGAGGCGGTCGGGACACGGCTCGTCGAGCGCCCCGAATGGGACCAGGCCGCCCTCGCCTACGAACCCCAGGTGCTCGGCCAGGCCGCCCACCTGTGGACCCGGACCGGCCTGCGCCCGGCCGACGTGGACGTGGCGCTGCTGTACGACGGCTTCACCTTCAACTGCCTGTCCTGGATCGAGGCGCTCGGCTTCTGCGGTATCGGCGAGGCGCGCGACTTCCTGGACGGCGGCAAGAACATCGCCCGTGACGGGATCCTCCCGCTCAACCCGCACGGCGGACAGCTCTCCCACGGCCGCACCCACGGCATGGGCCTGCTCCACGAGGCCGTCGTCCAGCTGCGCGGCGACGCCGGTGCGCGCCAGGTGGCGGACGCGCGGACGGCCGTCGTCTCCAGCGGTGGGCTCACCCCCAGCGGCGTACTCCTGCTCAGGACGGACGGATGACCTCGACCGAACCCGAACTCGTCACCGGTGTCCACCGGGAGGTGGTGGACGTGCACGGCGTCCCCGCCTCCGCGCTGGTCGCCGGGGCCGCTCGCCCCCGGGCCGTGATCCTGGCCCTGCACGGCGGCGCCACCGACTCCCGCTACTTCGACCACCCCGGCCACCCCGGACTGTCCCTGCTGCGCACCGCCGCCGCGGCCGGTTTCACCGTCATCGCCCTCGACCGCCCCGGATACGGCAGCTCGGCAGGGCACCAGGAACACCTGCAAACCCCCGGGCAGCGCGCGGACTTCGCCTTCGCCGCCCTCGACACGTTCCTGGACGGCCGGGACCGCGGCGCCGGTGTGTTCCTCTGGGCGCACTCGGCGGGCTGTGAACTGACCGTCCGGATGGCCGGTGATCCCCGCGGCGCCGGTCTGCTCGGCGTGGAACTCGCCGGCATGGGCCGCACCCACCATCCCCACGTGCTCACCGCGATGGAGGAGTGGCGCCGCGATCCGAGCCGCTCCCGGCCCGACCTGCGCGGTGTGCTGTGGGACCCGCCGCACGCCTACCCCTCCGAGGTGTGGGGCGGACGCGGCATCGGTGCCGCCTCACCCTCGTACGAGGGCCGTCCCGAGCAGTGGCAGGAGGTGTTCGCGCGGCTCGCCGAGCGAGTGCCGGTCCCGGTCCACATCACGCTCGCCGAGTACGAGCAGGTGTGGGCGAACGGCCCCGACGGGCTGGCGGACCTGGCCGCCCTGTTCACCGCCGCGCCCCGGCTGGTGCTGCACGAACAGGCGGGTGCCGGTCACAACACCAGTGTCAGCCGCACCGCCCTCGCCTACCACCTGCGCGTCCTGGCCTTCGTGGAGGAGTGCGCGCTCGGCGTGTCGGCCCTGCCCGCGGAGAAGGGGCACCGTGATGGGTGAGCCCGCGGACGCCGCGCTGCTGCTCGTCCGGGTCGTGCTCGGTGCGGTCATGGTGGCGCACGGCTGGAACCACTGGCGCGGTGGGGGCGGCCTCACGGGCACGGCGGGCTGGTTCGCCGGCCTCGGTCTGCGCCGCCCCCGTCTGCAGGCGTGGCTGAGCGTATGGACGGAGATCGGCGCGGGAGCACTCCTGGCGCTGGGGTTGTTCACCACCCTGGCCTGTGCGGCCGTCCTGTCGGTGATGCTGGTCGCCGGTCTGCTCGCCCACCGTCCGCACGGCTTCTTCGTCTTCAAGGAGGGCTACGAGTACGTCCTGGTCCTGGGGGTGCTCGCGGTGGCGCTCGGTGCGTGGGGACCGGGACGGTACGCGATCGACAACGCGGCGGATCTCGCCGTGACCGGATGGGCGGGCGCCGGTGCGGTGCTCACGGTGGGTGTGGTGGCCACGGCCGGGCTGCTCGCCGTCTTCTGGCGGCCACGGCGGACGACGTGAGGGGACGCGACATGCGGGTCGGCTTCATCGGACTGGGCAGCCAGGGCGCGCCGATGGCGCGGCGGATCGTCGACGCGGGATACGGGACGACCCTGTGGGCCCGCCGCTCCGCCGCCCTCGCACCGTTCGCGGACACCCCCGCCAAGACGGCCGGAACACCGGCCGAACTGGCCGCCGGCAGCGACGTGGTGTGTCTCTGTGTCGTCGACGACGCCGACATCGAGCAGCTGACCACCGGAGGGGAGGGAATCCTGGCCGGGATGCGTCCGGGAGGGGTGATCGTGGTGCACTCCACCGTCCACCCCGAGACCTGCCGCCGGCTGGAGGAACGGGCCCGCGTCCAGGGGGTCTCCGTGCTCGACGCGCCGGTGAGCGGCGGGGGGCGGGCGGCGGAACAGGGCACCCTGCTCGTCATGGCGGGCGGCGACCCGCAGGTCTTCGCCTACTGCCGTCCCTTGTTCGTCACCTACGGAGACCCGGTGGCCCACCTCGGGGCCACCGGCGCCGGACAGGTGGCGAAACTGCTCAACAACGTTCTTTTCACAGCTCAGTTGGGCCTCGCCGCGGACGCCCTCGGGCTGGGGGCCGCGCTGGGACTCGACACTGCCGGTCTGGGGCGGCTCCTGTCACACGGCAGCGCGGCGAGTTTCGCCCTCGAACGGGTCGTCGACGCGGGCGGCACGTTGCGGCGCATCGCCGCACACGCGGGCGGGCTGCTCGCGAAGGACGTCCGGCTGTTCACGGACGTCGTCGGGACCGCCGTCCCCGACGGCGCGGGGCAGCGGGGCCCGGTGCGGGAAGCGGCCCGCTCCGCCCTGGACGCCATGGGACGGTGAGGCCCGGGGCCGGGACGACCCAGCCGGGCCCCTCGCCCGGGCCCGGCCGGGTGCGTACTGTGTGCAGGCACCGGGCAACGGCGGAAGGGGACCTGGTGGGTTCTGCGCGGCGACAGGACATCCTGGAAGCGGCCCTGGAGGTCTTCGCGGAGCGCGGCTTCAAGAACGCCTCGATCGACGCGGTGGCCGAGCGGGCGGGGCTGACCCGGCAGGGTGTGCTGCACTACTTCCCCAGCAAGAAGCAGCTGCTGCTGGAGCTGCTGACGTTCCGTGAGCAGCTCAACCGCGCGCACCTCGCGGACCACCCGGTGGGTGAGGACCTGCCCGCCCACTTCGCGGCGGCCGTCGCCTTCGAACAGGGCCACCCCTCGTTCGCCACCGTGCACAGCGTGGTGATGGCCGAGGCGGTCACCGGCCAGGAACCCGCCCGCAGCTACGCGGGGGACCGATTACGTTCCCTCCAGCTCCATCTCACCGCCCGTCTCACCGAGCGCTACGGCGCGTACATGCCCAGCGGCCTGAGCGCGTCCGCCGCCGCCACCGGCGCGCTCGCCCTGGTGGAGGGCATCCACCAGTGGTGGCTGATGGACCCCGAACCGGATGCGGACCACTATCCGAGGATCGTGCGGGAGACGCTCGCGGTCCTCTTCGGCTCCCAGGGTGCCACGCCGGGAGGAGGGGACACCGGCGAGGAGAGAGCCGACTCCTCTGCTCCGGGTACCGCCCCGGACAAGTAGACCCGGGAGAAGCCGGCCGCCGCCCGGGCCCGGAAACGGAGGCTGTCATGGAGTTGGGTTTCGTCGGGGCGGGACGGATGGGCCGGCCCATGGTGCGACGTCTCGTCGGGGCAGGGCACATGGTGCGCGTGTACGCCCGGACCTCCGAGGCCCGAAAGGCCCTCGCCCGCGACGGTGCCGAGCCCGTCGACTCGCTCGCCACCGTGGCCCACGGGGCGCAGGCGGTTTTCGTCTGTGTGCTCACCGACGCCCAGGTCCGGGACGTGTGCCTCGACGGGGGGCTGATCTCCGTGCTGCCGGACGGGTCGGTGCTGGCTGTGCACACCACCGGGGACCCGCGCACGGTACGGGCACTGGCCGGCCTGGGAGCCGATGTCGTGGACGTGCCCGTCAGCGGTGGCCCGCACGACATCGAGACCGGCCGCCTGACCGTCTACGCCGGAGGAGAGGAGGAGACGGTCCAGAGGGTGAGGCCCGCGTTGCACGCCTACGCCGATCCGGTGCTGCACGTGGGGGCTCTCGGTGCCGGGCAGAGTGTGAAGCTCCTGAACAACGCGATGTTCGCGGCCCAGTTGGGCCTGCTTGCCCACCTGGTGCGACTCGGGCGGTGCCTTGAGGTCGAGGAGGACGTGCTGCTGGCCGCGCTCTCGCACGGCAGCGCGGCCGGTAACGCGTCGGCGGCGTCCGCCGCCCGTGGCGGGGTGAGTGAACTGGCCCTCAGCGCGGGGCCCTTCCTCCGCAAGGACCTCGCGGTGGTCTCCGGTCTGGCCGAAGAACTGGGCCTGTCGCTCGGCGCCCTGGAGCCTGCGGTGCGCAGCCTGGAGGGCCTGCTGCCCGAGGACCGCTGACCGCGGGACGGCCTGTGCTTGTACAGGCGGTCCTGCACAGCTGTGATAACGCTATTCTCACTGAGAGAGATCGCTGTTATCGTCGAGTCGGCCGCCCTGCGGGGCGAAGGGGTGCCGACCGCGATCGCAGGGTGTCGCCGAGCCGTTCGCACGGCATCGCGCCACCACCCGAGGCCCCGGCGCCGGTCCGAGACGCCGGCCGCCGCAGCCGGCGCCGACCAGCGACCAGACACGGAGACCCGGACATGACCCACCGCATCACCGCCGCGCTCACCCGGCTCGGTCCCGGCGACCCGGCGACCGTTTGATGGCGCCGCGGGAGAGGGCACCCAGGCCCCCCGTGCTGCTGCGGGCGGCGCGGCTGCTGGACATCGACAAGGGCGAACTCGCCGAGCCCGGCGGACTCCTGGTCACCGGCGAGCACATCACCGCGGTGGGACGGCCGGACCGGCTCCCCGAAGGCACCGTGGTCCGCGACCTCGGGGACGTCACCCTGATGCCCGGTCTGATGGACATGGAGGTGAATCTCTTCCTCGGCGGTCCCGACCACCGCAGTCCGCTGATCCCGGTGCAGGAGGACCCGGCCGTCCGCACCCTGCGCGCGGTGGCCAACGCCGGCCGGACCCTCCGGCGCGGCTACACCACGGTCCGCAACCTCGGCCTGTTCGTGCGGACCGGAGGTGTCCTCCTCGACGTCGCGCTGGGGAAGGCCATCGACCTCGGCTGGGTGGAGGGACCACGGGTGGTGCCCGCGGGCCACGCGATCGCCCCGACCGGCGGACACCTCGACCCGACGATGTTCCAGGCGTTCGCCCCGGGCGTCCTGCCGCTCACCGTGGAGGAGGGCATCGCCGACGGCGTGGCGGAGGTGCGCAAGGCGGTCCGGTACCAGATCAAGTACGGGGCACGGGTCATCAAGGTGTGCGCGTCCAACGGGGTCATGTCGCACACCGGTCCGGCGGGCGCCCAGCAGTACTCGGACGAGGAGCTGCGCGCCGCCGTCGACGAGGCGCACCGGGCGGGCGTGAAGGTCGCCGCGCACTGCATGGGCGACTCCGCGATCCGGGCCGCCGTCGAGGCGGGTGTCGACTGCATCGAGCACGGCTTCCTGGCGAGCGACGCGACCTGGGACCTGATGGTGGAACGCGGCACCTTCCTGGTCGCCACCACCTACCTCACCGAGGGGATGGACACCCAGCACGCCGCCCCCGCCCTGCGGGCCAAGGCGGCCGAGGTCTTCCCGCGTGCCCGTGAGTCCACCTCCCGCGCGATCCGGCGCGGCGTCAAGGTGGCCCTCGGCACGGACGCCCCCGCCGTCCCGCACGGCAGGGGATCGCTGGAGATGCGGGCCCTGGTGGACCGGGGCATGGCGCCCCTCCAGGCGCTGCGCGCCGCGACCACGGTGGCCGCCGACCTGATCGACGCCGGCGACCGGGGACGCCTGGAACCGGGCCTGCTCGCCGACGTCGTCGCCGTGCCCGGAGACCCGCTCGCGGACGTCTCCGTCACCGAGCGGGTGTCGTTCGTCATGAAAGGCGGCCGGGTGTACCGCGACGACACACCGGAGCGCTGACCCCCGGCCCGTCCGGCCCGAGCCGCGAAGAAGGAGTCCCGACAGATGTACGACTACGTGATCGCAGGTGCCGGGTCGGCGGGCTGTGTGCTGGCCGACCGGCTCTCGCGCGACCCCCGGCTGCGGGTGCTGCTCGTGGAGGCGGGCGGCGCCGACCGCCACCCCTACCTGCGGATCCCCAAGGGCGTCGGAAAGCTCTTCGGTGATCCCGCCTACTCCTGGCACTACCGCACCCGGCCCGTGCGGCCCGGCGGGAACCCCGACATGTGGGTGCGCGGCAAGGTGCTCGGCGGTTCGAGTTCCGTCAACGGAATGATCTACAACCGGGGCACCCGCGCCGACTGGGACGGCCTGGCGGCGCTCGGCAACCCCGGCTGGGGCTGGGACCGTGTCCTGCCCGCCTTCCGCGCCGTCGAGGACAACGCGCTGGGTGCCTCCCGCACCCGTGGCACCGGTGGCCCCCTGCACGTCTCCACCGTGCGCGACCCGGACCCGCTGTGTGACGAACTCATCGCCACGGGGGAGGCGTTCGGCCTGCGGGCGGTGCCCGACGTCAACGAGGAGGACGGTGAACGCATCGGCTACACCATGGCCACCGTCAGGACCGGTCAGCGCTTCAGCGCCGCCCGAGCCTTCCTCCGTCCCGCCCGCTCCCGCCCCAACCTGGTCGTCGCCGCGGACACCACCGTCACCCGGGTGCTCTTCGACGGGGACAAGGCGACCGGGATACGGGTGCGCACCGCCGACGGATCGAGCGAGGAGATCCGTGCCCGGCGGGAGGTGATCCTCAGCCTCGGCAGCCTGGCCACGCCCAAGCTGCTCCAGCTCTCCGGCATCGGTCCCGCCGGGACGCTGCGCGCCGCGGGCGTCGACGTACGCCTGGACCGCCCGCTGGTGGGGGCGCGGCTGCGCGAACACCGCTGTCTGGCGATGCGGTTGCGCCTCAACGCCCCGCTCGGCGCCAACCGGCGGCTGGCCGGACCGCTCGCGCAGGCGCGCACCGGCGCCGCCTACCTGCTCACCCGCAAGGGCCCGCTCGCCAGACCCGCCTACGACGTGATGGCGTTCCTCAAGTCCCGTCCCGACGCCGAACGCCCCGACACCGAGGTGCTGCTGGCACCCTGGTCACTGGGCGCGCTGGTGCCGGGCAAGCCCGCGGCGGTGGAACGGGAGCCCGGGGTGTCGGCGTGCGCGATGGTGCTGCGGCCCACCTCGGAGGGCTCGCTGGCCATCACCTCGGCCGACCCCGACGGCGCACTGGACATCGACCCGGGGTACTTCTCCACGGTGCACGACCGGCAGATCGCCGGCGACCTGTTCCGGCGGCTGCGCGGGTACTTCGCCACCGACCCCATCGCCTCCCGCATCCGGCGGGAGACCTTCCCGGGCCCGGCCGTCGCCTCCGGCTCCGAGGAGGACATCGTCCGGTCGGCCCTCGACGGGGGTTACTGCGGTTTCCACGCCGTCGGCACCTGCGCCATGGGCTCCGCGCCCGAGGACGTCACCGATCCGGAGCTGCGGGTGCGCGGGGTCGACAACCTGCGGGTGGTGGACGCGTCCGTACTGCCGGTGATGGTGGCGGGCAACCTGAACGGACCGGTGATGGCGATGGCCTGGCGGGCCGCGGACTGCCTCCTCGGGGACGGCTGAGGACGGCCGGGGCGCGCGGACCTCGCCCGTCCCTCACACGGGCTCCGCACCCGTGCTCTCAGCCGTCCGAGGGACTGAACGACGCCGCCCTGTCCCACGCCTGGAGGAACACCGCCATGGCGCCCAGCTGCCGCAGCCCCTGCGCCGACAGGTCCTCGTAGACGCGCAGGTCCACGGCGACCCCGGAGTGCGCGGCCCGGGTGGCGAACGACAGGCTGTCGTCCAGCAGCACCTCCGTGCCCGCCACATGCAGCTGCACCGGCGGCAGACCGTGCAGGTTGCCGTGGAGCGGGCTGAGCAGCGGATGATCGCGCGGGACGGTGCCCGCGTAGGCGGCCGCCCGCCCGGGGAGCGCCGCGGCGTCCACCGTGCGGTCGGCCACCGCGTTGAGGAGCAGGCTCGGCGCCTCGAAAGTGAAGTCGAGTACCGGAGACGTCAGCACCGCGCAGGTGGGCGGCGGAGCGTCCTCGTCGCGCAGACGCAGCAGCAGGCCGGCGGCCAGAGCGCCGCCGAGCCGTTTCCCGGCCACCGCCACCGGTCCCCGGTCGTGGCAGTGCTCCCAGGCGGCGTACACGTCCTCCAACGCCTCGGGGAAGCGCGGGCGATAACGGGCGCACACGACCGCCTGGCCGGTGAGGCGCGTCAGTTCCCGGGCGGTCGGCAACGCGTCCTGGGGGGTGCCTCCCAACCGGGGATCGCCGTGCACATACAGCACCGTCCGGCCGCCGGCCGCGCCCTGCGACCGTACCTCCGGCCCGAACGGCCCCTCCATCACGCGGACTTCACCTGCCACGGGACATCACCTTCTCCGCTGCTTCCCAGTGTTCCTCCGCCACCCACAAGCGGGCGAAGGCCGCGGCGGCCTCCTGCGGCGAGCGGACGCGCGAGGTCAGTGCCTTGATCTCGCCCGCCTGGCGTGTGGCGAGCGAACGCGCCACCTCCCGCCAGCCCGGGCCGAACCCGGCGCGGGGCAGCACCAGGTCCACCAGCCCCAGGCGCTCCGCCTCGGCGGCGCCGACCACACGGCCGGTGCCGGCGAGCAGCAGGGCGCGTCCCGGTCCGACCAGCCGGGCCAGGCGTTCGGCCCCGCCCCAGGCCGGCACGATCGCGAGGCTGGTCTGGTTGAAGCCGATACGGATGTCGTCCGCGGCCACCCGGATGTCGGCCGCGACCGCGACCTCCGCCCCGCCGCCCAGCGCGTGGCCGTTGAGCGCGGCCACCACCGGGCCGGGGAAGGCGGAGATCCGGTCGCACAGCGCCCGCATCCGCAGGGCCATCCCGGACACCTCCGCCTCCGTGCGCAGCCGGGACAGTTCCTTGAGGTCCCCGCCGGACACGAACGCCCGGTCGCCGGCGCCGGTGACCGCGAGCGCCGATGCCCCACCGGCCGCGTCCAGCGCCTTCTCCAGCTCCCCCATGGTGCCGAGGTCGAGAGCGTTGCGGGCGTGCGGACGGTCGATCGTGATGACGGCCAGGCCGTCCTCGAGCTCCAGCTCAACCATGTGTGGCCTTCCGGTCGTCGGGCGGGACGGTTCAGTCCTCGTACATCACGGTGACATCGGGGGAGATCGGCTCGGCCTGGCAGGTGAGCACCCAGCCCTCGGCCACCTCGTCGGCGTCGAGCGCGTTGTTCACCCGCATCTTCACCTCGCCTGCCGTCAGATGCGCCATGCAGGTGGCGCAGTCCCCGGACTCACAGGAGAAGGGCGGGGCGAACCCGGCCCGTCGCGCGCTCTGCAGCAGGGTCTCGCCCACCCGCTGCGGGACCGTGCGGTGCTGCCCGCGCAGGCCGACCGTGACGGTCCGCGGCCCGGGGACGGCCCCGTCGCCCACCGCCGGAGCCGGGGCCGCGGGCTCGGTCACCGGGGTGAACCGCTCGACGACGACCTGCCCGGGAGGTACCCCGGCCCCGGCGAGGGTCCGTTCCACCAGCTCCATGAAGGGGGCCGGTCCGCATACATAGAAGTCGCCGTCCTCGGGACGTTCACCCGCCAGAGCGCGGATGTCCTTCCCCGCGACCAGTCCGTTGCGGTCGTCGAGGTGATGCCGTACCTCGAACCGGCCCGCGTACCGGGCGGCGAGTGCGTCCAGAGCGGCCGGGAAGATGGCGGACTCGCGGTCGCGGTGTGCCGTCAGCAGCCGCACCGGCCGCGCAGTGGTGGCCAGCGCGCTCTTGACGAGCGAGAAGACGGGTGTGATCCCGCTGCCGCCCGCGAAGGCGACGAGCGCGCGCCCGCCGCTGTCCTCGCGCAGGCAGAAGGCCCCGGCCGGCCGGGACACCTGGAGGGTGTCGCCGGCTTTGAGCTCCTGGTGCATCCAGGGGGAGACGAGCCCGCCGGGCACGCGCTTGACGGTCAGGCACACCTCGCCGTCGGTGTCGGGGGAGCTCGACATCGAGTAACTGCGCAGGGCACCGAGGGCCCGGAGGGTCAGGAACTGCCCGGCGCGGTAGGGGAAGGGGGCGTCGAGGGTGAAGGTGCGGACGTCCGGTGCCTCGTCGGTGATCCGGATGATCCGCACCGGATGGAAACCGTGGTCACGTGCCATATATGGAAGTTACCTTCTCTTCATGGGAGAGTGCAATTCTCATAACCCGTCGTGCGTGAGAGGAGAGCCCCGGGCATGTCGACGTTTCCTGCCTCCGCCCTGCGGACCGTCCCGGCCGGACTGGTCGCCCGTTACGAGGAGGAGGGCTGGTGGACCCGCGAGTCCCTCGGGGACCTGTTGACGGGCGGCCTGGCCAGGTTCCGGGACGTGCGCTTCCGTGTGCATTCCGATCACCGGCCGTGGACCGGGACGTTCGGCGAGGTGGAGCTGGCCGCCCGGCGGCTGGCCGCGGGACTCGCAGAGCGCGGGGTGGGGCCCGGTGACGTGGTGGTCATGCAGCTGCCCAACTGGATGGAGGCCGCCGCGGTGTTCTGGGCCTCGGCCCTCCTCGGCGCCGTGGTGGTCCCCGTCGTGCACTTCTACGGACCGAAGGAGATCGCGTACATACTCGGGGCGACCCGTCCCAAGGCGTTCTTCACCGCCGAGCGCTTCGGACGGCACGTGTTCCGCCCGGACCTGTGCGAGGAGGTCCCGTACGTCGGCGTCGTGGGCCGTGACTTCGACGAACTCCTGGCCGACGATCCGATGCGGGGTGTGCTGCCGGTCGATCCGGACGAGCCCGCACTGGTGGCCTTCACGTCCGGCACCACCCGGGACCCCAAGGGGGTGATCCACAGCCACCGGACCCTGGGCTGCGAGACGCGGCAGCTCGCCGCCTCCTATCCGCCCGACCGCGGCCGTCAGTTCACCGTCGCGCCGGTCGGCCACTTCATCGGCATGGTGAACGCCTTCCTCGTCCCCGTCCTCGAGGGAACACCCGTCGACCTGGGCGACACCTGGGACCCCGCCAGGGCGCTCGCGCTCCTGCGCGAGGAGGGGCTGGCCGTCGGGGGCGGGGCGACGTACTACATGACCAGCCTGCTCGACCATCCCGACTGCACCCCCGAGCACATCGCCGGCCTCAGGTACGCGGGTCTGGGCGGCGCGAGTGTGCCGTCCGAGGTGACCACCCGGCTGGAATCCCTCGGGATCGGTGTGTTCCGGGCGTACGGCTCCACGGAGCATCCGTCGGTCACCTGCACCCCGTACGACGGACCGGCGCACAGGCGCCTGTACACCGACGGCATCCCGCTGCCCGGCGTGGAACTGCGTCTGGCCGCGGACGGGGAGATCCTCACCCGCGGCCCCGACCTGTGCCTCGGCTACACCGACCCCGCCCTGACCCGGGCCGCCTTCGACGCCGAGGGCTGGTACCGCACCGGCGACATCGGCACCCTGGACGCCGAGGGCTGGCTGTCCGTCACCGACCGCAAGGCGGACGTCATCATCCGCGGCGGCGAGAACATCAGCGCGCGGGAGGTCGAGGAACTCCTGCTCGGCCTGGCCGGTGTGGCGGAGGCCGCCGTGGTCGGCGTGCCCGATCCGCGCTTCGGGGAGCGTGCCGCCGCCGTGCTGCGCATGCGGCAGGGGTGGCAGGCGCCGGGCCTGCCCGAGCTGAGGCTGCACCTGGAACGGGCCGGTCTGGCCCGGCAGAAGTGGCCCGAGCGGATCCACGCGGTCGACGAGTTCCCCCGTACCCCGAGCGGCAAGGTGAAGAAGTTCGCCCTTCGCGACCGCATTGCCACTTCCCATGAGTGAGAATACGATTCTCTCAATCAGTGAAGGAGGATCTCATGCCGTCTCGCGACCTCGCGTATCCGCTCTTCGACGCGGACAACCACCTGTACGAGACCCAGGAGGCACTGACCAAGTACCTTCCGAAGGAGTACGACGGGGCCATCGAGTACGTGAACGTCCGCGGCCGCACCAAGATCGCGATACGTGGGCAGATCAGCGAGTACATCCCCAACCCCACCTTCGACGTGGTGGCCCGCCCGGGTGCCATGGAGGAGTACTTCAAGGTCGGCAATCCCGACGGCAGGACCCGCCGGGAGATCTTCGGCGAGCCGATGCGCTCCGTGCCCGCCTTCCGCGAGCCGGGCCCCCGCCTTGAACTGATGGACCAGCTGGGTGTGCAGCGCAGCCTGATGTTCCCGACACTGGCCAGCCTCATCGAGGAGCGGATGAAGGACGACCCCGAGCTGATCCACGCGGTCATCCACGCCCTCAACCAGTGGCTGCACGAGACCTGGGGCTTCACCTACAAGGACCGTATCTTCACCGTCCCCGTCATCACCCTGCCGATCGTCGGGAAGGCGATCGACGAGCTGAACCGGGTGGTGGAACGGGGCGCGCGGGCCGTCCTCGTCCGGCCGGCTCCCGTGCCCGGCCACGGCGGCACCCGGTCCTTCGCCCTGCCCGAGTTCGACCCGTTCTGGAAGCGCGTGGTGGAGACCGGGGTCCTGGTCGCCCTGCACTCCTCCGACTCCGGCTACGCGAACTACGCGAACGACTGGGAGGGGCAGCGGCGTGAGTTCCTCCCCTTCAAGCCCAATGCCTTCCGGCAGGTCCACGAGTGGCGGCCCATCGAGGACGCGGTCACCTCCCTGATCTGTCACGGGGCGCTGTCCCGTTTCCCCGAGCTGAAGATCGCGGTCATCGAGAACGGCGCCTCCTGGGTGGCGCCGGTGCTCGACCGGCTGGCCGACGTGCACAAGAAGATGCCGCACGAGTTCCAGGAGGACCCCGTACAGGTCTTCCGCCGCAACATCCACATCAGCCCGTTCTGGGAGGAGGACATGGCCGAACTCGGCGGCCTGATCGGCATCGAGCGCGTCCTGTTCGGCTCCGACTACCCCCACCCGGAGGGCCTGGCCGACCCGGTGACCTACGTCGACCACCTCACCAGGCTCAGCGAGGAGGACAAGGCGAAGGTGATGGGCGGCAACCTGGCCCGGCTGATCGACGCATGACACCGGTGACCCAGCCCTGGCGCAGCATCCCCGAGCTGGTGCGGAGCGCGGCCGAACGGTTCGGTGCCGCCGAGGCCGTGGTCGACGGCGATCTGCGTCTGACCTTCGACGAGCTGGCCGACCGGGTCCGGCGCACCGCGGGGGCGTTCGCCTCGACCGGTGTCGGACCGGGCGACCGGGTCGCGCTGTGGGCACCCAACTCCGCCGAGTGGATCATCGCCGCACTCGGACTGCTGAGCGCCGGCGGCGTGCTGGTCCCGGTCAACACCCGGTTCCTCCAGGAGGAGGCTCACGACATCGTCGTCCGCAGCGGCGCCAAGGCTCTGCTGGTGCAGAACGGCTTCCTGGACCGGGACTTCACCGGTCCGCCCGGGGTGCCCGTCATCGACCTGAAGAAGGACGGCTTCCTCGCCTCGGGGCGGCCGCTTCGGTACGGGCCCGCTGAGGACGACCTGGCCGACATCGTCTTCACCTCCGGCACGACGGGCCGCCCCAAGGGGGTGATGACCACCCACGGGCAGACCCTGCGGCTGTACGCGGAGTGGTGCGATCTCGCGCAGCTGCGGCAGGGTGACCGGTATCTGATCGTCAACCCGTTCTTCCACATCTTCGGTTACAAGGCGGGGCTGATCGCCTCACTGATCCGGGGCGCGACCGTCCTGCCGCTGGCGGTCTTCGACGTGGAGCGGGTGCTGGAACTGGTGGAGAGGGAAAGGGTGACCGTCCTGCCGGGGCCGCCCACCCTCTACCACTCGCTGCTGGAGGCGGCCGGCGGCCGGGACCTGTCGTCGCTGCGGGTGGCGGTGACCGGCTCCGCCGACATCCCGGTGGAGCTGGTGCGCCGGATCACGACGGAACTGCCGTTCCGTCACCTCATGACGGGCTACGGCCTCACCGAGGCCGGCACCGTCACCGCCTCCCGCCCGGGTGACCCGTACGAGGCCGTGGCCACGACGGTCGGCCGCCCCTGCGAGGGCGTCGAGGTGCGTATCGCCGACGACCAGGAGGTGCTGGTGCGCGGCTACTCCGTGATGCGCGGCTACCTCGACGATCCCGGGGCCACCGCGGAGGCGATCGATCCCGACGGCTGGCTGCGCACGGGCGACCTCGGGGAACTGGACGAGGAGGGACGGCTCCGGATCGTCGGCCGCAAGAAGGACATGTTCGTCGTCGGTGGGTTCAACGCCTACCCGGCCGAGATCGAGGGCTTTCTGCTGGAACACCCGGCCGTCGCCCAGGCCGCCGTCATCGGTGTGCCCGACGCCCGGATGGGGCAGGTCGGGAAGGCGTTCGTGGTGCGGCGCGGCGCCATCACGGAGACCGAGCTGATCGCCTGGGCCAGGGAACGGATGGCCGGCTTCAAGGTGCCCCGTCACATCGAGTTCCGCGCCGGCCTGCCGCTCACGGCGACCGGCAAAGTGCTCAAGGACCGACTGCGCTGACCGAGCCGGCGGAACAGGACGAGACGACCCCGGACATCACCCCGACCGCGTCGACGGCTTCCGACGAGGACCACGGACTCCCCGGAGACCGCCTCCCCCCTCCGCCGCAGCCCGGTCACCGCCTTCCCGCACCACCGCCGGGCTGCGGTCCGTCTTTGGTCCCGGACCCGCCAGGCGCACTCGCGCCCGTCCCGGCTCCCAAGTCCCGCCTCACACAAGGACGACATCCCGTCATGACCGACGAAGCCCGCACCGCCTCCGGCATTCCGCTGAAGCCCGTCTACGGGCCGGCCGATTCCTCCTCGGACCCGCCGCCCCCCGGAGTGTTCCCCTTCATCCGCGGCAACTACCCCACGGGCTACCGGGGCCGCACCTGGACCCTGCGCCAGTACTCCGGATTCGGCACCGCCGAGGAGTCCAACCACCGGTACCGCTACCTCCTGGACCAGGGCGGCACCGGACTGTCGGTCGCGCTGGACCTGCCCACGCAGTGCGGATACGACTCCGACGACCCGGAGTACACCGACGAGGTCGGCCGTGTCGGTGTCGCCCTGGACACCCTCGCCGACGCGGAGATCCTCTTCGACGCCATCCCCCTGGACCGCATCAGCACCAGCTTCACCATCAACGGGACGGCCGCGATCCTGCTGGCCTTCTATGTCGCCGCCGCCGACAGACGGGGCATCCCGCGCGCGAGGCTGACCGGCACCATCCAGAACGACGTGCTCAAGGAGTACGCCTCCCGGGGGACCTGGATCTGGCCGCCCGAACCCTCGCTGCGGCTCATCGCGGACACCATCGAGTTCTGCGCGGCCGAGGTGCCCCGCTTCAACGCCATCTCCGTCGCCGGTGCGCACTTCCGCGACGCGGGCGCCAACGCCGTGCAGGAGATGGCGTTCACCCTCGCCGACGGCGTGACGTACTGCGAGACCGTCCTGGCGCGAGGCCGCATGACGATCGACGAGTTCGCCCCGCAGATCTCCTTCTTCTTCTACACGCACGGTGATTTCTTCGAGGAGATCGCCAAGTACCGTGCCGGACGCAGGCGCTGGGCCACGCTGGTGCGGGAGCGGTTCGGCGCGAAGACCGACAAGGCGTGCATGTTCCGCTTCGGTTGTGTGTCCGGAGGGGCCTCGCTGTACGCGCCGCAGGCCCGCAACAACACCGTCCGGGTCGCCTACGAGGCTCTCGCATCCGTTCTCGGCGGGGTGCAGTCGATGTTCACCGCGGCCTGGGACGAGCCGTTCGCGCTGCCCAGCGAGGAGTCGGCGACGCTCGCCCTGCGCACCCAGCAGATCCTCGCCCATGAGACGGGAGTGACCCGGGTCGCCGACCCGCTGGGCGGCTCGTACTTCGTGGAGGCGCTCACCGACGCCACCGAGCGGCGCATCGAGGAGATCATGGCCGACCTGGAGGCGCACGGCGGCATGGTCCGCTGCATCGAGGACGGGTACCTGCAGGGTCTCATCGCCGACGAGGCGTGGCGGCACTACCAGGAGATCGACTCCGGCCGGCGCCCGGTCGTCGGGGTCAACCGCTTCACCTCCGAGGAACAGCCGCCCGACCTCGCCGCCTACGAACTCGATGCGGAAGGCCGGGAGCGGCAGCTCAAGCGGCTGGCACGCGTCAAGGCCGAACGCAGCGGCGCCGACGTCCGGGCCCGCCTCGCCGCACTCAGACACGCCGCGGAAGGAGAAGGCAATCTGATGGACCCGTTGATCGACTGCGCCCACGCCTACTGCACGGTGGGCGAGACGGCCGGTGCACTGCGCGAGGTGTGGGGCGAGTTCCGCCAGCCGGTGGTGTTCTGATGGCGCCCCCGGTGCGGGTGCTGGTCGCCAAACCCGGACTGGACGGGCACGACCGCGGGGCGAAGCTCGTCGCGCGGGCCCTGCGGGACGCCGGGTTCGAAGTGGTGTTCACCGGCATCCGCCGCCGCGTCGACTCCATCGCCGCCACCGCCGTCCAGGAGGACGTCGCCCTGGTCGGACTGTCCATTCTCTCCGGCGCCCATCTCCCCCTCACCCGTCGCACCGTCGAGGCGCTGCGCGCGTTCGGCGCGGACGACATCCCCGTCGTGGTCGGCGGCACCGTCCCCGCCCAGGACATCGACCGGCTGTACGAGGCCGGGGCAGCCGCCGTGTACCCCACGGGGACGCCGCTGGCGACCATCGTGGCCGGCATCCGCACCCTGACCACTGCGCCCGAGGCCCCTTCGAACCCCGAGGAATGACATGCGAGTCGGAGTGATGAGCGGCCCCGAACGGGGCGGCGCCGTCCACAAGGCGGACCGGATGACCGACGACGCCCGCTGGGCCGAGCAGGCGGGCTTCGACACCGTGTGGGTGCCACAGGTGCCCACCGATTTCGACGCGCTGACGGCCGTGACCCTCATGGGCCGGGCCACCTCGCGCATCGAACTGGGCACGGCGGTCGTCCCGGTGCACGCCCAGCACCCGATCGCCCTGGCCCGCCAGGCGCTCTCCGCGCACGCGGCGGCCGGCGGGCGACTGGCGCTCGGCGTCGGTGCCTCCCACCACTGGATCGTGCGCGACATGCTCGGCATCCCGTACCGCAAGCCGGCCGCCTACACCCGTGACTATCTGGACGTCCTGAACGCGGCGATCGGCGGGACCGACGTGGTGGACGTCGAGAACGATTCCTTCACGGTGCACAATCCCCTCACCGTCGGCCCGGTCGCCCCGCTGCCCGTCCTGCTGGCCGCGCTGGGCCCGGTGATGCTGCGGATCGCGGGGGCACTGACCGGCGGAACCGTGCTCTGGCTGGCCGACGAACGGACGGTGGCCGACCACGTCGTCCCGACGATCACCAAGGCCGCACAGGAGGCCGGCCGCCCGGCCCCCCGCGTCGTCGCCGGGATTCCCGTCTGCCTGTGCGCCCCGCACGAGGTGGACGCGGCCAGGGGACGTGCCAACCGCATCCTCGGTGAGGCCGAGGTGTCGCCCCACTATCAGCGCCTGATGGAGCACGGCGACGCCCGTGACGTCGGCGACCTGTGCGCGGCCGGCGACGAGGTTGCCCTGCGGGCCCGTTTCCGCCGGTTCGCGGACGCCGGCGTGACCGATCTGTCCGTGCGGCTGCTGCCCCTCGGCAGCGGCCGCGAGGAACTGCTCGCCTCCAAGCTGCGCACCCGCGACGCGGTCGCGGCGATCGCCGCGGAATTCCGGTGAGCGGTCGGGGCCCGCTCTCCGGGCTGCGTGTCCTGGAGGTCGGGCACATCCTGGCCGGTCCCTACGCGACGATGGTGCTGGCCGACCTGGGCGCGCAGGTCACCAAGGTCGAGCCGCCCGGCGGAGACCTCTCCCGCCAGGTCTCGGACGCCTACTTCGCCGCCCTCAACCGGGGCAAGCGCTCCGTCCGCGTGGACCTGGCGACACCGGAGGGCCAGGGGCGGCTGCACGAACTGGTGCGGGGCGCCGACGCGCTGCTGGTCAACCTCAAACCGTCGGCCGTCCACCGCTACGGCCTCACCTACGAGGCGCTGAAGCCCTGGAACGAACGGCTGGTGTGCGTGGCCCTCACCGGCTGGGGCATGGACACCGGCGACCGGCCCGCCTTCGACTACGTAGTCCAGGCCGCCACCGGGATCGCCGCGCTCACCGGCGATCCGGACGGCCCTCCCCAGCTTCCCGGCTACTCCTCCGCGGACAACTCGGCCGGTCTCGCCGCCGCTCTCGGTCTGCTGGCGCAGGTCGTCTCGGGCCGGGGCGGGCAGGTCGACGTCTCGCTGCGGGACGTGATGCTCTCCCAGCTGAACTACCACGCCTCCGCCTGGCTGAACGACGGCGCACCCCCGCGGCGCCTCGGCGGCGCCCACGCCCACTACGTTCCCGCGCAGCTCTTCCCGACCGCGGACGGACACCTGGCGCTGTTCATCACCCACGACGGCTTCTGGCGTGCGTTCGCCGGTGAGGCGGGCATCCACGGCTACCGCACGATGGCCGAGCGGGTGGCCCGCCGCGAGGAGGTCGTCACGGCGGTGACCAAGGCCCTCGCTGCGGACACGGCGACGGGCTGGGAGGCCCGGCTGCGCCCGCTGCTCGTGCCCGCCGCCGCCGTACGCACCCTGCCCGAGGCCCTCGCCGAGGCACCCGACGCGGTGGTGGAGGCGGGCGGCCGGCGCCTGGTGGGCAGCCCGTTCCGCGTCACCGGGTACCAGCCGCGGTACGGTCCGCCGCCGCGGCTCGGTGAGCACGGGGACTTCGTCTGACGAGGCGCCGCCGTGCTGTCGGCAGAATATGATTCTTGTTCATGGAGAACAGTGTTGGCGGCGCTGAGGCCGAACGGTTGATGGAGGCCGGTCTGGCCCTGATGGTCGCGGAGGACGGGCGCAGGCCCCGGGTGACCGACATCGTGGCCGCGGCGGGGCTGTCCAACGACGCGTTCTACCGGACGTTCGGCAGCAAGGACGCCCTGGTGGAGGCCATCGTCGAACGCGGGGCGCGCACGGTCGTCGGCTATGTGCGGCACCGGATGGCGGCTTCTGCCGCCGGTGGTCCGAAGGAGCGGCTGCGGGCCGGTCTGGAGGCGGTGGCGCGGCAGGCGGCCGACGGCGAGTCCGCCCGGCGCACGCGGGCCGTCCTGGCCAACGCGGGTGGCCGTACCGCCCGTGCCGGCCATGTCGTCGTCGCCCTGGTGGATGCTCTCGCCGCCCTGTTCGCCCAGCCCGCGGCCGAGTTGGGCGCGGCCGACCCGATCCGGTCGGCCAGGACCGCGGCGGGCGCCGTGGTGGCGGCACTGCAGTACTGGCTGTTCGCCGGGGAGGTGCCCGGACGGATCGAGGTGGAGCATCTGGTCGGCTTCCTGGTGGCGGGCGTGGGGGCTCCTGATGCCCGGCGGCGGTGACCCGGACCCTGGTGCTGAGAATGGCATTCTGCTAGTTTCAGAATCACATTCTTACCGAGGGGTGTGTGATGTGGGACTTCAGTACCGACGCCGCGTTCCAGAGGAAGCTGGACTGGGCCGCCGCTCTCGTCCGTGACGAGATCGAACCGCTCGACGTGCTGTTCCCGGGCACCGCCGAGCCCTACGACCGGGACAGCGAGGTCTTCCGCGAGGTGATCCGCCCGCTCCAGCGGCAGGTCCGCGAGCGCGGGCTGTGGGCGGCCCACCTGCCGCCGGCCCTGGGCGGTACGGGAATGGGCCAGGTCAAACTCGCCCTCCTCAACGAGATCCTGGGACGGTCCTCCTGGGCGCCGATGGTGTTCGGCACCCAGGCCCCCGATTCGGGCAACGCGGAGATCCTCGCCCACTACGGCACCGACAAGCAGCGTGCGGAGTACCTGGAGCCGCTGCTCGACGGGCGGATCGTCTCCACCTTCGCCATGACCGAGCCGACCGGCGGCGCCGACCCCGGCGGCTTCACCTGCCGGGCCGTACGCGACGGGGACGGCTGGGTGATCGACGGCGAGAAGTGGTTCGCCTCCAACTGGTCCCACGCGGCGTTCGCCGTCGTCATGGCGATCACCGATCCCGACGTGCCCGTGCACCAGGGCGCCTCGATGCTGCTGGTCCCGGCCGGGACGCCCGGGATGGAGCAGGTGCGTGCGACGGGTCTGGCCGGGGAGCCCCTCGGCCAGGGCGCCCACGCCTATCTGCGCTTCACCCGGTGCCGGGTGCCCGCCGACCATCTGCTGGGCGAGCCCGGTGCGGGTTTCCGTATCGCCCAGACCCGGCTCGGCGGTGGCCGGCTGCACCACGCCATGCGGTCGGTCGGCCAGTGCAGGCGCGCCCTGGAGATGATGACCGAACGCGCCGCCACCAGACGTACGCGCGGCGGCCCGCTCACCGACCAGCAGTCGGTGCGTCATCAACTGGCCGACACCTGGATCCAGATCGAGCAGTTCCGCCTTCAGGTGCTGCACGCCGCCTGGCAGACGGACCGGGCCGACCGCACCGGCGACCGGGACGACGCGCGCCGGGCCCGCCTCCATGTCTCCGGCGTGAAGGTCGCGACGCCCAAGGTCCTGGTCGACGTCGCCTACCGGGCCCTCCATCTGCACGGCGCCCTCGGTGTCTCGAACGAACTCCCGCTGTCGCGCATGTGGCAGTCGGGCCCCACCCTCGCCGTCGCCGACGGACCCACCGAGGCCCACCAGGACGTCGTGGCCCGGCTGCTGCTCAGGGACGCCGCCCCGGCCGCGGACCCGCTGTTCGGCTCGGACCACCTGCCCACCCGGCTGGCCGCGGCCCGCGCCAAGTACGCGGACCGGCTGACGGAGACGGGAGCCGGCCGGTGAACGCCCCCGACGCCGCCGACGGCCTCAGAGAGACGCTCGACCGCCTCAACGCCTGGAGCGGTCTCGCCGCTCTCCCCGGAGACGGCCCGGTCACCTCCCTGGTCCCGCTCCGCGGCGGTGCCCAGAACCTGCTGCACACGCTCGGCCGGGCCGACGGCACCGAACTCGTCCTCAGACGGCCGGGCCGCCATCTGCGGGCCGGCGCCTCGGACGCCTTCCGCCGGGAGAGCCGCGCCCTGTCCGCCCTCGCGGACACGGACGTGCCCCACCCGAGGCTGTACGCCGCGGTCCTGGACGAGGACGTACTCGGTACACCGTTCTCCGTCCTGGAGAAGATCGACGGGTTCGTGCCGCGCGGCACCCTGCCCGGCCGGTACGCCGAGGATCCCGGCTGGCGGCGTGAGGTGGCCTTCGCGCTCGTCGACGGGGCGGCACGGCTGGCGGCAGTCGATCCCGCCGCCCACGGTCTGGCCGATCTCGGGCGCCCGCAGGACTGGCCGGCACGCCAGACCGCCAAGTACCTGAAGATGCTGCACGGCTACCGCGCCGACCCCGCCTACCGGGAGAACGAGTCCCCGCTGGTGGACCCCGTCGCCGACTGGCTCGTCGCGCACACTCCCGAACAGGGCGCCACCGGCCTCGTCCACGGCGACCTCCAGTTCGCCAACGTCATGTTCGCCCGCGACGCCCCCAGGCTGGCCGCCATCGTGGACTGGGAGATGACGTCGCTCGGCGACCCGCTGCTCGACCTGGCGTGGATCCTCACCGCCTGGCGTGAGAAGGGTGATCCGCCGGGCAGCGCACCGCAGTTCCAGCCGTGGGACGGACTCCCGGGCCGCGCGGAACTGGTCGAGCGCTACGCGGTGGCGACCGGCCGGGACGTCTCCCGCTTCCGCTGGTACCAGGTGCTGGCCTGCTTCCGTCTCGCCGCCCTGCTGGAAGGCACCTACGCGCGGGCGCTCGGCGGCCGGGGCAACCGGGAGACGGGGGAGGGGCTGCACGCCTACGCGGGCTGGCTGTGGGCCAAGGCCCGCCAGGAGATCGACGCCGGCTGACCCGCCGCGCGGGCAGACCTACCGGGGCGGGAACCGCAGCGCCCCGTCCAGCCGGATCACCTCGCCGTTGAGGTAGTCGTTCTCACACAGGTGCTGCACCAGCGCGGCGTACTCCCCGGGCCGTCCCATCCGCCGCGGGTGCGGTACCTGGGGACCCCAGTGGGCCTGCAACCGGTCCCCGGCCTTCCCGTACGCCGGGGTCAGGACCGTCCCGGGGGCGACGGTGACCACGCGGATCCCGAGCGGGGACAGGTCCCGGGCCGCCACCAGCGTCATCGCCGACACACCGCCCTTCGCCGCCGCGTACGGCAACTGCCCGACCTGCCCTTCGTACGCCGCGATGGACGAGGTCATGACGATGACGCCCCGGCCGCCGTCCCCGTCGACGGGCTCGGTACGGCCGATCGCCGCCGCGGCGAGCCGCAGCACGTTGAAGACCCCGGTCAGATAGACGTCGACGGTCGTACGGAAGCCCGCCAGCGCGAGCGGGGAGCCGTCCTTGCCGATGAGCCGGCCGCCGCTCGCGGGTCCCCCGTGGCAGTCCACGGCGATCCGCAACGGCCCCACCCGTTCGGCCTCGTCGACCGCGGCCCGGACGGAATCCTCGTCGGTGGCGTCGGTGCGGACGTAGCGCACCCCCAGTTCCGCCTCCAGGGCCTTGCCCTTGTCGTCGGCGAGGTCGGCGACCACCACCCGCGCGCCCGCCGCGCTCAGCCGCCGGACCGTGGCCTCGCCCAGTCCGCCCGCGCCGCCCACCACCAGGGCCGAGCCGTCACCGATGCGCATCGTCATTCCCCAATCTTGCGAGTAGGGATATGAGTGTATGAGAATGTCATTCTCATGAACATAGCCGTGATCCTGGAAATGGCCGCCTCGGCGGCAGACCGGCCGGCCGTCACCGAAGGCGGCCGCACCCTCTCCGCCGCCGAACTCCAGCGCCTCGCGCACCTCGCCGCCGACCGCTTCCGCGGCCGCTCCGCCGTGCTCTACCTGGGGCCGAACCATCCGGCCTACCCCGTCGCCCTGTTCGGCGCCGCACTGGCCGGCATCCCCTTCGTGCCCCTCAACTACCGGCTGGGCCGGGAACAACGGGACGCCCTGGTCGACCGGCATCCCGGAGCCGAGGTACTGGACCCGGCCGGCCTCGACGCGCTCCTGACCGCTTCGGGAGAGCCCGAGCCGCGGCCCGCGCCGCAGGACCAGGACGCGGTCGCGGTCGTGCTCTACACCAGCGGTACCACCGCCGCCCCCAAGGCGGCCCTGCTCCGCCACCGCCATCTGCTCGCCTATGTCTTCAACACCCAGGACTTCGGGTCCGCGGACCCGGGTGACGCCGGCCTGGTGTCCCTGCCGCCGTACCACGTCGCCGGCCTGATGAATCTGCTCACCAACCTCTACGCCGGCCGCCGCATCGTCTACCAGAGCCTCTTCGAGCCGGCCGACTGGCTGGCGACGGTACGCCGCGAGGGCGTCACCCACGCCATGGTCGTGCCCACCATGCTGGCGCGCCTCACCGCCGCGCTCGGGGACGCCGAGGCCGACGTCCCGTCCCTGCGCAACCTCGCCTACGGGGGCGCGCGCTGTCCGCGGCCGGTCGTCGAGCGCGCCCTGCGCCAGTTCCCGGCCACCGGCTTCGTCAACGCCTACGGGCTCACGGAGACCGCCTCCACCGTCTGCGTACTGGGCCCCGACGACCACTGGCGGTCGCTCACCTCCGAGGACCCGGCGGTCCGCGCGCGGCTGGGCTCGGTGGGGCGCCCGCTGCCCGGCGTGGACGTCGAGATCCGCGACGAGGAGGGCACGGCGCTCGGATCCGGGGAGACCGGACTCGTCTTCGTGCGAGGCGCCCAGATCTCGGGCGAGTACGAGGGCGCCGCCGGGCCCGGCGGCAGGAACGGATGGTTCGCCACCCGCGACCGCGGTCGCCTGGACGCGGACGGTTACCTGTTCCTGGACGGCCGCGCCGACGACACGATCATTCGCGGCGGCGAGAACATCGCACCCGCCGAGATCGAGGACGTCCTGCTCCAGCACCCGGGCGTCCAGGAAGCCGCCGTGCTCGGCCTGCCCGACCCCGAGTGGGGTCAGCGGCTGGTCGCGGTGCTCGTCGGCACGGGAGACCCGGAGGAGATCCGGTCCTTCGCCAAGCGCCGCCTGCGCTCGTCCAAGACCCCGGACACCGTCGTCTTCCGCCCCCAGCTGCCCCGCACCGCCACCGGCAAACTGCTGCGCCGCACCCTCGTCGCCGAGCTCGCCGAACCGGAGGAGACCACCGATGCCTGAAGCCGTGCTCGTCGCCGCCCTGCGCACCCCCATCGGTACCGCTTTCAAGGGGACCCTGCGCGACACCACCGCCCACGAACTGGCCGACCACATCGTCGCGGCGGTCGCGGACGGCCTCGATCCCGACCTGGTGGACGACCTGGTGCTCGCCGAGTCCCACTACGGCGGCGGGGTCGTCGCCCGGCACGCCGCGGTGACCGCCGGACTGCCCCAGGTGCCCGGACTCGCCCTGAACCGGCACTGCGCGGCCGGCCTGGCCGCCGTGCAGACCGCCGCCGCCTCGGTCCGGGCCGGGATGGACCGGCTGGTCCTCGCCGGTGGCGTCAACTCCGCTTCCACCGCGCCCAAGCTGTCCTTCCGCGGCGTGGAGGGCCCCTGGGTGCCGCCGTCCCACCCGGACCGGCCCGACGCGCCCAACCTCGACATGTCGATCACGGTGGGCTGGAACACCGCGGTGCGCGCGGGGATCACCCGCGAGGAGATGGACGCCTGGGCGCTGCGCTCGCACCGCAACGCCGTCCGTGCCCTGGACGAAGGGCGCTTCAAGGACGAGACCGTGCCCCTCGACACCCCGTACGGCCCCTTCGAGGCCGACGAACACCCGCGCCGCGACACCAGCGCGGAACGTCTCGCCGCTCTCAAGCCGCTGCACCCGGAGATCGACGGCTTCTCGATCACCGCGGGCAACGCCTGCGGCGCCAACGACGCGGCGGCGGTGGTGGCGGTGGCCGACGAGCGGCTCGCCCGACGCCTCGGCCTGCCCGTCCTGGCCACCGTACGGTCCTGGGCGTCGGTCGCCCTGGATCCCGCCGAGACCGGCCTCACACCGATCCGGGCGATCCCCAAGGCGCTGGACCGGGCCGGCCTGAGTGTGTCCGACGTCGACCTCTTCGAGATCAACGAGGCCTTCGCGTCGGTGGCCGTCGCCGCCGTCCACGGCCTCGGCCTGGACCCCGCCGGGGTGAATGTCAACGGCAGCGGCTGCTCCCTCGGCCACCCGGTCGCGGCGACCGGCACCCGCATGGTCGTCACCCTGGTGCACGAACTGCGCCGCCGGGGCGGAGGGGTCGGCGTCGCCGCTATGTGCGCGGGGGGCGGGATGGGGTCCGCGCTGGTCCTGGAGGTCGCCGGGCTCTGATCGCGGGTACGAGGAAGCCCGGGTCCCGCCGCACAGGGCCCGGGCACCTTCATGACCGTGGTTCAGAGGAACCGCAGCAGCGCCTCCTGCGCGAAGGACGCGAGCAGTTGACCCTCCTGGGTCAGTACGTCACCGCGCCCGAAGCACCGCCCGTGCGCGGCCAGCGGGCTGTGCTGGCGCAGCAGCAGCCACCGTCCGGTGTCGAACGGCCGGTGGAACCACACGGTGTGCGCGGTGACGGCGGACGCGAACGCGGTGCCGGCACCCGCCTGTGTCACGCCCGGCACCGCCCGCAACGCGGTGCCGATCAGGGTGAGATCGGTCGCGTAGGCCAGCAGGGCGGGTGCCACGGCCCGGGGCGCGTCGGGGACGCGGGTCCACAGCTCGTGGACGGGAGGTTCGGCCTTCTCGGCGTCGAGGTCGGCCGCCGACCGGGACTCCCACGGCAGCAGATCCAGCCGGACCCGGCGTTCCGGCCCGGGCGGGGTCGCCGGCGGGTCGGTCGTCTGCCGCTCGGGTCCCTCCTCCCACACCTGAAGGCTCGCGTTCGCCACCGCGATCACCCCGTGCTGCTGCCGTGCGACGAGCCGGACGGTCGCGAACGTCCGTCCCTGCTGCGGCACCTCCGTCTCGTAGCGCACCGCTTCACCGGTGCGGCCCTCTCGCAGGAACTGGGTGTGCAGGGACTTGAGTTCCTTGCCGGGCACGGCCCGGCCCGCCGCGCGCGCGAACTGGGCCAGCAACTGTCCGCCGAACAGACGGCGGTACTCCAGCCGTTGCGAGGGGCCCTCGTAGGTGTGCTCGTCCACCGCCGTCAGATCGAGGCAGCCGAGCAGGTCGTGCCAGAGATCGGTGGTCACCGGGATCTCCTCACAGGTCGACGAGGCGCACAGTCCGGCCCTCGCGCAGCAGCAGGGCCCCGGCCTCGCGCGTGAGGTCACGGGTCGAGCCGAGCAGCCCGTCGAGGGCCAGGGCGCGGGTGAGGTGGCGGTGCAGGTCGTGCTCGGCGGTGAAACCGATGCCGCCGAGGGCCTGCTGGCAGTGCCGGGCGGCGGTGAGGGCGGCCCGGCCCGCCGCCGCCTTGGCGAGCAGGGCCGACGTGTCGTCGTCCCCGGCGGCCGTCAGAGCCGCCTCGGCACCCTCCAGGGCGACGTACGTCTCGGCCAGGCGGTGGCGCAGGGCCTGGAAGGAGGCGAGGGGACGGCCGAACTGGTGCCGGTCCAGGACGTGCAGGCGGGCCAGCGAGAGCATCGCCCGTCCGGTGCCCAGGAGCCACCAGCCCAGCGCCCGGCGTGCTCCTGGCAAAGGTACGGAGTCGCCCGGGGGCACGCGCCGCAGCGGGAGTTCGCGGTCCAGCGGGCGGTCGTCCGTGTTCCCGTCCCGCCTCCACTCGACCCAGTGGCCGCCCGTGTAGGGCAGCGGCGGTGTTGCGCCCGGCATACCGCCCGTCTCGCGCAGTACGACGTCGTTGAGGACGGAGGCGTGGGCTCCCGTCTCGCCGAGCAGCCGGAACACCAGGGGGATCGCCGTGCGAGGTTCCTCGGCCAGCATCTCGGCCCAGCCGAGGGCGGTGAGCGAGGCGTCGAGGGCGGCGCCCGAGGCGCCGTTCATCGTCTTGCGCAGGGTCTGCTCCAGCAGATCGTGCTCGTCGGCGTCCACGGGGTCACTCCTTTCCGAGGTCCAGCAGGCGGCGGGCGACGATGTTGCGCTGGATCTCCGCCGTGCCGCCGTAGACGGTCGCCGCACGCGAGTAGAGGTACTCGGTGCGCCAGGGGCCCTCGTCCGTCAGTTCGACAGTGCCGGGGAGCAGGTCGCGCGCGGTGTCGAAGAGCCGCTGTTCGGCGGTGGCGAGCAGGATCTTGTCCACGGACGTCTCCGGTCCCAGCCGGCCGTCGGCGGCCAGCGCCCGCTGGGTGAGGGCCGAACGGCAGCGCGCGGTGTGCAGGTCGAGCCAGGCGGCGCCGAGCGAGTCGGCGTCCGGTTCGCAGCCGTCCGCCAGCAGCCGGTCCAGGCGGCTGTGCAGGTGGGCGATCCGGTGCCAGAAACAGGTGGACCGCTCGTGCGGCAGCAGGTCCATGGCCAGCCGCCAGCCGTCGCCCGGCGCGCCGAGCAGGCGGTCGTCCGGGATCCGTACGTCGTCGAGGAAGACCTCGGCGAACTCGTCGACGCCGTGCAGGGTGCGCAGCGGCCTGACGGTGACGCCCGGGGTGTCCATGTCCATGAAGAAGGCGCTGATGCCGTCGTGGCCGGGGGCCCCGGTGCGGGCCAGCAGGACGCAGCGGGCCGCGTACTGGGCGAGGCTCGTCCACACCTTCTGGCCGTTCACCACCCAGCCCGTCCCGCCGTGCACCGCCCGGGTGGAGAGCGAGGCCAGGTCACTGCCCGAGCCCGGTTCGGAGAAGCCCTGGCACCACTGCTCCGCACCGCTCAGCAGGCGGGGCACCATCTCGGCGGCCAGCGCGGGCGGCGCGTAGTCGATCAGAGTGGGCACGAGTACCTCGACCATCGACCAGATGCCGGGCTCGGCCAGTTGACGGTACGCGACCTCCTCACCCAGCACCGCGCGCAGCGCATCCGGCCCGGCGATTCCGCCGACCTCACGGGGCCAGCCGTGGCGCATCCAGTCCGCATCCCACAACGCCTTTCTCACGCGGCCGAGTTGGGCCACCTGCGCGTCGAGGCCGTGGTCGGGGCCGGGGGAGAGGTCGTGTTCGTCGAGCCAGGCCGTAAGCGCCCGCCGGAAGTCCGCGACCTTCATGAACGGGTGCGCTCGAAGGCGTGCGGACGGCCGGAGTCGTGGTCGCCGTTGCGCCGGATGAAGGTCATGGCCCGGGTGCGCAGCCGCCAGCCGTCGCCGGTGCGTGTGTAGGTGTCGTTGTAGTAGCCGATGCGCATGGTGTGCGCGGAGTGTTCGACGAAGCACAGCGGCTGGGTGCCGGTGGCCGTGTCGCCGTCCACTTCGATCAGCGGCGTCCCGACCAGGAAAAGGCCCTTGGGCGCCGCGGCGACCAGGGCGGGGAACTCGTCGAGCGGATAGGTGTCGCCGAACGCGCTGTAACTGCCGTCCGGGCTGAACACCCCGAGCACACCGTCCACGTCGCCCCGGGTCATGGCGACCGCGTATCGGGCGAGGAGCTGCTCGATCTCCACCAGGTCGTCGGTAGGCCTCAAAGGAACGCCTCTCTCGTCGTCCGCACCGGATGAGAATGAGATTCTCTGAACTGAGTATCATGTACGAATGGTTGATTCTCCAATAGAGAGAAGCTAGTTTCCAAGTCATGGATCAACTCCTGGCCTTCACGGTGGTGGGCCTGAGCACCGCCGCGATCTACGCCGTGATCGGCAGCGGCCTGGTGCTCACCCACACCACAGCGGGCGTCTTCAACTTCGCCCACGGCGCCTCCGGCATGCTCGCGGCCTTCTCCTACTGGCAGCTGGCCGTCGGCTGGGGGTGGCCGGTCCCGCTCGCCCTGGTCACCGTCCTGCTCGTCCTCGCACCCGCCTTCGGCCTGGTCGTGGAGCGGGTCCTGATGCGCCCGGTGCAGGCCCTCGGCGAAGCCGAACGCCTCGTCATGACGGTGGCCCTGCTCACCGGGTGCATCGCTCTGGCCCGCTGGGTCTGGAACCCCGACACCCCCCGTCCGCTCGAACCGTTCTTCGCCGACCGGTCCGCGATCCGCCTCGGTCCCGCCACCCTCACCTGGCACCAGGCCGTCACCCTGGCCGTCGCGGTCGCCGTGGCGGCCGCGCTGTGGTTCCTGCTCCACCGCACCCGGGCCGGCACGGAGATGCGCGCCTCGGTCGACGACCGCGCCCTCGCCCGCCTCACCGGCGCCGACCCACTGCGGGCCGGCCGCCTCGCCTGGATCCTCGGCAGCCAGCTCGCCGCCGTCGGCGGCATCCTCATCGCCCCCACCGTCGCGCTCGACGCCCAGCAGCTCTCCCTCCTCATCGTCAGCGCGTACACCGCCGCCGTCTTCGGCAGGCTGCGCAGCCTGCCGCTCACCTTCCTCGGCGCGGCCGTCGTCGGGCTGCTGGAGGCCTACCTCGCCGGCTATCTGCCGCGCAACGACTACCTCCCCGGCCTGCGCCTGGCCGCTCCCGCCCTGCTCCTGCTCCTCGCCCTGCTCGCCTTCCCGCACCGCAGGCTGCGCGGCCGCGACCGCCGACTGGTCCGCGTACCGCTGCCCACCCCACGCGGCAGCCTCGTCCTCGCGGGCAGCGTCCTGCTCCTCGCCCTGGTCATGGCGACCGTCCTGAGCGAGGAGGCGGTCGTCTCCTACGGCACGGTCTTCTCCGTGGGCCTCATCGCTCTGTCCTACGTGCCCCTGGCCGGCTTCACCGGCCAGATCTCGCTGTGCCAGCTGTCCGTCGCGGGAATCGGCGCGGTGGTGTGGGGACACCTCGGCGCACACGGGGAGCTGTGGGCACTGCCCGTCGCCGTACTGGTCGCCGCAGGGGTGGGAGCCCTCGTCGCCGTGCCCGCGCTGCGCCTGTCCGGCGTCTACCTGGCGCTCGGCACCGCGGCCTTCGCCGTGGTCCTCGACCGCTGGATCTTCACCCTCCCCGCGTTCGACGTGTTCGGCGTGCGCATCGCTCTCTTCGACCAGGGCTCCGTGGCGGTCACCGGCCCCGACCTGTTCGGACTGCGCCTCACCTCCCCCGTCCGGCTGCTGCTCCTGGCCGCCGTCTGCCTCGGCCTCGCCTCGCTCGCCGTGGCCGCGCTGCGCCGGGGCCGCTTCGGCCGGCGGCTGATCGCCCTGCGCGACAGCGAGGCCGCCTTCGCCACCCTCGGCGGCCGCCTGCTCGGCGCCAAGGTCGCGGTCTTCGCCCTGTCGGCCGGCCTCGCCGGTCTCGGCGGCGCCCTCTACGGCATGCAGCGGCAGACCGTCACCGCCGAGCAGTTCGACCTCGTCGCCGGGCTGCCCGTCTTCCTCATCGCCGTCGTCGGCGGACTGGGGGCCGTGGGCACGGGCCTGTTCGCCGGGATCGCCTTCGTCGTCCCGACCCAGTGGTTCGACGGCCTCGGCTCCTGGGCGCACGATCTGTCCCCGCTGCTCATCGCGCTGGCCGGGATGGGCCTCGCCCACAGCCCGGCCGGCATCGTCCCCCGGCTGCACGCCGAATGGGCGCGGCTCGCCCGCGACCGCACCTTGTTCCCCCTGCTGCTCGGCGTACTCGCCCTGTGCTGGATCCTCGCCGCGACCGACGCGGTGGACGGCCCCCCGCTGCTCGCTGCGGCCCTCCTCGCGGCCCTGGCACTCAACGCCCGCGCCTCCGCCCGCCGCAGCCCGGACACCGACATCGCCGTGGAGTGGTGGGGAATCCGCCGTCCCTGGCGTCCCGAGGACGGGGAGGTGCTGCACCGTGCCACTGCTGCGAGCTGAAGAGGTGAGCGTCTCCTTCGGAGGACGTCGTGCCCTGGACGAGGTCTCCCTGGCCGCGGAGGCCGGCCACGTCACCGGGCTCATCGGACCCAACGGAGCGGGCAAGAGCACTCTGTTCGACGTCGTCTCCGGCCTGCGCCGGCCCCTGACCGGCCGGGTCCTGCTCGACGGCCACGACGTCACCCGCGAGGGCCCGGCCCGCCGGGCCCGGCGCGGACTGTCCCGCACCTTCCAGCACCTGGAGCTGTTCGGCCGCCTCACCGTCCGCGGCAACCTCCTCGTCGCCGCGGAACTCGGCCCCGGACGACGGCACGCGGCCCGGACCGCGGACCGGGTGCTGGACCGCCTGGGTCTCACGGACCTGGCCGGCGCGCCCGCCGACGCCCTTCCCACCGGCGCGGCGCGGCTCGTCGAGGTCGCCCGGACACTCGTCCTGGAACCGAAAGTGCTGCTCCTCGACGAGCCCGCCGCGGGCCAGGACACTGAGGAGACCGCGCGGTTCGCGGCCCTGCTCCGCTCCCTCGCCGAGGACGGCACCGCCGTACTGCTCGTCGAACACGACATGAGCCTGGTGATGACCGTCTGCGACGAGGTCCACGTCCTCGACCTCGGCACCGTCGTCGCCAGCGGCCCGCCCGCGCGGATCCGCCAGGACAAGACGGTGCTCACCGCCTACCTGGGAGAGGAGTGACCATGAGCGTCACCGGGACACCGCTCCTCGAACTCAGGGACGTGCGAGCCGCCTACGACGGCATCGGCGTCCTGCACGGCGTGGACCTCACGGTCGGCGCCGGCCAGGTCGTGGCCCTCCTGGGCCCCAACGGAGCCGGCAAGACCACCGCCCTGAAGGTCGCCGCCGGGGTCCACCCGCCCAGCGGCGGCCGGCTTCTTCTCGGCGGCCGGGACGTCACCGGCGCCCGCGCCGGGGACCTCGCCCGGAGCGGCGTCTGTCTCATCCCCGAAGGACGGGGCGTCTTCCCGAACCTCTCGGTACGGGACAACCTCTGGATGATGACCTTCACCGGCCGCAGCCGGGAGGAGATCGAGGACGCCGCCTACGCCCGCTTCCCGGTCCTCGGCTTCCGGCGCGCGCAGGCCGCCGGCACCCTCTCCGGCGGCGAGCAGCAGATGCTCGCCCTGGCCCGCGGACTCACCACCGACCCCGCCGTCCTGCTCCTCGACGAACTGTCCATGGGACTGGCCCCGCTGATCGTGACGGGCCTGTACGAACAGGTCGCGGACATCGCCCGGCAGGGTGTCGGGGTCCTCGTCGTCGAACAGTTCGCCGCCGCCGTCCTGAAGATCGCCGACCACGCGGCCGTCCTCGCCCGGGGCCGTATCCCTTGGCAGGGACACCCCGACAGCTCCCTGCACACCGAACTCTCCGCCTACTACCTGGGGAGCGCCCCATGACGTCCAGCCCCGCCCCGGAGCCGCGTGCCGAGCGGTTCGTCCGTGAACTGGCCGAGCTGAAGATCCCGGACCCCGCCACGGCGCGCGCCGCCCTGTGGCTGCGCCTCGGCGGCCTGCTGATGGCCGCCGGGGTGCTGCTCGGCGCGCTCGCCTTCCCCCTCGCCCACGCCACCGACAGCGCCCTCGCCCAAGGAGACGCCCTGGCCCTCGGCCTCGGCGGGGTCGCCGCCGCGGTGGTGGGCGCGGCCCTCTTCCTGCGCTACTCCCTCACCGGCTTCCTGCGCTTCTGGCTGGCACGCCGGTCCTTCGACCTGGAACTGCTGGGGGAGCGGCTTCCCACGACGCCCCCGGCCATCTCTCCCACGGAAGGAGATCCACGCAATGGCGTCCCCCGCACCGACCCCGCGCCCCGGTGACCAGCTGGCCTCGGCCACCGACACCACCCGGGTGATCGTCATCCGGGCCCCGCAGCAGGCGGCCGGTCCCATCGAGTGCGGCGGCAGCCCGATGATCCCCGCCGCACAGACCCCCCTTCCCGGCCCGGCCGGCGACGCGCCGGCCACTCTCATCGGCAAGCGGTACGTCGACGCCGCCGACACCCTCGAACTCCTCTGCACCGCGTCCGGCTCCGGCCGCCTCGCCTACGCAGGCCGGCCGCTGACCATCAAGGCGCCCAAGGCGCTGCCCGCCTCCGACTGATCCGAGACCGAGCCCTGAGGAGGGTCCTCATGGACCGTGACGACATGATCCTGATCAGCGTCGACGACCACATCATCGAGCCGCCCGACATCTTCGCCAACCACCTGCCGGACCGCTGGAAGAAGGACGCCCCGCGCCTGGTCCACCGGGACGACGGCACGGACGTGTGGCAGTTCCGGGACAACTCGGTCGGCAACGTCGCGCTCAACGCGGTCGCCGGCCGTCCCAAGGAGGAGTACGGCATGGAGCCGCAGGGCCTGGACGAGATCCGGCCCGGCTGCTACGACGTCGACGAGCGGGTCGCCGACATGAACGCCGGCGGCGTTCTGGCCCAGATGAACTTCCCTTCCTTCCCGGGCTTCTCCGCCCGGATGCTCGCCACCGAGGACTCCGACTTCTCCCTGGCCCTGGTCCGCGCCTACAACGACTGGCACATCGACGAGTGGTGCGGCGCCCATCCCGGCCGTTTCATCCCCATGGCGCTGCCGGCGATCTGGGACGCCGAACTGTGCGCCCAGGAGATCAGGCGGGTCGCCGACAAGGGCTGCCACTCCCTGACCTTCCCGGAGAACCCGGTCCCGCTCGGCTACCCCAGCTTCCACACCGAGTACTGGGACCCGGTGTGGCGGGCCCTGACCGACTGCGGCACGGTGATGAACCTGCACATCGGCTCCTCCGGACGCCTCGCCATCACCGCCCCCGACGCCCCGCCGGACGTCATGATCACCCTGCAGCCGATCAACCTGGTCCAGGCCGCCGCCGACCTCATCTGGTCCCGGGTCCTCAAGGAGTACCCGGGCGTCAGGATCGCGCTGTCCGAGGGCGGCACCGGCTGGATCCCCTACTTCCTGGACCGCATCGACCGCACCTTCGAGATGCACGCCACCTGGACCCTCCAGGACTTCGGCGGGAAACTCCCCTCGGAGGTCTTCCGCGAGCACTTCCTCACCTGCTTCATCTCCGACCCCGTCGGCGTGAGGCTGCGCCACGACATCGGCGTGGACAACATCTGCTGGGAGGCGGACTACCCGCACAGCGACTCCATGTGGCCCAACGCCCCCGAGGAACTGCACCAGGTGCTCACCGCGAACGACGTACCGGACGACGAGATCGACAAGATGACCCACCGGAACGCGATGCGCTGGTACTCCTTCGACCCGTTCGCGCATGTGCCGCGCGAGCAGGCCACCGTGGGTGCGCTGCGCAGGGCCGCCGAGGGGCATGACGTGTCCGTGAAGCCCCGCAGCAAGCAGGCGGCCGTCGCCCCGGCGGAGAAGCTGGCCACTTACCGCCGGAAGGCGGAGGCGGCGCTGGCGGCGGCGCGGGACTGAACCCTGGCCGGCTGACCGGCCCGGGGCCGCGGGAGGTCCGGGCCGGTTCGGTCCTTGCTCCGGAGACTCTTGGAGCGAGGCCCGCCAGGTGCGGTGCGTCAGGCAGCACGACGGCCCGCCGGGTCGAACACCGGCGGGCCGTGAAGGGGCACCGGCCGCAGGTCCGCAGCGAGCTGCCGGTTCCCGGCCCGGCGGGCAGGGCGGTGACACACCGACCGGC
>NZ_JBEYWE010000042.1:0-29552 GCF_040644295.1 Streptomyces sp. NPDC047000
GCACTATCAACCGGTCTGGACCAGTCTCAACTCGCTCAGCAGCAAAGACGCTCGATCAGACCCGAACGTGTGCCCACCAACTGTCGAAGCCGGGGATGAGCGCGTGGAGTTCGCGGCAGTGGACGCGGACCGGCCTGAGCCGGAACTGCCCGGAACCGGTGAGGATTTCCGACGGCTAACGAGTCATGCGGCGAAGGCCAGGAGCGAGGCTGCCGCGCGGTCACCGGCCTCCGCATCGAGTGCGTTCCTGACGGAGAAGACCACTGACGTGCCGGTAGCTGCCCTTAAGCCGAGCAGCATGATCCTCAGAATCACATCACATACCGGCACTCAACGGATCTGACCAATACACAGGAAAGACGACAAGAACTGGGCAAAGATCCCCGAACCTGACAAAAACCCAGGCCACAACACCCGCAGCTGACCAGTACCAACCTGCCCGGTCCCCCGAAACACGACCTCACCCGACAGACGAGCCATACAGGCAAACTGATCAACCCAGGTCAACAACAGGCAACCGGATCACATCGACTGCTCGCCGAGCTTGGCGTTTATCCTCGGCGGGCTTGATGTTCCTTGATCGACTCGGCGCGTTTGACGGTCTTGCCCACGTCGTGGCGCTTGGCTCGGTGTGTGTTCTTCGAGCCCGGAGGCCGTCCCGGGCCCGGCTTGGACGGTTTCGGTGCGACCGCCGAACGGGCCGGAGGCTGTCGCACGGCTCCGGCAAATCGCACGTCGCCCCCTCGATGTCGGCTCTCCTGGTCGTCCGATCGTCCACGGCCTCGACCCCATGTGCAACGGGCCTCGGCCCGGTCTGCCGGATCCGCCCTCGAAGGCCCACCCGCTGTTATCTTGTTACCATGGTACCTATTACGAGAGTGCAGACCGGTCTGCGGATCGAGCGCAACACCCTGAAGGTGCTCAAGGCTCTGGCCGAGTACCTCGACATGCCCGTGGGCGAGTTGGTCGAGGGAATCGCCCTGCACGCCTTCGAGGGAAAGACTCCCTTCTCCCCCGAGACACAGGCCAAGATCGAGCAGCTCAAAGCGGTCTACGGCCTCACCCTCACCGCGGCGCACGCACACAAACTCGAGGAGAAGCAGTGACCGGCGAATCCGGGGCCGGGCATCGGCTCGCCGGCACCTTGCACGTCGCTCTCCCGCCAGACCAGGCATTCCGCCTGTTCACCCCGCGCGGCGAAGAGGACTGGGCGCCGGGGTGGGCGCCGCGATTCCCGGCAGCCGCAGCCATCGACCAGATCGACGACACGGCGCCCGGAACCGTCTTCGAGACGCACGCGGAGGGCTGCACCACCACCTGGATGGTCGTCGACCGGGTACCGGGCCGCAGCATCCGTTACGCACGCGTCGTCCCGCACCGGAACGCCGGGACCGTCACCGTCGCCCTCGACTCCGCCGAAAACCCCAGCCCCGGCAGTCGCGTGACCGTCACCTACGAACTCACCGCACTCACCGACGCCGGCCGGCGGCACTTGGAGGAGTTCGCCTCGGGCTATGCGGCCTACCTGCGCTCCTGGCAGGACGCCATCGGGGCGTCGCTGGACCCGCGCGCGAGCACCGACCGCTCACCGGGGGCACGTCCCTGAAGAGCCCGTGGCCCGCCGGCTGACGGCGGACCGCCGACGTGCCCTCTCCTGCTCTGCCGATGTGCGCACCGTGCCCGCGGCGCGGATGCGCTGGCCGAGGAAGAGAGCCGCGCGGTCCAGCGCCTCGTCGGCCTCGTCCAGGACACCGGCGAACGCCTGGAACACGTGCGGCACGTCGGCGGTGACGTCCAGGACGACGTCCACGCCGACCGACCTCGCACGCGCGGCGAGGCGCGTGGAGTCGTCCAGCAGGATCTCGTTGGTGCCCACCTGGATCAGCATGGGGGGAAAGCCGGTCAGGTCGGCCAGGACAGCCGGACTGAGCAGGGGCTGGCGAGGGTCGGCGCCGGCGAGATACATGGCCCCGGTGTGTTCGACCGCCTGGCGGGTGAAGACCGGGTCGATGCCTTCCTTGGTACCCATGCTCTCGCCCGTGCGGGTGGCATCGAGGCCCGGGGAGAACGCCACGATCGCGGCGGGCAGCGGGAGGCCCGCGTCACGGGCGGCGAGGCAGGTGGTGACGGTGAGGCCGCCGCCGGCGGAGTCCCCGGCGAACACGATGGCCGAGGGGTCTTCGCCGCGGTCGAGGAGGTCACGGTAGGCACTCAGGGTGTCGTCGATCGCGGCCGGGAACGGGTGCTCGGGGGCGAGCCGGTAGTCCACCGAGTAGGCCGCTGAACCGGTCCTGGCCACGAGGTGTCCCGTCAGCGACAGGGCGGTCTCGGGGGAGCCGAACACGAAGCCGCCGCCGTGGAAATACAGGATCGACCCGGCGCGGGGCCCGTTGTCCGGCTCGACCCGCAGGGCGGGTCGGCCGCCGAGTGCCGTCCGGGTGGTGCGGATGCCGTCGGGCACGGTCATCCGGGCCATCAGCGCCCTGAAGCCCGCCCTCATCTCCTCGACCGACCGCGGTCCCCCGGGCTGCGGCTGCCGCAGCATCGCGTCGACCTCGGCGCGCTGCGCCTTGCTCATGGCTGTTCTCCCGCCAGAAGTAGCTTCCAGTACACTATATGCCATGGAATACACATCGGGCGGTGGCCAGATCGACCTGCCGGGCTTCTTCGCCGACCTCGTGCGGTGCGAGACACGCCTCTACAACGCGCTGAACGACCGCCTCCGCACACGGCACGGGATCACCACCTCGCAGTTCGAGTCCCTGCGCTTCCTGCGCGACCACCCCGGAGCCCGTGTGGCGGACATCGCAGCCGAGTTCGCCATCGGTATCGGGGCCACCAGCAAGGGCGTCGACCGCTTGGAGAGACAGGGATGGGCCGTCCGGCAGCCGAACCCGGCCGACCGCAGGTCCTCGCTGCTGGCCCTGACCGACGACGGCACGCGGCTCGTCGACGCCGCGCAGGAGACCCTCGCCGAGGCACTGGCCGAACTGATCGGCGACACCTTGGACAGTGCCTCGGTGTCGGCCGCCGCCCAGGCCTTCGTGAAGCTGCGCTCGGCACTCGAACGCAACCGGATCGGCATGCCCACGGGCTGACGGACATCGCCCGGGCGGGCCCCGGCCAGGCCGGTCCACCCGGAAGGCCCGGCTGTCCAGGCCCGCGCCGAGCAGCACGCCCCGCTCCCGCTCCCGATCCCGCTCATCAGCCACCGCACCGGCCCGGTGCTCCAGCGGCCGATCGGAACGCGCTCTGATCTTGGCATTTATCCTCGGCGGGCCCGGTGTTCCTTGATCGATTCGGCGCGTTTGACGGTCTTGCCCACGGAGGGTTCACGAGAGACTTTGACCAGGGGCGACGCGGGGGCTTGAAGATCGTTCTCCGTTCGTGAGGTGATCGTTCCCCAGCAGGGCCGTGGCTGTGGATGATGGTGCCGTGACGAGCGTCAGGGACGACCATGTGAAGGTTCATTTCCGGCTGGAGGTGGATGAGGACGGTTGGCCGCCGGCGAGTGTGGAGAGCTTGTGGGCGGTGGACCTCGGGAACGGCACCGTGCGCCTGGACAACACTCCTTGGTTCGTACGCGGAGTCGCCGGTGACGACATCATCCGGGTGGAGATCGACGTGGAAGGTGTCCGCTGGGCCGGTGAGACGGTGCGGGCTTCGGAGAACTGCACCATCCGGCTGATCGTCCTGAAGGACGGTGGCTCGGGTGCTGCTCGGCAGACCGTGCTGGAGACGTTCCACCGCCTGGGCACGACCGGCGAGGGGATCGAGCAGTTCCGGATGGTGGCTCTCGATGTTCCGCCGGATGCCGACCTGCCTCGGATACGGAAGCTCTTGGAACATGGCGATGCCAAGGGGTGGTGGCATTGGGAGGAAGGGTGTGTCACCGCAGCGTGGCAGGCCACCACCATGCAGCCGCCGCCCTTGTGGAATCCGGGGTAAGGGTGTCGGGCCCGGTCTGCTCGAGGTGGGCGGCCAGCAGCCGGTCCCGCAGTCTTGGGTCGGTCTGGGAAAGCTGTCTTCCCGTGAATGCCTCGGTCCGCTCGGCCAGGGCGACGTCGGCGCGCGCGTCATCGGCGGCCAGGTCGAGTACGGCGCGCGCGATCACGAGGCCCACGAAGGCCTCCGGATGCTGCAGGGACACCTCGGCCAGGTCCCGGCGGAAGACGACCGCATGCCGGGAGGCGTAGTCGGTGAGTTCGGTGTCCAGGCGCAGCAGTGCGGCGAGTATGTAGCGGATCGTACGCGTCTGCGGATGCGGCGCGGTCGTGGGCATGGGCCTGTCCCCGGCGCCCCTGCCTCGGGGAGGGTGGGCGGTGTGTACGAGGGCGGCGAGCAGCTGCCCGGTGTCCCAGTCGGACAGGCGGTGGGCGGACAGCGCAGCAAGGCGTTCTTGTGCCTCGTCGTCGGTGAGGCTGTCGTTCCGGGCTGCGGCCCTGATCTCCTGGTCGGTGGCGTGCTCGGCGCGTACGGCGGCGCGCAGAATGCCTTCTACCGTGCGGATCCAGTCCTCGTCGCGGTCGGTGAGGGGGATGTCCTTGGCCCAGTCGGCGGCCAGGCGCAGCAGCCAGCCGTGCGTGGTCCGCGGATCGCGCTCGGGTTTGGTCAGGTCCGTGATGACCGCGCGGATCTCGCGGGTCAGGCCGATGCCCGGCCGGGCGGCCAAGCGCAGCAGGGCGGCCGTCGCGTCCGGACCTGCCGCGGCCGCTGCTGCGGCGTGGTCGGCCAGCCACTGCCTTACCCGGCCTGGGGCGGTCTCGGTGAGGTGGTCGAGGTAGGGGGCGGCCGGCCAGCTCCCGGCAGAGGTGCTGGTGTCGGGCATCAGCAGAATGTCGTCCAGCAGCTCCAGCCAGGCGGCGGCCGGCCTGGAGAGGAAGAAATAGCGGGTGGCGCGCGGATCCGCCCACTGGGCCAGCATCGCCGCGTCCTGGGCCGTCGGCTCCTGCCGCTCAGCCAGTTCCAGGACCTGCTCGGCGCGGCCGGGCAGCGGGACGAACACCTCCCGTGCCAGACGCACCACTTGCCGGTAGCGGGCGGCGGCCTGCTGCGAGGCGCTGCCGTGGACCACGTTGGAGGTGACTGCGTACAGCTTGCCCCATGCGTCCAGGGCGTTTCCCTGTGCGGCGCCCAGGCGCTGGTCCATCACCCGCTCGGCCACGCCCTTGGCCCGGCGCCGGTGGTAGCCGCCGGGCATATCAAGCTCGACGCGCAGTTCGTCGGCGGCCTGTCGCATACGCTGCAGTGCCTGCTGCGGATCCCGGCGGCTGTCGGGCCGGTAGGCGTCCACCGCCTTCAGCAGGTCCCTGGCCGTACTCTTCAGGCCGCGGGGTGTGCCCCCGCCGGGCAGCTTCAGCAGGGCGTCGACGGCGCCGCGCACGCACGACTCCGCGATCTCTCCCGGCTGCTCGTAACGGTCGTCGGTCAGCATCCGGTACGCGTCGCTCAGCAGCCCCAGCGCCCGTGCCCCGCCTTCACCTTGCTCCCTCAGCGAGGCCACCAGCGCCTCGTCCACCGGCTGCACACCGCACTCGCCACCGCCGTCGGCCGACTGCGTCGCATCGCTCACGGTCGCCACCGTAGCCGGACTCAGAGCCGTTGGGGCGGAGGACTGGAGTTCCTCGGCGGCGGGGAGGCGGCGGCGTCGTCCGCGAAGACCTTCAGCGGGACCCCGATGAGAGTCAAGACGAACCCAAAGGTGATCAGCGTCAAGGTGAACATCTTGACGAAGGCGCTGCCGGCAGCGGCGATGGCATCGTGAACGGACTTCGAGGAGTCCGCGTTGGTGTTGATGAAGGCCATCAAGCTGATCGACAACGAGATGAAGAAGGCCAGGGCCAGAAGGCCGAAGGCCAGCAACCAGAACCAGGTCGGCATGTTCTCTCTCGCGAGTGCTGAGTTTGTGATCACTGTGCAGGCTGGATCGGAACCGAAGATGCGTTCGGGTCGGCGTCGAGCTCAAGCCAGATGACCAAACGGGACTTGGATGAGGGCTCGTCCGCGATCTCGGGTACTACGCGGACGAAGGCCCAGGAGGCGTGCGTGGGCTTTTCCACGCTCTCGCGCTCTACGCAGACGAAGACGAAGGCATCGGACGTGGATGCCTCACTCGGGAACTCACCCGAAGACCACGGCTGTGCATCTGAGGTGTGGTCCACCCGTACCTGATCCTCTCGTTCAGTGCGCTCCAGCAGCATGAGGCCGCAATGCCCATCGGAAGGTGTTCGGGGTAGGTAACCACCTTCCTGAACAGGCAATTTGACGCCCCGACGGTCACGGTGCGCCCGATGCTGAGAACACACTGTAGCGTCTTGCGGCGCAAGCATCACAGTTGAGGTGAAGAAAGGCTACGTTCCTGGTGTCTTATAGGTCTCACGCGTGGAATGATGAGGGTGCCTCCTCGACGGGGCTTGCCTGCCCTGACCGGCGTCGGAGACCCGTCGAGGAACTCATTCAAGGAGCAACTGGCAGCAAGGAAAGGGGCTTTCGTGCCGCGAGACTCAGCCGCAAGCACCGAGCGTCCGGTCGAGAACGAGCGGTTCACGGTGACCTTGATCGTTCAAACTCTCCGTGCGCTCACGCACATCATGACCGTCACCGGCATGTCCAAGACGGACATCCTCAACCGGGCTGTCCAGATCTACGACTTCGTGCTCACGCAATCGGAGAACGACAAGGAACTGCTGCTTCGCAGCAAGGACGGCACGATCGAGAAAGTGCACATCATCTAGCAGCAAATCACTGTGATCACAGCGGCCCTGCACCCACACCGGGTGCAGGGCCGTGCCACGTTCGTTGCTGTTGCGGATGCCGTTCCCCCTCCCCCCAGGGGCCTGCCGATCAATAACTCGTCGATCTTGGTGGGGACTACGGGAGGGTGGGGTCGTGCCCGGCGATCGCGGCGAGTTGTTGTGCTGTCAATCCCCTGGTTTCGTAGAGACCTCTCCTATGCGGCCTTGCACCTCTGGTCGCTCTTCTTGCGTGCTTCGGTGATGGTCCGTTCGAACTCCTCCGGCGGCAGGCCGCCGGCCGCGCTGTGCCTGCGTCGCGGGTTGTGGAACCCGGTGATCCAGGTGGCGATCTTCAGGCGGGCCCCGATGCGGGTGGCGAATTGGTGCCGGTGGATGTACTCGACCTTGAGCAGCGAGTTGAACGACTCCGCGGCCGCGTTGTCCAGCGCCGACCCCACCCGCCCCATGGACTGCACCACGCCCAGGCGGTCACACAGGGTGTTGTACGCCTCTGACGTGTACTCACTTCCCCTGTCGCTGTGGAAGATCGTCCCGTCCCTTCGGCCGCCGCGCGTCGCGGTGGCCATCTTCAACGACGCCCCGACCAGAGCCGCGTCATGGTGCTCGCCCATGGCGTAGCCGGGGCAACGGCGCGAGAACGCATCGATGACCGTGGCCAGACAGATCTTGCCCTCACCGGTCTCGATCTCCGTCATATCGCCGTACCAGAGCACGTCCGGGGCCACCGCGTCGAAACGGCGATGCACCAGGTCAGGGGCAGCCTCCCGCTTGCCCTGCCGGGTCAGCGACCGCCGCCCGGGCGGCTTGCGGCCCTGCAGACCGAGCTCGGCCATGATCTCCGCAACCGTGTTCACCGACACCTGCCAGCCTTCCGCCCACAGGTCCAAAGTGATCCTCGGCGAGCCGTAGGTGCCGCCGGACCCGGTGAAGAAGTGGATGATCCGCTCCTCCAGCCTCGCCCTCCTGACCTCGCGTCTCGTCGGCTCGTCGGGGCGCCGGCGCCATTTGTAGAACCATGCCTCGCCCACCCCGACCACCCGGCAGGACACCCGGTGCGGGACGCCGTACTCGACCCTCTGGTCACCGATGAAGGCGACCACCACCTCCGGAGCGTTCTCGGTCACTTCACCCAGAGGGCCATGCATCGCTTGAAGACATCACGCCCCATCTCCAGCTCCCGGATCCGCTTGTTCTTCTCCCCGACCTCCCGGCGCAGCCGCTCCAGCTCGGCCCGCTCGGCCTCCCGCACCCGACCGCCACCGCCACTGGCGGCTGTCGGTCGTACGGGCCGGTCCGAGGACGTCGTCCCGTTGCGCCGCCACCGCGACACCCAGCTGTGCAGCGTGCCCGGGTTGATGCCGAGCTCCTCGGCGACCTCGCCGGCCGACCTCCCGGTCTCGACCACGATGCGCACCGCGCCCTCACGGAACTCGGCGTCGTACGGCGGCTTCTTCTTGGACCCCATGAATCCCGACTTCCCCTGCAATCACGGGCTCCACGCCACGAGGGGATGGTCGTCCTTGGCCTGCCCGATCAGCGCCGAGTCGCTGGTGCAGCCGGGCCAGGACCACACGCGCACCGGGATGCCGGTGCGAGGGACGGCCATCCCGATCACGACCTGCGGCAGGTCATCACGGTGGTCCTTGGACTTGCCGAACGACCTGAACCCCCGTACCCGGTGTTCATCGGTCGTCTCGTCCCCGGCGACGGGCCGGCCCCGCTTGTCTGCTACTTCCCCCACGCTGGGGATGGGGCGGCTGGGTGAGGATGCAGCCGGGTAGGTCATGTCGTCTCGCCCAGCTCGCGCCATTGTTGCCAGGTGGCGAGCCGCTGCTGGTAGGCCCGCTCGGCGACCGGGTACGGGTAGCTGCCGAGGAACAGCCGCAGCGGCGGTTCGGGCAGATCGACCAGGCTGAGGACGACGTCCGCGGTGACCGACGGGTCGCGCGGTGCACGCGCGGTGGCGCCAGCCCGGCGGGCGTGCCGGATCGGCTCGTAGGCCGCCATCGGGGTGGTGTGCGCCGCCGACGCCCCGGCCCAGTCGGTGTCGTACGGCCCTGGCTCGATGATCGTCACCTTGATACCGAGCGGGCCGACCTCTTGGGACAGGGCTTCGCTCATCCCCTCAAGGGCCCACTTGGAGGCGTTGTAGAGGCCCAGTGCAGGGAAGGCGGCGATGCCGCCGATGCTGGAGACCTGGACGAGGTGCCCGCTGCCCTGCGTCCGCATGACCGGCAGAGCGGCTTGGGTGACCCAGAGCGGGCCGAACAGGTTGGTCTCGATCTGGGCCCGGGCCTGCTCCTCGGTGGTTTCCTCGATCATGCCGAACAGGCCGTAGCCAGCGTTGTTGACGACCACGTCCAGGCCGTCGAAGGCTTCCGCGGCGCGGTCGACCGCGGCGAAGACCTGAGCACGGTCGGTCACGTCCAGCACGATCGGCAGGAAGCGGTCGCCGTAGGTCTCGGCCAGGCCCTGGAGCGTCTCGGGCTGGCGCGTCGTCGCGGCGACCCGGTCACCGCGCTTGAGCGCCGCCGTCACCCAGATGTGTCCGAAGCCGCGCGACGCCCCGGTGATGAACCATGTCTTCATGGCCTCGACCATGCGGCAGAGCAACATCCCCAGCCAGCACCCTGGCAGGGATACCCTCGACAGGCGATGACACGCGACAACCTTCTCGGACAGTTCCTCCAGGCGCGCCGGGCTCGCGTGCGCCCGGGTGAGGTGGGGCTTGCGACCTACGGCCGGCGCCGAGTGCCCGGACTGCGTCGCGATGAGCTCGCGCGGCTGGCCGGCGTCTCCGTCCAGTACCTGACACGGCTGGAACAAGGCGTCGACCGCAGCCCGTCCCCCCAGGTCGTGGACGCGTTGGCGACGGCGCTGCGCCTCGACCAGGACGCCGCGGCCCACCTGCACGCCCTTGCCGCCCCGCCATCCGAGCCGCGGCGGCCCAGCGAGGCCCGCGTCGAGGTGCAGCAATTGCTGGATTCGTGGGGCAGCACTCCGGCGTATGTCCGCGACCGTTGTTTCGACGTGCTGATGGCCAACAAGGCAGCCACGGTGCTCGCCCCGATGTACCACCCCGGTCACAACCTCGTCCGCGACGTGTTCTGCGACCCTGCCGCCCGCAGCTTGTTCCCGGACTGGCCGGACATCGCCGAGCAGACGGTCGCGGCCCTGCGGACAGCGGCCGATCCGCGCGACCTCCGGACTGCCGCACTCGTGGCCGATTTGCAGCGCAACGACGAATTCCGCTTGTTGTGGGGCCGGCACGACGTACGCCCGTCCCGCAACGAGATCAAGCGGTTCGACCACCCCGACGCCGGCCTCCTCATCCTGCGCCGCCAGACCCTCACCATCGCCGGTGCCGAGGACCAGGTGATCATCGTCTACCAGCCGGATCCCGGTAGTTCCTCGGCCGACGCCCTGACAAGGCTGCTATTGATCAGAAACGGTTCGGGTTCTGGGTCGTTGGTGGTGTGTGAGCGATCTGGTGGGGGACGCGCGACATCTGTCGCCGTCGGCGCAGGAGGCCCTGCGGCTGCGGGCGGTGGCCGCGTTGGTGGCGGGGCGGGACCGTGAGGACGTGGCGGCGCTGTTCGGGGTGTCACTGAAGGCGGTGGACGGCTGGTGGGCGAAGTGGCAGGCCGGTGGCCGGGAGGCGCTGGTCATGCGGCCCCGGGGCAAGCCGGTCGGGGTGCATCAGGTGCTCCCGGAGGCGGAGCAGGGCGCGGTGCGGCAGGCGGTGCTGGATCACCGGCCCTGTGACGTGGGGCTTTCCGGGCAGTTGTGGACGCGGCGGCTGGTGGGCGAGCTGATCGTGAAGCTGTACCGGGTGCGGCTGACCGAGCCCGGGGTGGGCAAGTACCTGAAACGGTGGGGACTGTCCTTCCAGCGGCCGGAGAAGCGGGCCGTCGAGCAGGACCCGCAGGCCGTCCGGCGCCGGCACGAGGAGACCTGGCCGCAGATCCGCGCGAAGGCGAAGAAGGACGGCGGCGAGATCCTCTTCGCCGACCAGGTCGGCATCCGCTCCGACCAGGTCACCGGCCGCACCTGGGGTGAGAAGGGCAGGACACCCGTGGTGCGGCGGACCGGGAACCGGTTCTCGGTGAACGCCATGTCGGCGATCAGCACGAAGGGCCGGATGCACTTCATGGTCTTCACCGAGAGCTTCACCGCCGAGGTGATGTGCCGCTTCCTGGACCGGCTCGCCGGCCACTTCGACCACAAGATCCACCTCGTGGTCGACGGGCACTCCGCCCACCGCTCGAAGAAGGTCCGCAACTGGCTCGCCGCCCACCCCGACGAGGTCGAACTGCACTTCCTGCCGCCGTACTCGCCCGAGCTGAACCCCGACGAGCTGGTCAACGCCGACCTCAAGCACAGCCTGCCCAAGCAGCACCGGGCCCGGAACCAGGCCGAACTCGCCGCCGAGACCCGCCGCTTCTTCCGCAGACGCCGGCGACAGCCCCACATCCTCCGCGGCTACTTCGGCGGCCCACACGTCCGCTACGTCCTGAACGAGAACCCCATGAGTTTCTGATCAATAGGTGGAAGGGGCGATCTTGCAGTCGTGCTCGGTGAGCGTCCTGCAGATCGGCTCGACGCCGCCGAAGCGGTCCCGGTGCTCGTCGATGAACGCTACGAGCGTGTGTGTGGCCGGTCGAGCTCGGCCGCGAAGAAACTCGCCGCCGCCTTGAGGATCTCGTTGGCCCGCTTCAGCTCGGCGTTCTCCTTCTTCAACGCCTTGAGCTGGGCCGATTCCTCCGTCGTCGTCCCCGGACGCTGCCCCGCGTCGATCTCGTGCTGCTTCACCCAGTTCCGCAGCGTCTCACGGGAGCCGATGCCGAGCTTCTCGGTCACCGCCTGCAAAGCGGCCGTCTCGTTCGGGTAGTCGTCGCGCACCTCGGCGACCATGCGCACCGCACGACGGCGCAGCTCAAGCGGGTAACGGGAAGGTCGTGCCATGACTCGATCCTTACATGAAATCGAGCCTCCACCTGCCCCGGGGTGCCTCAGCGCCAGGCCCAGGCGTCCAGTTCCCGTTCCAAGGCGACGGGGGCGAGCACCACCAGACGGCGTCTCGGCGGTGCCGCAGCGGCGGGATCGGTGTCCTGCGGTATCTCCCAGACGGCGAACCCCTGGCCGGTGGGCCAGCCGTCGTACTGCCACCGGCCCAAACGCGCTCCGGCCACCAGGTCCGGCAGCAGCGCGCCCACTCGGGCGAGGTCGTCCCCCGTGGACAGCGGGTACGCGGTGATCCCGAGCAGCACCCGGGCCGCGCCCATGCCTCCGGGTGCGGCTGCTGGGGGACGGGCGGTCTCCAGCAGCCGCCAGGAGGGCTCGCTGCCGGGGGTTCCGCCACCGTCCGGCGCCAGCAGGACGGCTGCTCCCAGCACGTCGTGGGTCTGGTACAGCAGCGCTTGCCGGATGCCGTCGCCCTCCTGTTGCCGGGCGGCTAGCACCCGATAGCCGTCGGCGGGTCCGCCGGGCAGCGGCCCCATATCGGTCGACGGTACGCCGGGCACCGGCCGGTCCATGCCCGACCGTCCGCACTCGTCCCACGCCCCCCGCACCCCGGTGGCCGCCCGTTCCTCCAGGCCGCGCGCCCCGACGTGGAAGAACTCGTGGTCGAGCAGGGCCTGGCGCAGCACCACGACGGTCAACGGTTCACCGTCCGTCCGTCTCCGCACCGCCATCCGGCGACGCGACACGGGCCCCGGTGGGCTCGCCGGCCTCCGCCACGATGCAGGTCACCAGTTCGTTCAGCTCGTCCGGGAGCCCCACCGGCGGAGGCCTCAGGGGTTCGTCCTGGTGCTTGGTCACCACCATCCGGGGCCCGGCCAGTTCCAGTCGGCCCACCGCCGCCCGCAGGCCCCGCCGGTCCTCCCCGTACCAGAGCCCGGCGATGTCCCGTACCGCGGCGCCGACCGCCTCCCACTGCGCCGGGGTGAGCCGCCACTCCGGCACTCGGCGCAGCGAGCGCACCACGCGCCAGGCGGTCTCGTACCCCTCCGGGCCGTCCCGTCCCGCTTCCCCCGGTGTCATCGGCCTCCCCCTTCCTCCTCCGGTCCTACCCGCCCGTCCCACGCCGTGTGCGCGCGTGCCGGGGCCCGCTCCAGCAGGGTGGTCAGATCGGCCGCGCCGGCCTCCAGTTCCTTCCCGCGCGCGTCGAGGACGTCCGTCATCGACCTCAGCGGCCGGGCCAGTTCGTCGAGACCGGTCCAGATCTCCGCGATCGCCAGGCTCCAGCCGAAGTCCGCTCCGTCCTCGCCGGTGCCGAGCACGCGGTCCACGATCGTGTCGGCGGTCTTGTCGAGCCTGCCGCGGAGTTCGCTGCGCCGCTCCGCCTCCCTGGCCTCCAGGCGGGCGCCCCGGATCTCGCGGAAGACGAGGGTGCCGAGTTCGAGAACGTGCGGAAGCACCGCGTCGAAGATCTTCATCCGCTGGAGCGAGGCCCGCGCCTGGTCGGCGTGCTCGGCGTCGGCAAACCCGACGCCGCTGCGGTAGTAGTGACGGAGCTTGCGCCGCTGGCCAGCGAGATTGTCCACGTGTCCCAGTTCCGCCACGGCCCGGTCGAACGACATGCCCAGGTTCTTCTCCTGGCGGCTCTGGTAGAGGCCACGGACCACCCAGCGGACCTGACCGCGCAGTTCGCGCAGGACGAGGTCGAGGCTGCGCTCCCCGGTCTTCGCCGCGGCCTGCGGTGTGCGCAGGACCGGTGGGTCGGTGAGCGTGCCGACGAAATGCTGGAAAGCCGACGCGGCGGCGCGCTGGGCCCGGGCGGCCAGTTCGGTGTCCGTCTGGCGCACCAGGCGGTCTAGCTCGGCGCCCCAGCGGGTGGACCACCCGGCCATGACCTTGCCGAGGCCGCCCTCCGCCTCGGCCCGGATCGCGGCTTCGTCCGCCCCGTGCAGGTTCTCGACCGCGGAGCTGAGCAATTCGTGGACCGAGGCCCGAAGTTCAGCGCGGGCGGCGGCGACGACGCCATCCAGCTCCGTGGTGACGGCGGCGAGCTGCGCCAGTTCCCGGCGTGCCTCGTCTGCCGCGAGCCGGGTCTGTGTCCGCTCGTTCCCAGCCTCGTCCAGCGCCTGCGTTGCGACCCGGCTCCAGAGCCGTACCTCGGCGGCGGCGCGCAGCTCCGGGATGTGGTCGACGAGCGCGGTCAGGTCCGCGCGGAGCCCGGCGATGCCGTCCCAGTCCCCGGTCGGCCCGTCGAACACACCGAGACCATAGGGGTCGGCGGCGACCAGGTGGACCGGCACGTCGTCCGGCGGCAGGCCGTCGCCCGTGCCGCGGGCCAGGAGCACGGCCAGCTCATCGCGTTTACGGGCGCACAGCCGCCGGTACGCGTCCGGATTGTCCTGCGGATCGATGCCCGCCTCGTCCATCCGCCCCACCGCCAGCAGCAGTGCGCCCGCCGGGAACAGCCGCGACGCCTTTGGCCCGAAGAAGGCGCCGGTGGCCACGGCGCGGATGTGCTCCACGCCAGTGGTGGCCAGCTGGGGCGGGAGCACGACGAGCAGGGCGTCGGTGACACCGAGCGCGTTGTCGGCGGCGGTCTCGTGCTCGGGGTGACCGGCGGAGATGCCCGGGGTGTCGGAGTATTCGATCCCGGCGCTGGTCTCCCGGCCGACGACGAAGGTCTCGGGACGGGCACCGATCGTCAGCCAGGACGGCACGGCCGTCCCGTCCTCCACCAGCAGGCGCTTGACCAGACTCGACTTGCCAGCGTTGTAGGGGCCGTAGACGGTCACCCGCACGGCCGTGCTGTGCCTGAACCCGTCCCACAGGGCCGTGACCTCGTCCGTGACGCCCTTCCCGGCGACGGTGCGCACCGCGCCGCGGATCCGGTCGATCCACTCCCCGGTGCTGCCGGTTTCCGCCCCGTTGACGGACGAGGTCGCGGTCCCGCTCTGGATCTCGATCTCGATCTCGGTGTCGGTCTCGGTCATTGCTCCCCCTCTGTGTGCTGCCGTGCTGAGTGGCCGACGGGCTCGTGGCCCAGGCGAGCGAACGCGTCGGCGATCACTTGCCGGATGGTGCCGATCCTGTCCCGCAGCGCGTCCGTGGTCCGGGTGTGCACGGCCGCGCGCTCGTCGATCTCCTTGGCTCGGGCGCTCAGTTCCTCGCAGTCGTCGTCGAGCCCGGACAGCAGGCCGGGTTCGTCCTCGGTTCCGTCCGTGATCACCTCGGCCCACCGGGCGCCGGACTCCCGCAGGGCCACCGACACCGCCAGCCGACCCTGGGCCAGTTCCTGGTCCTCCCTCACATCGCGGACCAGGCTGTAGACGTCAACGACACTGCCGACCACGGACAGGACCATTCCCGCCCTCGACATCAGCACCGCCCCGCGCGCGAGCGCGGCCGGCTCCAGGCTCCGGCCGAGCCACGTCGCCACCCGGGCGATCACCGGGCCGTCGGCGGCCTTCCCGATCAGTGCCCCCACCCGGCCGAACCCCTGGGCGGCCTTCCTGCGGCGCTCGCCGCGCGGGTGGCCGTTCAGAAAGCGGAGGTCCTCCACGGCGCCGGTCTCCGGGAACGTCCGGGCGAACGCCTTGGATCCCAGGCGGCGGCGGAAGGAGTGGGCGGTGCGCCGCCGCCAGACCGCGATCTCGTCGGCCGACTCGGCCCACCACTGCTCGACGACCGCCTGCAGGTCCGGGTCCTCCGTCCACCGGTCGAGGCGCTCGGCGAGCGCCTTGCGCTCCTCGGGGTTGCCGTTGCGCAGTGCCTTCTCCAGTCCGCGGTTGAGGAACTCGACCACCAGGTCGGTAAGGCGCGCGGCCCGTACCTGCCGGATGGCAAGGCCCTCGCGGAACCGGTCCACGACGTCTGCGCGCAGCCGGTCGAGCTGGTCGGCCCGTTCGTGTGCCGTACGCTCCTCGGCCTCGGCGTTTCGCAGCACGGCGCCGAACCGCGCGAGTCCGCCGTGCAGTACGGACACGTCGACGCCGTTCGCGTCCAGACCTGGCCGCAGTTCCTCCAGTGCCTCGGCCAGGACGTCCATGCCGTCCCAGTGGCGGTGCGGGTCGAAGTCTTCCCTGCAGCTGCCGTGGTAGCCGTAGGGGTCGGCGGACACGCACACGACGCGGTCCGGGTCCACCGGGGGCCGCCCGGAACCGGGCGGCGCCGTCCGGTCCAGGGCCTGCGCGAGTTCCACGCGCTTGCGGGCGCAGCGCAGGGCGAACTCCACGGGTGCGTCGAACGGATCGGGGCCGATCTGGTCAGAACGGTTGATGATCAGGACGGTCCGGTCGAGCTTCCCCTGCAGGTGCCGTTCCGGGTCCCCGTCGAGGACAAGGTCGAGGTCGTCGCGTTTGCCCACGACCAGGTTCGGCGGGAACAGGTAGAGGACGGCGGCGGCATCCGGCACCGCGCTGTGCGCCGCCGCACGGTGCGCTTTCCGTCCGCTCTGAAAACCGGGATTGTCGATGAACACAACTCCATCGATCTCGTACGGGGTCGGCTCGGCGGTCTGCGGCACGGCGGCGACGGCGGGGAGTCCATCTGGATCCGTCTCGGCGTCCACCAGTTGGCGCCGGATGAAGGAGGACTTGCCGCTGTTGTAGTCCCCGCACACCAGGACCCGGGGCCGGGCGTCGGCCGCGAGCCTGCCGAGCTGTGCCAGCACCTCGTCGACGCCGGCGTCGACGGCAGCAGCCTCGGCGGCTTCGGCCGCTTGGGTGTGGTCCTCGGAGCCGACGGCGGTGCGCTCGCGCAGCCGGCGGCGGGTCTCCCGCAGCCAGCCGCGGCCCGATCCCGGGGCCGGCATGGTGAACGGCCCCTCGGCTGCCCCTCGCGTCCACTCCGGGAATCCGGGCTGGGCAATGGACTGCGCCGGTCCGGACGGCCGCGACGGCGCCTCTCCGGTGCCCTGTTTCTCGGTACACCAGGACTCGCCGAGCCACAGGTGTGCGGCCGCCTCATTCCCGGCAAGGCCGGTGGCGGCCTCGCACGCGAGGGCAGTCTCGCGCAGCACTGCCGCCGGATCCGCGGGGTCTGGCAGACCCGCAGCCGTATTCCGCAGCAACTCCCGGCGGTGCGCCGCGGACTCCGCGACGCGGCGCAGTTCGACACCCTGTTGCACGGCGGCGCCGACCCGTTCGGCGAATGCCTGGCGGACCAGCTCGCCCGCCCGATCGGCCGCCGCCGTACGAGCCCCCTCGAAGGTCGCGGCCACGGCCTTGCGGGCGTCGGCTCGGGCACGTGCCAGCGCCTCCTCCTGGCGCCGGCGGGCACGACGGCGGCTCCAGCCGCTGAACGCCCGCCCGATCAGGCCGGCGGCCGCACCCGCGAGTAAGATGCCGCCGATGGTCCAGCCGACCGGGTTCCAGATGTTGGCGGCGACCAGGGCCGCCATGGCGGCGCTGCCGACGCCCGCCGCCGCTCCGCCCACACCGGCGGCGATGCTCATGCCGCGAAGGAGCCGCCCGGCCCGGCCCTCCACCCGGGCCCGCTCGGCCGCGACCGCGGCCAGGTCCGCTGCGGCATCCTCGACGACGAGGCCGACCCGGCGCCGGAGGTGTGCGGCGCTCGCCTCCAGCGCCCCCTGTAGGGCGGCTTCGATCTCCTCGGTGTCGAAGACCCGCTCGGCGAACACCTTGTCCGGCACCGCCTCGTTGCGTGCCATGGCCCTGTCGACGACGTCGTCGGCGCGCCGCTGGGCCGCGTCCCGCACCGGGGCCAGTGCCGCACGGATCGTGTGGTCGGCGTACCGCTCGAACTCCCCTGTCGGAGGTGCCTCGAAGCGTCCCCCGCGCATCCGCTCCAGCTCGGCGAGGATGGCGCGCAGACCCCCGTCGTCCCGGCGCGGGTTCCGTTCCGGTCGGCCGCCCGCGGCACCGGATCCCGCCTCCGTGCTTGCCGTGCCTGATCCGTCCGCCGCGGGGTCGGGGTCCGTGAAGGCCGATTCCGGTGAGCCCAGGACCGTCAGCATCCGTTCGATGCCGATCTCTGTCTGCTCGGCGAGCCGGAGGGCGGGCTCCTCGGCATGCACCCGGAGCCTGTCGTCCGCGTTCCGGCAGGCCCCGCCGATCTGGGACACCAGCGCGCCGAGCCGCAGACCGACCGCGTCCCGGCCGAGGGCCGTGGAAAGCAGGGATTCGAGGGCCGGCAGGTTCGACCAGTCGAGGAGGACGTCGATGGAACCCGCCTCCTTCCGGTGCTTCTTCAGGCTGTCCTTGTCGGGCCCCTGGTAGGGCAGGGCGGCGCGGGCGAACACCGCCCGCTTGGTGTTGAGGGCCACGACCGGGACGTCGTGCAAGCCGATGCGGGCGAGTTCGTCTCGGATGTTCTCGGCGTGCTCGGCGACGGAGCGGGAGAGCCTGCGACGGATCTCCTGCCGCGGCACCCGGGTGGGGAAGCGCCACATCGAGCTGCGGTTGTTGAGGACGGCGACCACCGGCTTGCCGTAGTCGGCGATCCAGTCGGCCACCTTGGCGAACTCACCCTCCTGCTGGCTCTGGCTGTCGAAGCAGAGGATCACCACATCCGCGGAGATCAGTGCCTCACGGGCGGTCTCCTCCAGCTCCGAGCGCGACTTCGTCCGCCCCCAGCCGTTGGTGCCCGGGGTGTCGACGATGCGGCATCCGCGCCACTGGCCAGGAGCGACGTCGGTGGTCCAGTCGGATGCGCCCTCAGGAGAGATCGAGCCGCCGAAACCCTGGGTCAGCGCCTCGGTCAGGCTGCTCTTGCCCGTACCGGTGCGGCCGAACAGGACGAGGTTGAACGTCCCGAGTTCGTCACCGAGCCGACGCTTCGTCAGCTCCGCCAACTCGCCGACGACGGCTCGCACCACGTCGTCGGCGTACGCGCGGAGCGCATCGGGGCCGGGCGGGGCCGAGCCGCCGGATAGTTCGTGCCCGACTCCCTGCATGAGCCCGCCGACGAGCCCGTTGATCTCGCGTCGCAGATCCACCGCGACCGGACGGCTCCGTTCGATCGCCTCCGCGACAGCGCGCTCCAGGTTTTCCGCCCCCACCAGAGCCTCCCCCGCTCCGTACCCGCCCATCGCCCTGCCGAAGGCCAGGCAAGGCGGGGCAATCGTGGCAGAAATACGACCCTCCCGGTAAACTTTTCTGGGGTTCAGAGGAACCTCACTCCGTCCAGCTCCCGTTCGCGTACGCTGGACCGCGGCTCCCTCATCCGGCGGTGCGCTACGCCGTAACGGGGTCTGTCCAGCCAGCGGACGAATCGCGCGACACCCGACAGGCCGGCCCGGCCACCAGCCCCCGTGCGGGCGGCGGCACGAACAGCCCTTCCCGCACCGCGTCAGCGGCCGCGGTGCCCGCCGGGTCCCTGCTCGGGGCGTGACCGGTGATCCGCCATGAGCCTCGCATCCCGCTGTTCATCGCGGCGTTGGCGACGGGGTGGTGACGTCGGGACGGGAGTCATCACATCGCAGTGTGTGCGTTTGACATCCCCTGGAGGCCATTCAAGAGTGCTTTTCAGACGACACAGGACATATAGACAGGAGTCCGGAATGCGCTTGTGTATCGGCCTTGGGCGCCATGACGTTATCGTCCCCGTACTGGCCGCCGCATTGGCCATGCCTCTGATGTCCGCAACCCCCGCCGCGGCACGCTCCTCCACCGGCACGGTCACCCGCTCCGGTGGGACCGTCACGTTCGAACCGCTGTCGGGTGCAGCCAACCAGGTCACCTTCTACGTCGCCAACGCCCCCCTCCTGCGGGTGTCCGACCCCGCCGGAATCACCGCGGGCACCGGCTGCACCCAGACCAGCCCGCGCACGGCGACCTGCGGAACGATCGCCGGCATCACCGGCATCCATGCCGACGGCGGCGACGGGGACGACCGACTCGCGGCCGGGGCGGATCTCAGCATCCCCGTCGACTTCGACGGAGGCCCCGGCCAGGACATCCTCGTCGGTGGTACCGGCGACGACCATCTGGTGGACCCCGACGGCTGGCCCACCCGCCCCCTCCGGGCCACCTTCCGCGCCGGCTACGGCAACGACGTCATCATCAGCCGCAACAGCGGCTACGACCGCGTCGAATGCGAGGGGGGCGGCAACGACACCGTCACAGCAGACCCCGCGGCCCTGGACCGGGTCACGAACACCTGCGAGACGATCAACCGGGGCTGACTCCCCCCGAGTCGGAACCGGAGCCGGCCGCGGCCTGGGACACCGGCACCCACCACTCGGCTCCCTCACCACGTCCCGGCAAGGGAGCCGGCCTTCGATCCGAAAACTGCCGGCGGACTGCTTGTCACCGGCTTCACCGCTCGTCAAGGCACCCCGGTACCGGAACACGAAGTCACCCGAATCGGTGAATGCACAGCCTCGAAGATCACACCGGGGCCAGGCGTCCAGGGGCGACGCGGCCGCGGCGGAATCATCCCGTTGCCCGGCCACCGGCTTCGGAGTCTTCATGGGGGCTGTGACTTCTTCCGCTTGTACACTGCCCACCGCCGGAGCCGGTCAGCCACCTGTGACACGTCTGGCCGGCGACCGGCACTTCGAGGCGAGCGTGAACCTGCCCACGGCCGCGTCGGTACTGCGCCCGGGACCTGTCAAAGCGATCAAGTCAGGTAGATCGTTCTAACGTTGTGCCGGGATCAGTGGGCCGTCCGGTGCCGGCTTGTTGATCCAGGCCGCTGCGGGGGTCCTCGGCGGCTCCGGTTACTTGCGGACGAAGCGTTCGGGGTGCTTCGCGTAGACGGCCCAAAGGACGTCGGCACGCATCTCGCGGAGCTGCCCGGCAAGGCCGAAGTGCACGTCGCAGGGCGTGTGGAGCCCGATCCCGGAGTGCCGGTGCTCCTCGCTGTACCAGGTGAAGAACTGGGTGCACCACGCGCGGGCGTCCTCGAGGGATCCGAAACGCCCGGGAAAGTCGTGCCGGTGCTTCAGGGTCTTGTACTGGCTCTCGCTGTACGGGTTGTCGTTCGACGTCTTCGGCCGCGAATGCGACGTGGTGACGCCGAGACCGGCCGTCATCCGGGCGACGTTCTGCGCGACCATCAGGGACCCGCGGTCCGAATGGATCGTCAACCACACTGTTCCGATGCCGTACTTGGCGATCGACTCGGACAGGAACCGCTCGGCGAGGTCCTTGTTCTCCCGGTCGGCGATCATCCAGCCGACCGTGCATCGGCTGAAGATGTCGATGATCGTGCAGAGGCAGCGGTAGGCATCCTCGACCGGTCCCTTCAGTTTCGTGATGTCCCAGCTCCATACCCGGTTCGGGTTCTCAGCGACCGGCTCGGGAACGGTCCGGGGTGGATGGACGGCCTGGCGGCGGCGTTCACCGACCTCGCCGTGCCGCCGCAGGAGCCGGCACATCGTCGACTCCGGGCACCGGCAGACGCCCCGGTCGAGGAGGACCGCGTAGATCTCGGCAGGCGCCATGTCCGCGAACTCCACGAAGTGGAGCACGCCGAGAACCCGTATCTCCCCCTCGGGCGACAGCGCCCGAGGATGCCGCCGCTGTTCCGGTCGCGGCCACTGGGGCGCTGGACTCCTGCGGTGGTGGCGGTAGTGGGTGGCCCTGCTCACGCCCCGCCCGCGCCAGGGACACCTGGAACTCGACCATGCTCATCAGCATGCCCTCCCGGATCACCGAGGAGATGATCGAGGGCGCCGAGCAGACCACGCCGGCCAAGAAGAAACTCCCCCACGATCCCTCAGCCGCGACACCTGCCCCTCCACAAGGGCCCCAGCGCCCAGGTGTCCCACCTCGGCTCCTACGACGACGAGGCACCCGTGCTGCACGAACTCCACCACACCCACCTTGACGCCAACGGCCTGCGGGCATCAGGCCTGCACCACGAGGCCTACCTCAATGACCCCCGCAAGACCGCCCCCGAGAAAAAGACATCGGTGACCCGCGCGGCCTCCCGGTTCTCGGCCACCCCGCACGCCCCGGTTCTCGCCGACCGACAGCAGGTGGTGGCGCTTGAAGGCACCGGGCATCCGGTACGTCACGGCGGCGGTGCCGACGGCGGCCGGAGCGGCTTCGGCAACCGACCGTACCCGGGCCCAGCACTGCTGCGGCTGCCGGCCGTGCCCATTCGGCCGGCCGGTTGACCGTGCAGGCACCGAACACCCCGATCGCGGAGGCCCGCCGGCCGTCGCGCGGTTCGGACAGCGACCGCGGCCATCGACATCATCCCCGCCGGCTCCGGTCTGCGGGCGCGGCTGACCACCACCCGCGCCGTGCTGGACGTCGGCGCCGACACGGTGACGCTGTCCGCCGCAGGCACTGTGTACGACTTCGCCCCCGAGGCGGAAGCCAACCGCGCCCACCTGCGCAGACGAGGCGTGTTCTGCACCATCCCGGAGAAGTCCGACCCGGTCCGCAACCGTAAGAAGCTCGGCTCCCGAGCCGGCCGGCCGCCCGAATTCGTCCCGCCATGCTCCGGCCTCAGCCCTCTTGCGGCGCCGTCCGCCCCTGCTCCTCGATCTTGCCTGGTTCCTCCGCGCACACAATCCGCGTGCCTGGGTGTGCTCCTTCCTGGCACCGGCCTTCTCGCGGCCTGCACGGCGTCCTCGACATGTGCCGGGAGCGTGCGGAGCTGCTCCGCGGCGGTGGCGACGCCTCCCTGCTGCCGTTCACCCCGCAGATCAGACCGAGCGGCTCCGACGCCGTTGCTTCAGACGTACGCGCAGGGCTTCCGGTCGGCCATGTGTGATCCCCCCAGTCCGCTTTCCCTCCGGTCGAGCGTTGCCGGGTTCACGGGGTCACGCCGTCCCCGGCGTAGAGGAAGCCGCCCGGCCGGGCCGGATCGGCGATCAGCAGGACCTGGTCGCCGGCACGGGGGATGCGCAGCTTGGAGACGAGGGTCTGCAGGGTGATCGGGTCGGTGGTTCCGGCCGGTTGGAGGACCAGGTCCACGACCGGGTCGAAGTTGACCAGTCGGCCGGTGTCGTCGACCGATATCACGACAGCCGGTGTGGTCGGCACTCCGGCAGCGAGCAACTGCTGGACGTCATGGCTCGAGTGGTGCGCGGCGATCGACTGCTGAACCGTGGCGAAGTCCTCCGCGCCGAGGAACGCGCGCGTGGCCCGCCCGTAGAAGCCCTTGCCGCTCGCCACCTTGCCGACGATCTCGGCAGCCCGCTCCTCGCGGTTCTTTCCACGCTTGCCGAATATTCCCATGACGCCCTCTCCTTGTGGTGATCACCGGTGTCCGGTGCGGTGCATGGAGGGGACGCTAGGCGGGCCGGGACGCCTACCGATCCCAGGTTCGCCCGACCCTTGGCCGACAACGTACGCTCCCCTCATGCCCTCCCCGAACCGGCCGACCGGTGAGCGCCGACCGCGCGCCCTGGTCATCGATCACGCCTGGCGGCGTCTCGGAGCGGGGCTGAAGACATTGAGCGGCCCCGACGGGGCGCCGTTGACGCGGACGGTCAAGCTGATCGTGCTGCCGCTGATCGTCAGGCCGACGCTGCGTCCCGAACTCGCGGCGGACTTCCTGGGACCGGCCGAGGCCGCGCGCCTCGACGCGCTGGTCCAGGAGTCGAGGACACGTCTTGAGGCGACGGCGCAGTGGTTCACACTGCTCAAGAAGGCCCGCCGGGCGTTGGGTGTCGTGGCGGGCAACCCCCAGGATCTGTACTTCCAGCGCTGCTTCGAGCTGGCCACCGAGCACGGGGCGCCCCCGGCCGACGCGGACGCAGTGGCCCGGGTCGTGGTGAAGGAGATGGCGGACGCGATCGGCGGACGCACGGTGGAGGCGCTCAAGGACTGTCTGGCGGACACCGACCGGTACGCCCGGCTCGACGCGGAGTTGGCCGCCGCGTGGAAACGCCGTCAACCGGTTGCGGACGCGGCCGCGGCGGTGGCCCTGGCGGCCGAGGTCCTGGAGGCGTGCGGCGCGCCGGAACCGGACTCGTCGGCCTACGCCCGCATGGTCGAAGCGGGACACGGCGTACTGTTCGGCCGAGCTCTGCGGGAGCCCACGAGCGGTGTCTGGGGCCGCGAGGAGCTACCGGCACATCTGGGGCTGACCACGGGACCGGTGCCGTCACGGCCTCAGGTCGGCCGGGGCGCCTCCACCGCCACGCTTCCCGCGCCGTTGGACCGCACGCTCTTCGAGCGGCTCTTCGTGGTGCTCCAGTCGTCGGCCCGGCGCGAGGAACTGCCGACGGTGACGGAGCTCGTCGGGCGTGAGGTCGGCCGCAGTTGCGCCCCGCTCGGCCTGCACGACGAGAGCCTGCGGGTCACCGTCGTGCTCGGCGGGCGGCTCGCAGCCGGCCTCGACCCGCTGGGCTCCGGGAACTCCTCGGCGGGAAGTACGGTCGCGCACCGGGCGGTCAACAGCCGCTGGCAGCGCGAGGCTTCGGTCCTGCGCGCCCGTCGGATGACCGTGTCTGCCCACCCGGACCGGGACGGCGGCGCTCTGGAAGCCCTCGCCCAGGACCTCCGTACCCCGTGGGTGGCCTACATGCGGCGGCTGTGGGTGCGGCTGCACGGGCGGGATGTCCACGGCGCCCCGCTGGGGGACCTCGCGTCGGCCTGGGCGTTGCTCGACGGGGTCGCCCGCTCGGTGATGATGGATCACCGTGCCAGAGTCCGGTCGGCGCTGCGGGCGCTCTCGGCAACCGCCGGCGAAGCGATCGAGCGGAGGAGCGCGTGACGGCGGGGGCCGGGGCGGACATCCACGTCGTGCGAGGTGAGGGCGGCGCGGTCCGGGTCACCGCAGGTCCTGCCTTCGGACACGGCCGGGCCTACGACGATATGACCACCGCGGGAGCGGACTTCACGCGATCCGTGCTCGACGTCGCGGGGGCGGTGCTGTTCTGGCCCGTTCTCGAGGGCCCGGTTCTGCCGGTGGCGGAGATCCATGACGTGGTGCGGGCACAGCAGTGGCTGTGGGCGGTCTACGGTGAGCGCGTCGCCGTCGCCGTCCACACGGTCGCGGCGGAGGCGCAGGATTCTCTGCCGGTACGAAGGCCGACGGGCCGTCCGACCGCTCTCGCGAACGCGGCCGCCCGGCTCAGCTTCGGGCACTGGGCGGCCCGGTGGTGGCCGGCGTCCTACACGGACGGCATTCCGGCCCTCGAACCGGATGTGCTGGGACTGGAGTTGGCCGCGCTCACCCACCAGTGCCAGCAGCTCTTCGACGGCTCGGACGACATCGACGACCAGCCCGACGACTGCGTGGCCGAACTGGTCGGTGAGCACAGCGGCGCCTTGGAACCGCTGATCCAGTGGTGGCGTGCGCAGCCACAGCCGTCGGACACGGCACAGCGCTTGGGGAGCGTCCTGCGGCTGATCGACGACGCGGCGGGCTGCGCCGGGCTGGACGGGCCCGCTCTGCGCCGCCTGCGCTCGGCCTCCGACCAGGAGCAGAACCGCAGCGGTACCGGCCCGGCCGCCGGCACGCCGGTCGATCCCGGCGCGCTGTTCGCCCGGCAGGGTGGTTACGCCCTCGCGGCGGGCGATCCGCCCGTCGCAGGCGGGCGGGTGATAGCGCGGGGCTCGGGGACCAACGACTGGAGCCGCTATCCGCCGGGGTTCGTCGACGCGGCCGAGGACGCGGTGTCCTGGACCGTTCGTGCGCTCGGTGCACGGCGGCAGATCGAGGTCGGGGCCGTCGCGCATGTCGCGGCACCCGCCGATGCCGGCATTCCGCTCGTAGCGGAGGTCAAGGTGAACGGCCGCCGTCCGAACCGGGTGGCCCTTGCACGACGGGACGACGTGTGGACCGGCCGGGGCCGTCTGGATCCGGCCTCCGCCACGGACCTGTCGGCCACGGCGCCGCCCCGCATCGAGGTCGGTGTCCTGTTGCCGGGCTTCGACCCCGGCCCCGGGGCCGGGGGCCGCGTCGACCGTGACGCGATCCGCGCCCTGGCGCGGCGTCGACTGGCCGACGCGGCGCAACCACCGCTGTACGACGTGTACGACATGTGCTCGGGGCCGTTCCTCGCCGAGATCCTCGCCGCCGCTGCCACCAGTGAGGACTACTGACGGATGCCGGACAGGAACGACAACGGGCCTGAGACACACGGCGAGCGGGAGACCACCGCACCGATATCCCTGTTCGGAGAGCCGTTCGACAGCGGCGTCGCCCAGGCCCATGAGCACCACATGGCCGCCGATTTCGGGGCCGCGTGCGCTGTCTACGGCGAGTTGCTCACCCTGGCCGAGTCCCTGGAGGACTCTCCCGACGTACGGTTCCTGCGCGCACACCTGCTGTCCGACCTCTGCACGCTCCTCCTCGACGCCTCGGACCTGCCCCGGGCCGAGGACGCCCTGGACCAGTCCCGCGTGCTGCTGGACGGCATCGCGTCGGCGCCGATGGGCCCCAGGGGCCGCCAACTGTATCTGGAGACGGTGCTGAAGACGCTGATCGCGCGGACCGACCTGCTGCGCAGGACGGGGCGTCCGGACGAGGCGCTGGCCTGTCTCGACGAGGCCACAGCCACGCTGTCCGAGTTCGACGATCCCGACGGACTGCGCGGCACCGAACTCGGCCTGAACCGGGTACTGCTGCTGATGGACCGGGGTGCGTGGGGAACGGCCGAGGAGCAGGCCACGTTGCTGCTGTCCGCCACTCCGGCGGGTGCGGCTGAGGTTGTGCCCCGCTTGCTGTCCGCGCTCGGCGTGATCTGTTCCTCGACCGGCCGGTTCGATGAGGCCGAGGACCACTTCGCGCGCGCGGAGAACGCCTTCCGGGCGTCGGGAGACACCGGGGAGCAGCAGACGATGCTTGCGCACCGGGCGTCCATCGCGCTGCAGCGGGGGGAACTCGACGTCGCGGAGCGGCTGTTCACCGAGGCGTCCGCCTTCTTCGAGCAGCAGCGGCGGTTCGTCGAACTCGCCGTCTGCGAACAGGCCCGGAGCTTCCTCGCCGACCGCCGCGGCGACGCCGTGGGCGCGCACGACCTGATGACGGCGAGCCTGGAGAGGTTCACACAGCTCGGCGTCTCGGTCTCCGCCGCCGACACCATGCTGCTGGGCGCCCAACACGCCTACGTGCGGGGCGACGTCGAGGAGATGCGACGGCTGGCCCAGGACGCCCGCGACGTCTACCAGGAACGGGGGGTCCTGGAGCGGTGCGCGCAGGTCGATCTCATGCTCGCCAGAGCCCTTGAGGACAACCTGAACCGGACGGACCACGGCGACCACGAGACCCGGTCCGTCGACACCGCGCTGTCGCTCGCCGTCCCCGCCGCCCTGGCACTGGCCGCCGCCCGCCACGACTTCGTCACCGCCCACGCGCGCAGCCAGTGGCTGCAACTGGCGGACGATGCGATGCGGTTGGCCTTCCGCCTCGCTGTACGCCGTCAGGACCACGGTCTCCTCTTCGAGTTGGTGGAACACCGCTGCGCGGGCGCGGCGCTGGCCCTCGGCGGTGTGCCGGAGTCCGTGACGCGCTCCGGGGACACCACACCGGTCTTCCCGGACGCAGGTATGAAGTCCTACGGGGATGACGGCGGCGGCGCTGTGACGCTGGGCGGTGTGGCGGCGGAGGCAGCCGTCTCCGCCGGTCTGAGGGTCGCGCCGCCGCCGAAGGTGCTGATGTCGGCGGAGACCGGCCGGATCGCGCTCCAGGAGTTCATCGCGGCGGCCGAGTTCCGCTACCGCCGGCGGATCGTGGACGAGGAGGAGGTTCCGTTCTGGTTCACCGATGACCTGACGAATCGCCCGGTGGTCCAGGTCCGGCTGGCCGACGCGGACGACCTGTTCATGACCTGGACGTGGGCCGGCGGAGCCCGGGGCTTCGGCACCGCTCAGGGTCCTGCCGACGAAGTCGACCAGGCGATGCACGAGTTGGCCGCCGCACTGCCCGCGGCGGGCGAGGGAGCGGCGGGGATGCAGCGGGCATTCGAGTCGGGAGCGTTGTCCGATCGGCGCGCCGAGCGCCGACTCGCGCGGACGCTGGCCGAGGCGCTGTGGCCGGAGGGGCTGACGGCGCAGATACGCCAGGTGTCAAGACGCGCGGGCCGCCCGCTGATACGGATCCAGCCGTCCCCCCGGGTCGCTCAGGTCCCCTGGGAACTGCTGGCTGTCGACGACGACGACGTCCGGCTCATCGATCTCGCGGACGTGGTGACCACCACGGCTACGTCGTTGCGAAGGCACATCACCTCTGAACGCCCGGTGCGGGACGCCGGCCCGGTCGTCCTCGTCCTCGACCCCCGCGTGCCCGGGTTCCGGGCCGATTCCCCGCTCGGCTCGGTCCTGGGGCCACCCGGCTCGGATCCGGCGCTGCTGTCGCTCGTCAGGGCCCGTCTCGACGCGGGCTCCGTCGAACCGCATCTCGGCACCCCGGCGGAGGCGTTCCGTCGTACCGACCTGGACCGGGACTGGCTGAGCGACGTTCTGTGCCGGGGGGCCCGCAGACTGATGTACGTCGGGCATGTCAGCGGCGCGCCAGTCGAAGGCGGCCAGAGCGAGGACGGCGCCCTCCATCTGTGCTGCGGTCCGCAGAGCTCGGGCCTGGCCGAGGTGGTCCGCAGCCATCGGCCGCTGGCGGCCAAGGACCTCCTGCTCGGCACGCTCCCTTTGCGGGCTGACGGGGAGCCGGGCGCGCGTGTCTGGCCGGCGCCGCCGAGGGTCGCCCTGATCGGCTGCGAGAGCGGCGGCGATCTGCGGTTCGCCGAGTCGTTCGGACTGGCCACGGCGATGATCCACAACGGTGCCGAGCTGGTCACTGCGACCCGCTGGGTCCTGCCGACCAGTTTTGCGTTCCATCGGTTCGCCGGTGTGCCCCAGTCCGTGCGTCCCCTGTCGGAGGCGATCGTCGCCGTCGACACCGCGCACGAACACCCCGACCCCGTGCACCGGCTCGGCCGCTGGCAGCGCGAGCAACTCGGCCGCTGGCGCGCCGGCGGCCGGATCGAGCAGTCCCCTCTGTTGTGGGCAGCCATGACCTGCATCGTCGCCTGAGCTCGGCATCTGGCCTTTTGCTCCAGCGAGGAGCGCGCGTCCGCTCCGGCTGGGCGGAGGAACTCGGCGAGAGCCGGCAGCCCGACCCCGGCGTGCGGGATCCCGCTTGGGCGCAGTTCGTTTCGAGGGACGATGTTGATCAAGCAGTAACCTCCGCTCTTCGGCGGAGTTGGCCGACCTGACGGCCCGGTAGCAGAAAGGCACCTGTGACCTGCAAGGATGTGAGTGTCTAGGTCATATCCGGTACAGAAGCCAGGACACCTTTCTGGTGGTCGAGAATACAGCGTGGGACCGCGGCCTGTGCGTGAGGACCGACGGGAAAGGCCTGGTCGGGCATGCGGGGGCGGTGCTGCTGCGTCGACTCGCGGACCGGGCGGGCCGGTGCACCGGCGGTGTACTTCCAGTTCCTTGAGCTGCGGCACAAGGTTGAGCTGCACAACCTCACCGGGCATGTGGTCGAGTGCCCCCTGGACGAGGTAAACCGGCCGCGGGCCCTCGGCGGAACCGCAACTGCGGATCCCGCCCGGCGAAGCGGAGATCGAGGCGCTGCTGCAGGTCCTCGACGGCCGCGAGGCGCAACTCGGCAGAAGCGGCGTCCGGGGACTGCACGGGGACCGGTTCCGGCTCCGGGATGCGTAACTGCGCGTAGAGCGGGCCCGCGTCCTCGACGAAGCCGGAATCAAAGACGACCGGGTCCTCGACCGCGGGCACGTCCAGCCGCCTCCACCCGCTGGAGCCTCCGAAGTTCGGCGAACTGCTGACCTACGCACGGCCGGGCGACACCCTGCACATCTCCGAGATGTTCCGCCTCGTACGCGGCACCGGGCATATCCTCGACGTGCTCGACGTGCTCGACGTGCTCGACGTGCTCGACGTGCTCGACGTGCTCGACGTGCTCGACGTGCTCGACGTGCTCGACGTGCTCGACGTGCTCGAC
>NZ_JBEYWE010000042.1:29650-51707 GCF_040644295.1 Streptomyces sp. NPDC047000
ACCACGACCAGGTGGCGCTGCGCATCCACGACGGCGCGTTCTCCGCGATGGACCTCACCGCCCGCCACCCGCGCACCGGCGACCTGCAGTCCCGGCCGACAAGTCCGACACCGTCCGCACGGCGTACCTGGAAGGCCGCTCCATCGCCGCCCTCGCCCGCGACCACGGCGTCAGCCGCGGGGCCATCCGCACGGCCTGCTGCTCCCCTCCGGTCAGCGCGCCGCGTCTGGCGCAGCTGACCGTGAAAGCAGCGAGCACTGATAGCAGGTCAGGGCGCGATCAAGGCGATTTGGTCAAGAGAGGTCAGCCGCCCTTCTGTTCGCGGGCGGCTGTACGGTGATGCAGACCCGGCCGTCATGGACGGGGAACCCCGGATGAGCTTCAAGGGCAAGTTGTAATCGGCACCTGCTGACCGACACTGCACCGATAGGCCGACCGGCCTGCCCACGGGGCCGATGGGGTACGTTCTTTGCGCCGGGGAATGGGGCCGCCGGCCGGGGCAGGTGGTTCTTTCGGCCCTCATATCTGCAGCGCCCTCGTTGGTGGAATCAATCCTGCCGTGTCCGTCCGCACCGACTCAACGATGAGGCGAAGGGTGAAGGCCGATGGACGACCCTCAGCACACCACTCATTTCGGTCTTGCCGGCTGGGTGGCCGAAGTGGCCGCCCTGACCAATCCCGATGACATCGTCTGGTGTGATGGATCACAGGACGAATGGGACCGGCTCACCAGCGAACTGGTGGACGCGGGGACGTTCATACGGCTCAGTCCCGAGCTGCGTCCGAACAGTTTCCTTGCCCGCTCGGACCCGTCCGACGTCGCCCGCGTGGAGGACCGGACCTACATCTGCTCCGCCCGGCCGGAGGACGCCGGACCGACCAACAACTGGGCCGATCCGGACGAGATGCGCCAGACCCTGCGCGAGCACTTCGCCGGTGCGATGCAGGGCCGGGCGATGTACGTCGTCCCGTTCTGCATGGGCCCGCTGGGCTCGCCGATCTCGCGGCTGGGCGTGCAGATCACCGACTCGGCATACGTCGTGGTCTCGATGCGGATCATGACCCGGATGGGCAAGCAGGCGCTGGACCTCATCGAGGAGAGCGGCGGCTTCGTCAAGGCCCTGCACAGCGTGGGTGCCCCGCTGGCACCGGGTGCCGAGGACGTGGCGTGGCCGTGCAGCGAGACCAAGTACATCACCCACTTCCCCGAGACCCGCGAGATCATCTCCTTCGGCTCCGGGTACGGCGGCAACGCGCTGCTGGGGAAGAAGTGCTTCGCACTGCGCATCGCCTCCACGATGGCACGGGAGGAGGGCTGGTTCGCCGAGCACATGCTCATCTCCAAGGTGACCGACCCGTCCGGTGAGGTGCGCCACGTCACAGCCGCGTTCCCGTCCGCCTGCGGCAAGACGAACCTGGCCATGCTGGTGCCGACGGTGCCCGGGTGGAAGGTCGAGACGCTCGGCGACGACATCGCGTGGATGCGCTTCGACGACAACGGCGACCTGCGCGCCATCAACCCCGAGAACGGGTTCTTCGGGGTGGCCCCGGGCACCGGCCCGGACACCAACCCCAACGCGTTGGCCAGCCTCTCCGGCAACTGCATCTTCACCAATGTCGCGCTCACCGACGACGGTGACGTGTGGTGGGAGGGCCTGAGCAAGGAGCCGCCCGCACACGCGATCGACTGGCGCGGAAACGACTGGACGCCGGGCAACGGCACCCTCTCGTCCCACCCCAACGCCCGCTTCACCGTGCCGGCCGCCCAGTGCCCGTCCATCGCGGACAACTGGCAGGACCCCCAGGGGGTGAAGGTCGACGCGATCCTGTTCGGCGGCCGGCGGGGCTCTGTGCTGCCGCTGGTCACCGAAGCGAGGGACTGGACGCACGGCGTCTTCATGGGATCGACCGTGTCGTCCGAGACCACCGCCGCCGCCACCGGCGCGGTCGGTCGGCTGCGCCGGGACCCGTTCGCCCTGCTGCCGTTCTGCGGCTACAACATGGCCGACTACTGGACCCACTGGCTGCGCATGGGCGAGCGGCCCGGGGCGAAGCTGCCGAAGGTGTTCTACGTCAACTGGTTCCGCAAGTCCGCCGACGGGCGCTGGCTGTGGCCAGGATTCGGCGACAACAGCCGCGTGCTGGCGTGGGTGTTCGGCCGTACCGCCGACGCACCGAAGCCCACCGGCGCGGTCGACGCCCCGATCGGGCTGCTGCCTGCCCCGGACGCCCTCGACCTGACCGGCCTGTCGATGTCCGACGAGGACCTGGCCGAGCTGCTGAAGGTCGATGTCGAGCAGTGGCTGCGTGAGGCGGACTCCATCGCCGAGTACTTCGCGGGCTTCGACCGGCTCCCGCCGCAGCTGGACGAGCATCTGCGGCGGCTGCGCGAGAACCTGGCCGCCTCGGCCGACGAGAAGCAGGCCGGCGCTTGACCGGCAGAGTGCCGGCGCCTGACCGGCCGGACGCTGACACTTCATCAGCCAAGTAAAGAAGACCGGGCAAAGAAGACCCAGGCGCAGAAGACCGGGCACAGAGGACCCGGGCAGAGAAGACCGGGTGAGAACAATGGTGCTCGACACCCTGGCGGAGAATCCGCTGCTGGTGCTGTTTGCGGTGATCGCAGGCGGCTACCTGTTCGGCCGGATCAGAATTGCGGGATTCAGGCTCGGCGTGGCCGGCGTGCTGTTCGCCGGTATCGCCGCCGGGGCGCTGGACGCCCGGCTGAGCCTCCCGGAGATCGTCTATCTACTGGGCCTGGCCCTGTTCGTCTACACCATCGGGCTGTCCACCGGACCGGTGTTCATGTCCTCGATGCGCCGCGTCGGCCTGCGGTGGAACCTGCTGGCCGTGGGCACCATCGTGGTGGTGGCCGTGGCGACGGTCGGCGTCGCCTGGATGCTGGACCTCGGCGGGCCGAAGGGCGCCGGGTTCTTCACCGGCGTACTCACCAACACCCCGGCACTCGCCGCCCTGGTGGAGAAGTTCAACGGTCAGGAAGCCGACCTCCCGGTCGTCGCGTACTCGCTCGCCTACCCGGTGAGCGTGATCTCCGGCATGATCGCCATCAATGTGCTGCAACGCTGGTGGCACATCGACTACGTGGCCGACGCGACCTTCGCCGGCCCCGCCGACGAGCAGATCCTCAACGCCACGGCGCACGTGCAGCGGCCCCTGAGCGTGACCGACGTGATCCAGGCGTCCGGCAGCCAGGCCATCATCGGGCGGGTGCGCCACAACGAGCAGGTCGCGGTGGCCGAGCCCGGCCGGCGGCTGGAACCCGGCGACCTGGTGACGATCGTGGGGACGGCGAAGGGGGTGGCCGACGCCACGCGTCTGGTCGGCGAGGTCAGCACGCGGCCTCTCGACGCGGACCGCTCCCACCTGGACGTCCGCCGGATCTTCATGTCCGATCCGAAGCTGGTCGGGCAGCGCATCGACGAACTCGACCTGACCGAGCGGTTCGGCGCGGTGATCACCCGGGTGCGCCGTGAGGACACCGACATGCTGGCCGAGGGCCACACCGTCCTGGAACTGGGCGACCGCATCCGAGTGCTCGCTCCGCCCGAACACATGAAGGAGATCAGCCGGTACTTCGGCGACTCCTACCGCGAGATGGGTGAGATCAACATCGCGTCACTGGCGCTCGGCCTGGGGTTCGGGCTGCTGCTCGGGGCGCTGACCGTCCCACTGCCGAGCGGCGGTCACTTCACCATCGGCCTGGCGGGCGGTCCCCTGGTGGTCGGGCTGCTGCTGGGCGCACGCCGGCGCACCGGACCACTGGTGTGGCAGCTGCCCAGGCCGGTGAACTCCACGCTGCGCGAGATCGGTCTGGTTCTCTTCCTGGCGGGCATCGGCACCCGGGCTGGCCACTCGTTCGCCTCGACGATCGCCACCGGCGGCGGCTGGCTGATCCTCGGCACAGCCCTGGTGCTGTGCCTGATCACGGCGTTCGGCGTGATCATCGTGGGCCACAAGGTGATGAGGCTGCCGATGGGCGTCACCACCGGGGTGTTCGCCGGACTGTCAACCCAGCCGGCGACGCTGGTCTTCGCCCGGGAGCAGGCGGGCAACTCCCTGCCCGAGCTGGGCTACACGACGGTCTACCCGGCCGCCATGCTCATGAAGATATTGGTGGCTCAGCTGCTGCTGACCGTCCTCGCCGCGGTCTGAGCGGCACAGCGACTCAGCGACTGCGACTCCGCGACACGAAGGCCGGTCGCGCAGGCGGCCTGCCGCGTCAGCGCCCTTGCCGCCTCCACCAGCTCCTCCGACGGCACCGCCACCACGCCCATCTTTGCGCCGAGGCGAGGAGGCCGTGGTGGGGGGAGGATGCGGACCGTGCAGCCGAAGGGGCGGTGCGGTCCAGGGAGAGGGGCCCTCGTAGAGCCGACTGCCCTCCGGGTCGGGGCCGGACGTGGGTTTCAGCGCCACCGTCGTCACGTCCGTGATGCGGTCCTCCGAGTCGACCCGGCCCGACAGGGCCTGGACCTCCACGTTCTCGGGAGCTGGAACTGCTCGAAGACGAGGGCGCCTTGGCGATCCGCTCCTGGAACGACGACCGCACCGCCGAGCTGCCCGCCGGTTTCGCCGGCGACGTCCGAGCCTGGCTGCTGGTCCTGCTCGACGGCGGCAGCCGTGCCAGGCCCCGATCCCACACCTGTCTCTACGTCTGCTTCGGTTGCGTCCGCCCCCTGCTGGAGAACTTGGCGACGCCCCGTGGTCATCTGCGGGAGATCACCGTCGCCGACGTCACGGCCGCGCTGTCACCTCTGCACGGATGGCAGCGACGCAGCGCAATCGCCGCACTGCGCTCGCTGTCTCGCTTCGCGAAGAAGCGCGGCCTCATCTTGACCAACCCCACCGCCCGCCCCACGATGGTGGGTACACGGTCCCTGTAGTAGGCAGGTACAGTCCGGTCAGCAGCCGGGCCTGGGGCGCGGCGGCCCTGCGCGCCCTCCTGGCGACCCACCCCGACGGCTGACCGCAGGGCAGTCGGCGCCGGGGTGCCCCGTGCCGCCACCTGCGACGGCACCAGGGAGCATCCGACACGCCCTAGGCCCAATACTGTTGCTTTACGGGTCTGCGGGTTGGGGTCGTTGGATGCGGATGGCTCGGGTGCCGGTGTGGGTGGGCTGGGGCCAGACGTGGTGTTCGGCCCGTTTGAGCCGGTAGTTGGAACATCTTGCGTTTGACGACGCGGGGCTGGCTGCGCAGCCGTCTGGGCGGCAAGAGACGCTCCAGAAGGTCGTGCTGGAGCCAGACGAGGGCTCTGACCAGCACCTCAGGGGGAAAAGCTGCCCGGGGTGAGGGTCACGCTGCGCCGGGCGGAGCGCAGGGTTTCGGTCAAGGAGACCCGGTCGGGGTCCAGGTTGCGGGTGGCGGCGGTTCTGACCATCAGCTCCCGCAGCGCGTGGTGGACCAGCAGGTGCGCCCAGATCTGCTGCAGGACACCGTCGGGGGTTTTGCTGCTGAGCACGGTGCGGGCTCCGCGCTGGTGGGTCTTGAGCTCGGCGAAGACGGTCTCCGCCTCCCAGCGTTCCTGGTGGAGCGCGGCCAGCCGACGGGCGGGATAACGGCGGGCATCGAGCAGCGTGGTCACCAGACGGTGGTCCTCGCCCGTGCCGCCGGTGCCGTGCAGCTGATAGGCCACTACCCGCACCGTGACGGGATCACGGCGTGCGGGATCGGTGGAGGCGTGGATGCGGAAGAGCCAGGATCCGTCCCGCAACTGCCGTTCGACGGGCAGGATCCGGTCGGCCGGTACCCGCCACAGCAGATCGGCGCCGCCGGCGGTGAAGGCCCGCCACAACGGCACGCCCAAAAACTCCCGGTCCGCCAGGACCAGTTCACCGGGCCCGCACGAGCGGGGCAGGCGGCTGACCAGGGTGACTTCCCCGGTGCGGCAGCCCGCCAGCTCGGCATCCAGCACGAGGTGGGTGCCCACCTCGATCAGGCAGGCCATCCACACCTGGGAAAGGAGGACTTGTCGGTCCCGCGGCTGTTTCCGGGGCCACCGAAGGCGGCCTCGTCGGCCGCACTGCCGGCGACGTCCCAGCAGGTGCCGTCCACCGCCAAAAGCCGCAGCCCTCGCCAGAAACAACCCGGGGTGGCCTGGGTGCCCATCGGCTTCGCGGCCGTGGCGAACAGCACCCGCAGCGGCTCCGCACCCAGCCGCTGGCGGGCCCGGAACAGGGACGACTCCGCAGGAATGTGCCACTCGCCCAGCAGCCCCTGACCGCGCAGGCCCTCGACCAGGTGCCGCATCACCTCCAGATACGGCGCCGGCGAGAACAAGGCGAGGGCGAGCACGAAGTACACCACCAGCCGGGCCGGCAGCAAGCGTCTGCGCTGCTCCGCGCGACCGCAGGGGTCTTCGAGGCCCTGCTGGAGGGCCTGATCGCGGAAGCCGCGAAGCGGGGTGAGGTGGACCTGTCCCTGGTCGGCATCGACTCGACCACCGCCCGTGCCCACCACGACGCGGCCGGGATGCACCTGGACGAGGACGTCGTCACCGCCCTGGAGAAAGCCGCTGCCGAGGAGGAGAAGGCCAGGTCAAAGGGGGCAGCCTTGAAGGACAAAGAGGGCAGGACACCGAAAGCGATCCCGCGCGGGAAGAACGACGACGCGTCCGGCGGCGGCACAAACTCCGGCTGAAGGCCGCCCTCCTCGGACGCTCCAGGGGCGGGCAGAGCAGCAAGGTCCACCTCGCCGCCGACCGCAGGTGCCGCCCGCTGGCGTTCATCCTGACCGCGGGCCAGGCAGCGGACAGCCCACAGTTCATCCCCGTCCTGAAGAAGGTGCGGGTACGCGGGCCCGTCGGCCGCCCCCGCACCCGGCCGGACGCAGTCGCCGGGGACAAGACATCCCACGCGGATAAGCGTCATACGCGTCTCGCGGCAACCGCGCCCACCTGCGCAAACGCCGTATCAAGGCGGTCATCCCGGAGAAGAAGGACCAGGCCGCCAACCGGAAGAAGAAGGGCAGCAGAGGCGGTAGGCCCGTCGGTCACGACACCGGGCTCTACAAGGAGCGGAACACCGTCGAGCGGGCGATCAACAGGATGAAGGCATGGCGAGGCATCGCCACCCGCTACGACAAGACCCCGGGGAGCTACCTCGCCGGACTCCACTTCCGGGCCTCCGTGATCTGGATCAAGGACCTCACACGAGCAGCCCCTTGATCACAACCGAATACGCTCCCTAGAAGCAACCCCGTTCGGTCAAGGCCGGGGCCGCATGCCAAAGCCGTAGGCAGAGCAGCAGAACTGCCGTAGAAACTGCGGCGACGGTGTACGTGCAGAACGCGCCCGGAGGGCTTGCAGCAGGGACAGCCGCGGGACCGGTACCGGCCTCTGCCACGTGGTTGCCGGGTGCGGACGTCCGGCAACCACGGCCGTAGCCGCCGTGGAACAGGGGCGGTTCAGGACACCATGGGAGTGGCGTCCGTGACCTCGCTCAGCCGGACGGTGCACAGCCCGCGGGGCTCGCTCGTCACCTCCGTCACCTTGAGCTGGGTACCCGGCGTGAGGATGTATTCCTCCTCGCCGGTGAAGGCGGAGAAGCTCTTGATCCCGACCGCGCGGGCGGGCGTCACCTCGAAGAGGGTTCGCTTGCCGCGACTGCCCAGGAACGCCTTGGCCACCTTCAACTCGGAGGTGCACGAGGAGACGCCCCACCAGGTCACCGTTCGGCCCACCGGGTACTGCGCCCGGAGGTCCATCGACACCCCGCGCCACAACGGCTGCGTGTAGGCAGGCAGTTCCGAGACCGCCGAGAACAGCAGCCGCAGGTAGGGCAGGTACGGTGTGACCCTAGTGCGGTCGGGGGAGCGCAGAACGCTGTTGATCTCGCGGTAGAAGGCCGACTCACAGGTGTAGAGGTGGAGCGCGGCGATCGCCGCGGCGGACAGGCCGCCGGCCGTCTGGTCCGCACGCCGCTTGCCGAAGTCGTGGGAGCGCCGGATGTGCCCGGCGAGCCCGGACAGCGCCGTGGAGACCGGGGCGACGGCGTCCTGGAAGTCCATCAGCGGGGTGTCGAAGACGCCGGTGACCGCGGGCAGGACCAGGCCCTCGTCCTTGACGCCGGTGAGGCGCTCCAGGTACAGCTGGTGCAGGTTCATGGTCGACTCGATGAAAGCGCCCATGCGCGCCGCGACACCCCCGTCCGCACCGCCCGCGCCGGCCGCAGGCGCGTTCCATCCCTTGCTGGGCAGCCAGTCGACGGGGTCGGCGCCCAGCGAGGTCAGGGCGTCGTTGACCTGGGCGAAGTGGTCGCCCTCGCAGAAGATGTCGCCCTGTGCCGCCGGGTTCGCGTGGTCCAGGTGCCGGACCTCGACATCCGGATACTTCTGCTGGAGCCGCAGGACGACCCGCTTCAGGCTGCGGGCGTGCGCCCCCCACCACGCGAACACGACACCGCGGTCCTCCTCGGCCGCGTCCTGCTTGGCCTTGAGGATCTCCTCGACGATCCGCTCGGCGACCGGCCGCCAGAACGTCGTGTGCTGGTCGGCACCCATCGCCCCGTCGCCGCTCGCGGTCAGTGACGCGTTCAGCAGGAGCACGCCCTGCGTCAGCATCGCCTGGAACCACTCCGGCGGCTGGACCGTGTCCCGCTCCTTCAGCAGCGCCCGCACGTCGGCGATCGGGGTCTTCTTGACGATGCCGTACTTCCACATCGCCGCCGCCTTGATGAGGCACCGGATGCTGACGACCCGGCCGAACTGGCTGTCCTTCCAGTCGCTGAAGGTGTTGTCGAACATGGCTATGCCGGTGGCGCTCTCCGGCCGCGGGTACGGGTTCTGACCGAAGACCACGACCTTCCACTTGTGCGGCGGGTTCGGCTTGAGCGCCTGGAAGGTCAGCTCGCGGACCGGGACCACCTCGTGGCTGCGCCCCTTCCCGATGAACCGTGCGGCGTCCGGCTGCGCCTCGATGACCGGCCTCAGCAGCGGGAGCCAGGCCTCCCCACCACCGTGGAAGAGCTCGGTCAGGGCGAGGGGGTCGTTCGCATCGGGCTGGGGCTGCGGCGGCTGGCCCGAAGCCGCGACGCCGGTGGCCGGTCCGGTCGTGGCGGAGGCGCTGTCGCTCGTCGTGGCGGAAGGAGAAGAAGGTGCGGGAGCGGCAGCTTCGGGCGCCGACGCGGGGGCGACGGGCGTGACGGCCGTCGGCGGCACGATGCGCACCCGCTGGTCGACGGGGGCGTTCTCGATTCCGTGGAGCTGGGAGATGATCGTGGACCGCAGCTCGTCGTCGTCCTCGAACCAGTGGTCATGGAAGAGCGTGTAGCCGGTCCACATCAGATTGGCGCACACCCGGGCCGGCACCTGGCCGGTCCGCGCCCCCATTCCGACCAGCGCCACGGACCGGATGCTGCCCGGCTTCTTGCGGTTCTGCCGGTGGACGGCCTGGAACGCGGCCGCGCACGCCAGCGCCACGTTCAGTGTGGCACTCACGTCCTGTGAGGACCGCACCATCGTCGGCGTCGATATCAGGTACCGGGGGACGGTTGCGCCGGACGGGACGCAGACCGCGCTGCCGACCGGCATGGGTCCGGCGAACCGGTCGCGGATGGCCCGCTGGACGCGTACCTGGATGCCGGATCCCAGGTACCGCTTGATGACGGCGTCGACTCCGCCGTCCATCCTGCCCCGGGAGTTCGTGGGGGTGACCCAGGCGTCGACGTCCTCGTCGAGGATCGAGCCCTTGCGGATCTCGATGCCGGGGGTGTCGGCGAACGCGGCGCGCCACGCCTCCACCACACGCTCGTTGACGTCCGTCAGTACCACCCTGAGCGCGGGCAGCACACTGCTCTCGGTCATCGTCCACTCCTGTCGTGCAACAGCGGTTCCAAGACCTCGAACGTATCTCCCAGCACTGACATTGATGCGCAGTCCCGGCCAAGGGCCGGTGACCTGCCGTCATGCTCCGGCGGTCCCGCACCGACCGGTGGCCGCACACGCCCATGTGTGCGCCGCGAGCAGGGCTGTGACCTGGGCTGGTGAAGACGGACTGGTCGGCGGACCGCGCTCGTTCCGGCGTCGTCGATCGACGCGCGGTCATACGAGCTGGAGGCCGGCTGCCACGTTCCCGCGGACCGCGTGTGAGCCGTGCACAATCTACGCACCCGCACGACCTTCCACGAGCGCGTAGAGCAAGCTGCCGCGTTCACGGAGCAGTTGCCCGGACGGCGCCGCACTCTGCCGCACCGGGGTGCCCGATCCGGCGCCGGCTCAGATGGCCCCCGTACGGTCCGCCGGGGCTTGCTCCACGCGCTCTCGGAGCACGGTCGCGATCTCAAGCCGCCGGCCGTCCGGGCCCCGTGGCCGGCTTTCCCGTCTCCAGCCTCAAGAAGGCAAACCCCGCGTTCGGCCGGGACGTGGACGCGACCGGCCCATGGACAGACGACACAGACCTCGATGTCGTCCTGGTGGGTTCGTCACCCCGCCGATCCACTCACCAGGGCACCTTGCCGTTGTCGTCGAAGAAGCCACCCGTCGGGCACTCTCGCCCGAGTGTGGCCAGGCGCACCACAACCGCGGCACCGTCGGCTGCGGTCCGGGTCAGACGGAACGGCAGGCCCTTGGCGAAATCCGTGTCGCACGCGCCGGGCGCGACCGCGTTCACGAGGATCCCCTCGTGTGAGAGCGCCTTTGCGTATTGCACCGTGAGCATGTTCAGCGCGGCTTTCGACACCGGATAACCCAGCGAACCCGGCATCCGGCTCAGGTAGTGGGTGGCATCGGTCGTCCAGGTCATCGACGAGGTGCCGCTGGAGACGTTCACGATCCGCGCCGCGGGCGAACGGCGCAGCAGCGGCAGCATCGCCTCGGTCACGGTGACGACACCGAACAGGTTCGTCTCGAACACCGCCCGCATCCCGTCGAGCCGCGCCGGGCCCGGCGACTGCGCCCCGAGCTCGCCGGCGATACCGGCGTTGTTGACCAGAATGTCCAGGTGGTCGAACCGGTCGCCGATCTCCTCGGCCGCCGCTGTCACGCCGCGCCGGTCGGTCACATCGAGGCCGATCGGGTACGCGACGCCGCCCGCCGCGCGTATCGCGGCCGCCGCCTCGGCGCCCTTCTCCAGATCTCGGGCGCCGACCAGCACCGTCATCCCGAGTTCCGCGAACCGGCTCGCCACGGCCCGCCCGATCCCTTTGTTCGCCCCGGTAACCAGCGCGATCGTCGCATCATCACTCATGTGTCCAGCCGACCACTCACCGGCTCCACGGACCAGGACCGGCCCGGTCTCGATCGATACCCTCACGGTATGGACGTCGAGACCCGGGAACTGCGCTACTTCGTCGCGGTCGCCGAGGAACTGCACTTCGGGCGGGCCGCCCACCGGCTCGGTATCGCCCAACCGCCGCTGTCCAGGGCGATCCGCCTGCTCGAACGCCGGATGGGGGTGACCCTGCTGGAACGCACCAGCCGCGAGGTCCGCCTCACGGCGGCCGGCGAGGTGCTCCTGACCGAGGGGCGCGGCGTGCTGGGCGCGGTGGCCGCGGCGGTACGCCGAACACGAAGGGCGGCCGCCGTCACCCCGCGCCTGGTTCTGGCGCTCAAACCCGGCGGTGACGCCGACCTGTTGCGGCCCATCCTGGACCGCTATGCCGCCACCCCCGGCGCCGTCCCCGTCGAGCTCGCCTTCAGCGTAGGCGAACGCGCCGCGATGGTCCGCGACGGCCGCGCCGACCTCGCCCTGCTGCACCGACCGCAGAACGACCTGAGCGGCCTGGACAGCGACGACCTGCACGCCGAGGGCCAGGTCGTGGTGCTCCCGGACGGCCACCCCCTGGCCGACCGCACCACGGTGTCGATGGCCGACCTCCGCGGCGAAACCCAGCCCCGCTGGCCGGAGGCGCGCCCCGGCGTGACCGGCCAACTCGTCACCGAAACCGCCCAGTTGCTCCAGCTCATCCTGCTCGGCCGCATGGTCGCGGTGCTCCCGGAATCAGTCCGTGACCGTCTGCCACCGGGCACGGTCAGCCGCCCGGTCACGGACGCCGAGCCTGCCACCCTCGTGATCGCCTGGCCTCGGGCATCCACATCCCGCGAGGTCGCCGCGTTCGTCCGCGCCGCGACCTCCGCCACCGCCGCGCCCCTCAACACGGCCACGTGTCCTGTTCCCCGCGCTGAGACAGCATCGCCGGAATCCGACAACGGAGCCTGAACGTGTGGCGGTGCGGCATCCCGGCCGACCGGCGGCCATGGGCATGTTGGGCTGGTCGCCGTGAGCGAGCGCAAGTCCTGCAAGACCGACGTGAGCGACGAGCGGTGGGCGCCGGTCGAGCCTGTGATCACCGCGTGGAAGGCCGCGCATCCCTCGGTCAGCGGCTGTCAGGGCCGGTACGCGATGCGGGAGATCGTCAATGCGCTGCTCTACCAGGGCCGGACCGGTTGCCGGTGGGAGCTGCTTCCACACGACTTTCCGCCACCCGGCGCGGTGAAGCACTACTTCTGCACCTGGCGTGACGACGGCATCTACCAGATGCATTCACGACCTGCTGCGCTGGCAGGTGCGGGAAATGGCGCGCCGGAAGGCGGGCCCGAGCATGGTGGTGCTCGACACCCGGAGCGTGCACGTGGCGGCTGGGGTGCCCGCGGTGTCGACGGGGTCGTAATACAGCAAAAAAATACCGGGCCGCAAGCGCGGCCTGGCCGTTGACGTTCTGGGGCTGGTGATCGCGGTGGTCGTGGCGGCCACGTCGGCGCACGAGAACGCCGTCGGGATCGCACTGCTGGACAAGGTCGCCGCCGACACCGACACCGTGGAGAAAACCCTGGTCGACCAGGGCTTCAAGAACGCCGTCGTCGCGCACGGCCAGAAGGCGGGCATCGAGGTGGAGATCGTCGAGCACAATCCCGCGCAGACCGGGTTCGTCCCCCAGGCCAAGCGGCGGGTCATGGAACGCAGCCCCGCGTGGATGATGCACACACGCCGCCACGCCAGGGACTACGAACGCCTCGCCCAGCACTCCGAAACCCTCATCACCTGCGTCACCATCACCCTCATGACCCACCGCCTCGCGCGGAAAGCCACCACCCCCGGCTGGCCGAGAAAGCCGACGCACGCAGACGGCTGAGCCTCCGGCACTTGACGGAGGCTCAGCCGAACGCCGGGCTGCTGATGCTATGGCCTGCGGTCTTCCGCCAAGTTCGGGACGGGCGTGATTCGAGTTGTGCCGGCAGGTTCTGCGCTCTTGTGGGTGCGCTCCGCGATCCAGCCCGCCATCGCCTGCACGCCGACACCGATGGCGCGCTCGTCCGGGGAGAAATCCGGGTAATGCGGATAACCCGTTGTGATGGGGGTGCCCGGGGCATGGACACCGAGGAAGGTGTACGTACCGGGAATCCTTTCCAGGAAGAGGGCAAAGTCCTCACCGCTGAAAGGCGGGAAAGCAGCACAGAGTTCGACAACCGTGTCCCGGCCGATGGTGCGGCGCAGGTGGCGGGCGAGCAGACGGGCATCGTGTTCGGGGCAGATCATGGCCGGGAACGGCTCGGCGGGGAAGCTCACCCCGGCCGACGCGTACGGCATGGCCGCTCGACGGATGTCTTCTCTCACTTCCAGGTACCGCTCCTGCGGCCAGCAGCGATAGGACACGCTCACCTTGGCCTCCTGCGCTGTCGCCCGGACGGCCACGAACCGGGCCAGCGGCCCGTCGGGCGTCTGGGCCTCGGCGATGATCCGCTCCAGATCTGCCGCTGTCTGTGGCAGCGGCACGGTTGCGAGCGCGCCGATATCGGCGGCCAGGCGCTGCGCAGCATCGAGCGCGTCCGGCCCGGAAAGGGTCACCTCTGCCTTGTCCTGGCCCGGCATCCCGTAGCCCGGAGTCACGGCGAACCGGCCGACTGGGAACGGTCCGCAGTGCAGCGCATGGATTTCCTCGACACGCAGGCTCTCCAGCACACCTGCGTCGATCAGTGCGCGGCCGCCGGACAGCGTCTCCTCTGCGGGCTGGAAAAGGAAGACCACCGTTCCGCTCATTTGCTGCCGCAGCCGCGCAAGGACCAGCGCGACACCGATACCCACCGTGGTGTGGACGTCGTGGCCACAGACATGGGCAGGAGCGGAGCCTCCCCCGACGATGCTCGCAGGCGGAACCGCGTCCATGTCCGCCCGGTAGGCAACGGTCCGGCCTAAACGCGAGCCGTGCAGGACCCCGACGACTCCGTTGCCGCCCACTCCTGTGACGACGGCCAGCCCCGCCGCCCTCAGTTCCCGGGCGACCACAGCGGCCGTGCGCTGTTCCTGCCCCGGAGCCTCAGGGTGCCGATGGATGTCCCGCCGTATCTGAATCAGCGCGCGGTGCAGACCTGCCGCCTCGGCGGCCACCGCTGCCTGCTCCACCGGCCCTCTCCACCCACCCGCGACGGCCTTCCCCATGCCTCCCCACACCGTGCCCGCACCGGCTGCCGCAGTGCCGGCCAGTAACGTGCGACGTGCCAGAACGCGCTCCACGGGACGATCCACCGTTCCCCCTTTGGCCCAAGCCGTCTTCTGGGACACACGATCGCCGCACCCCGACGTCATTGCCCATCCGGAGGACCACCCCTCGGCGGTGGGGATAACCACACCATGGGCCGCGTTGCGGTCGATGTCCGGTCCCTGATCACTCGGACAGAACCAGGTCCCGGCCGAAAACGGCGACCACCGTTCCGGTAACCAGCCAGGCTTCAGAAAGCCGCACCGCACCTCGACCGGACGCGATCGGGTGTGTCCCTGTGCGGTCGGCTCGGGACGCGGTGACGACGTTTCTGTCGTTCCGTTTTCCCGAGCCGCCGACCCGAACCGGACGTGCCTGACTCCACCCGACTCGGGACAGTCCGCACTCTCCATAAAACCCGGGGCTTGACACTTCGGCCGGCACCGTTTCCAGCTCGGGCACATTCAGCCCGTCCGGGGTGTGGGCGTGGTTCGCCACCGCCTGCTGGAGTTCGGCGATCACGGGGCCACTGTCAGTACGATCTTGCCTTGGATGTGGCCCTGCGCGGCTCGCGTGTGTGCACGGCTCGCTTCGGACAGCGGGTAGGTGCTGTCCACTCCGACCTGGAGCGTGCCCTCGTCGAACAGGCGCCCGATCTCGGCGAGCTGGGGGCCGTTGGAACGCACCTGGATGTTCGAGACCGTGATACCCAGACGCGCCGTCTCATCCGGGTCGTACGGGGCGAAGAACACCGGAAGCATGGTGCCGCCGCGCTTGAGCAGGGCCAGGAAGCGCGAGCTGTCCGGGCCACCGACGGTGTCGATCACCAGATCGACGCCGCTGACCACGTCCGCGGCCTGCGTCGTGGTGTAGTCGATGCACTCATCGGCGCCGAGCTTGCGCAGGAACTGCTCGTGCCGGCCCGAGGCCACCGCGATGACGTGTGCCCCCTTCCCTTTCGCCAGTTGCACCGCGAAGTGGCCCACTCCACCGGCGGCCCCATTGACCAGCACGGTCATCCCTGGCGTGATCGGCACCGGCCGGTGCACCTGGCCGGTGAAAGGAGACGGCACGTCGTGCCCGAGCTCAACCAGGTACTGCCAGGCCGTCAGCACGGCCATCGGCGCCCCGGCCGCCTGCACGTGGTCGATACCGGCCGGCTTGTGCGCCAGGTCCGAAACCGGCGCGGCCACGTACTCGGCGTACGTCCGGCCGTCGAATCCGGGGAACCGCAGCATCCCGAAGACCTCGTCGCCGACGGCGAACCCCGGCACGCCCGGAGCGACCGCCTCCACCACACCCGACATGTCCGTTCCAGGGATCAGAGGGAACTCCAGCGCCGGCCTCATCCCGGCGGGCATGACCTTCATCCCCTCACGCAGATACCAGTCCGGCGGGTTGACACCCGCCGCGTGCACCCGGACGAGCACCTCGCCCGGGCCGATCTCGGGAACCGGCACCTCGTCGTACCGCAGAACCTCCGGCCCGCCCGCCTCATGGAACTGGATCGCCTTCATCGTGCCTGCCACTTTCTCCGGGGAACGTTGCTCCTTCAGTCAAGGCCCAGGCCGGCACGGCCGTCCAAGACCGGTTCGGCAACCCGGTCATTCCGGAACGGCATGACACGTACGCTGGGCAGGTGAACGATCCCGGAGAGGACCTGGAACTGCGGCTGGTGCGCTACTTCACCGTCGTTGCGGCGCACCAGCACTTCGGCTGGGCCGCCGCCGACCTGCACGTGGCCCAGCCCGCGCTGAGCCGCCAGATCCAACGGCTCGAGAAACATCTCGGCACACGACTGCTGGACCGCACCCCCCAGGGCACCCGGCTCACTCCCTCCGGCCAGACGTTCCTCCCCCTGGCCCAGGCCCTGCTGCAGGCCGCCCGCCAGGCCGAACTGGCCGTACGTGAACAAGCCCAGACCGAACGCATCACCATCGGCTACGTCGAAGACCTGGTGGTCACAGCCGCCGTACGGGAACTGCGCCACCGTCACCCGGACGCCGAGATCACCACCCGGCATCTGAGCTGCCGCGACGTCGGGGCACTGTCCGACGAACGCGTCGACGCCCTGATCGCGCGGGCCCCGCTGCCGCTCGCCGCCGACGGCGTGTCCACCACCCCGCTCTACGAGGAACCCCGAATGCTCGTGGTCCCGCACAGCCATCCCATGGCCGACCGCACGTCGGTGACCGCGGAAGAACTGGCCGGCGAAGAAGCGGCACCGTGCGCGTTCGAGACCGCGGGCTGGACTTCCTACCGGGTCCTCGGGGCCGACGTGCCGCCGATCGAGAATTACGAGGACAAACTCGAACTCGTCGCGAGCGGCAAGGCGATCGCCGTGCTACCGGTCGGCGATCGGCGAAGCTCACTGCGTCCCGACCTCGTCACCGTCCCGATCGAGGGCGCTCCCCCCAGCCAGGTCGTCCTGATCAGCCGCAAGGGCGACCCGAATCCGATGATCAAAAACCTCCGGCTGACCGCCAAGACCGTCCTGACCCCCCCGGAGATCCTGACCGCAGCCACGTTCAAGGACGCCACGACCAGTTCGGCGTCATGGTGTGCGCCCATCGCGTGACCGAACAGCCGGCGCGAGAACAGGTCGATGACGGTGGCCATAGGCAGAGCTTGCCCTCACCGGTGGTGATCTCGGTCATGTCGCCGCACCACACCTGGTCCGGAGCGTCCGCAGTGAAGTCCCGTCGTACGAAGTCCGGGGCCTCCGGCTGTCCACGCAGCCAGCCGGCCCGGCCCCGGCCCATGGCGGCCACCCGGCCGCTCGCCGTCACGTCGACCGGCGCCGAAGGCGGCGGTCACCGCCTCGGTGTGCGCGTCGTCGACGCCGTCGGACCCGGGAGCCCCAGAACGACACATCGGCCCGCATGACCGGTCCCGTCACCGGCCGCAGCCGATCGCGACAGCGGCAGTCGCAGCTCTGACGGAGTATCACTCCCGTCCGCCGAACGCCGAGGCGTACGCGGTCCCTCCCGGACGCCGAGCCCTCGCGGACACCGCGGCGCCCCTCCGCGACCGCTCCCCCGGATCTGCGCCAGAACCCACGAACCGCAGACAGAGCCAACCTCTGGACACGTCCGGAGAATGAGTGTACAAGTACTGAACATGTCTATCGGAGCACATAAGCGGTCCCGCATCGTCGAGAGTCTCGCTCGGGCCATCCGCAGTGGTGAGCTCAAGCCGGGCGACCAGTTGGACGGGGAGAACGAGCTCGCTCGACGCTTCGATGTCTCGCGCGGGACGATCCGTCAGGCACTGCATGAACTCCAGGAACGCAACCTCATCGCGACCCGCTCGGGCATCGGCTCGTTCGTGACCTTCGACGGGGTGGCCCTGGACCAGTCGCTCGGCTGGGCGCGCGCCCTGCGCAGTGCTGGGAACGACATCATCACCGAGGTCCTCGACATCGTTTCTGTTCCCTGGGAGATGACAGCCCTGCCTCCCGAGGTGCTGACGGATGCGGCCCTGGCCGGAGTCCACGCCGTCCGGATCCGCAGGATTCGCAGGCTCCAGGACGGCACCGCCGTCTCCTACGAGTCGTCGTTCCTGCCGGCCACCGGGATTCTGGCCGATCTGCCCGTCACGGGTCTGATCGACGGATCGATCTGGGCGACGCTGCAGCGGGCCGGGATACGCGCCGTCAACGGGAGCCAGCAGGTACGGCTCGTCCGGCTCGAGGCCGACGACGCCCGCGTGCTGGAACGCCCCGAGGGATGCGGGTTCCTGGGCACCGCCCGCACGTCGTTCGGGGCGGACGGCGGGTTCGTCGAGCATGTGACGGCGCTCCTGGATCCGGACCACTTCCGTATCGTCATCAATTTTGGAGGCACACTGTGACGAGGCCGAGCCTCGAGACCGTGACCGACCGGGCCACCGGCGCGCTCGTCGGTCTGGCGATCGGCGACGCGCTGGGGATGCCCACGCAGTCGATGAGCCGCGAACGGATCGCCGCCGTCTACGGCCGCATCACCGGGCTGCGCGACGCCGTGGCCAACCAGCCCATCGCCCCGTCCATGCGGGCCGGGTCGGTCACGGACGACACCGAGCAGGCGGTCCTCGTCGCCCGGCTGCTGATCGCCGGGCGCGGTCATATCACACCGGCCGAATTCGCCGACGCTCTGGCGGCCTGGGAGAAGGGCATGGCGGACCGCGGGTCGCTCGACCTGCTCGGTCCCTCGACCAAGGCCGCGATCGCGGCCATCCAGGCCGGCGCCGGGCCCCAGGACGACCCCGGCGCGCGGGGCACCACGAACGGGGCCGCGATGCGCATCACCCCGGTCGGCATCGCCTTCCCGAACGCGAACGGGTCGCTGCCGGGGGCCGTCGTCGAGGCGTCGCGGCTCACGCACAACACCGGCCTGGGGCTGAGCGCGGCCGCGGCGGTCGCGGCCGCCGTCTCCGGCGCCCTGGACGACCCTGCCCTGTCGGTACTCGACGGAGCCCGCTGTGCGGCCGACGCCGCCGCGCCTCTCGAGCGCGTCGGCAACTGGGTCGCCGGCGGCTCCGTGTCCGCCCGCATCCGGTGGGCGGTCGAGCTGGTCGCAGGCCTCCCCGAGAACGAGGTGCTCGACGCCCTCTACGGGATCGTCGGCACGTCGGTCGCCTCGCAGGAATCCGTGCCCGCCGCGTTCGCGCTGGCCACGCGCTTCGCGGACGACCCCTTCCACGCCCTGTGCCTGGCGGCCGAGGTCGGCGGCGACACCGACACGATCGCGGCGATCGCCGGCGCGGTCCTCGGCGCGCACCACGGAATGGCCGCATGGCCCGGCGACGTCGTCGGGCAGGTCCTGACCGTCAACGACCTGAAGCCGGAGCCCCTCGTCGAAGGCCTGCTCAGCCTTCGGTACGAACGGCTTCGCTGACCTCCGCCCAGGTCCCGCCGGGCCGGGCAAGACCCGGCGGACCCGAACACAACGCCCCACACGGGCGACGGCGCCCGGTTCCAGCCTCGACGCCGCGCTCGCGAACTCAAAGGAGAGTGTCGTGACCCAATCTAGTGCCGTGCCACAGGGCCCGGTGACAGGCTCGCCCACCGCGTCCGCCCTCCGGGAGCGGCCGCGCCTCGGGCACGTCGAGCAGCGCGGCATCGAGCCGGTTCCGCCTGCCGAGCGCAACGGCCGTCCGCTGCAGTTGTTCTGGGCCTGGTTCGCGGCCAACATCTCGATCCTGGGCCTGCCGCTCGGCATCGCGCTGATCCAGAGCGGCCTCAGCCTCTGGCAGGCGATCGTCGCGGCCGCGATCGGGTCGTTCGGCTCGTTCGCGCTCGTCGGCGTCATCTCGATCGCCGGCCGCCGTGGCCACGCCCCGAGCCTGACGCTGTCCCGTGCCGTCTTCGGGGTACGCGGGAACATCGGCCCCACGCTCGTGTCGCTGCTGTCCCGGCTCGGCTGGGAGACCGTCAACACGTCGACGGCGGCGTTCGCGCTCACCGCGCTGTGCGGGATCTTCTTCAACACCGGCAGCAACCCGAAGGACGTGCCCGTCATCGCGGTGGTGAGCATCCTGGTCTTCGTCGCCTGCACCGTCACCGTCTCCGGCCTCGGCCACGCCACGCTCCTGGTCATCCAGAAGTGGGCCACCTGGATCTTCGGCGCACTGAACATCGTGGTCGCCGCGTACCTGCTCACGCATGTGGACTGGACCGCGGTCACCGCCACGAAGGCAGGCTCGACCGCCGCGCTCATCGCCGCTGTCGGCACCATCGCCGGCGGCACCGGCATCGGCTGGGCCAACGCCGGCGCCGACATGTCCCGCTACCAGTCCGACCAGGTGCGCGGCACCCGTCTGGTCGCCAGCGCCGCGGCGGGCGCCGGCATCCCGCTCGTCCTGCTCATCTCCCTCGGCGGCGTGCTCGGGTCCGGCGACCCCAAGCTCGCCGCGGCAGCCAACGGCCCCGTCGCGGCACTGACCGATGTCATGCCGGCCTGGATGTCGGTCATCTACCTCGTCACCGCTTTCGGCGGGCTGCTCGTGTCGAACCACATGTCCGTGTACTCGGCCGGTCTGACCACCCTGACCCTCGGCGTGCCGATCCGGCGGGTGTACGCCGTCGTCGTCGACGTCGTCGTCACCACGCTCGGCTCGATCTATTTCCTGCTCATCGCCGACAACTTCTACGACCCGTTCATCTCGTTCATCGTGCTGCTCGCCGTCCCGATCACCGCGTGGGTCGGTGTCTTCGTCGCCGACCTGCTGCGCCGCCACGACTACGGTGACGACGACCTCCTCGACCTCACTCCCCGGTCCCGGTACTGGTACCGGGCCGGAGTGGAATGGCGCGCCGTCGTCTGCTGGGCCGTGGCGATCCTCGTCGGCTACCTGTTCACCCAGGCCGGCCCTGCCGACGGGCCCTGGTTCACGGGCGCGTGGCACGGCACCTGGATCGGGCAGAACGGACTCGGCTGGCTCGTGACGTTCGCCGTCGCGTTCCTCGGCTACCTCGCCCTCGGCGGGGCCCGTACCACGCAGCGGACGGGGCGGCGCTGATGGGCCGCGTACTGCACACCGGGCAGGCGATCGTCGACCTCGTGATGCGCGTGCCCGCGATGCCGCCCGTCGGCGGCGACGTCTACGCCCACCGGTTCGAGCTCACCGCCGGCGGCGGCTTCAACGTCATGGCCGCCGCCGCACGGGACGACGCCGACGTCGTCTACCTCGGTACCGTCGGAACCGGGCCCTTCGGCGACAAGGTGCGCGCGGCCCTCCGGGCCGAGCACATCGCGGCGCCCAACCCGCCGGTCGCCGGCCTCGACACCGGCGTCAGCGTCGCGATCGTCGACGCCGGCGCCGAGCGCACCTTCGTCTCGGCACTCGGCGCCGAGGGGCAGGTGACACCCGGCCATCTGAACGCCGTCCCCGTGCGGCCCGACGACGTCGTCTACGTCACCGGGTACTCCCTGCGGCATCCGGTCAACGGCGCGTCGCTGACCGGTTGGCTGGCCACCATCGACCCGCAGACGGCCGTCGTCTTCGACCCCGCGCCCCTGCTGACCGAGATCCCCGAGGCGGCCTGGGCTGCCGTCACGGCCCGGGCCACCATCTGGACGCTCAACGCCCGCGAGGCGGGCATCGCCCTCGGCCGGCTCACCCGTACGGTGCCCGAGCACACCGCACCCGCCGAACTCGCCGAGGCGCTCGCCGGTCTGCTGCCGGCGGCGGTGCTGGTGCGCGACGGCGGAGGCGGCACCTACGTCGCCGACCGCGCCGGTGTCCGGCACGTGCCCGCACATGCCGTCACCCCGGTCGACACCAACGGTGCCGGCGACGCACACACCGGCGTCCTCGCGGCCTGCCTCGCACGCGGAGCCGACCTCCTCGACGCAGCCCGCCGCGCGAACGTCGCCGCCGCCATCGCCGTCACCCGGCAAGGACCAGCCACCGCACCGACCACGGAGGAGATCGACACGGCCATCACCCGCCACGGCTCGGATTACCGGTAGTTCGTTGGATCCGGCGGCGGCGCGGGTTGACGGCCGGGCGGGCTGGTCGTAGGCCGGTGGGTGGAATCAACCACCCTGCCCCGGGTTCGACATAATTCGAGGGGTCTAGAGGTCTGGCGGAGCTGAACATGCAGGTCATGGGGCTGTACGTGGCTGGGAAGTCCGAAGGCGCCT
>NZ_JBEYWE010000043.1:0-50307 GCF_040644295.1 Streptomyces sp. NPDC047000
TCGTCCTCAAACTCCCCCAGAGGGGGTACCCCCGGACGGGCTGTATCCAGCCCCTCCGGCGTTTGAGGAGCGGGGGTACGGGGGCAGCGCCCCCGGGTCGGGACGGGAAGGGGCGGCGGGGGCGGCATCCCCCCGGTCCGCTCACCCCGCGCCGTCATCCTCCGGCGTCATCTCGATCGCCCCGCACGGGCACTCCGCCGCGCACAGCCCGCAGCCCTTGCAGTAGTCCAGGTCGATCGAGAACCCCTTCCCCGGACCCAGCTTGGTGATCGCGTTGTCCGGGCAGACGCCGTAGCAGTTGTCGCACTCGAAGCAGTTGCCGCAGGACATGCAGCGCCGCGCCTCGAACAGCGCCGTCGACTCGTCCAGCCCCTGCACCACCTCGTCGAACGTCGTGACCCGCCGCGCCAGTTCGAGCCGCGGCCGCACCGACGCCGGCGCGTCGGAGTAGTACCAGGTGTTCAGCTTCCCGAACTCCGCGACCGCGTGCCGGTCACCGGGGTCGTACGACGTGCCGCGCAGATACGCGTCGATGTGCCGCGCCGCCCGCTTGCCGTGTCCCACGGCCACCGTGACCGTACGCTCGTCGGGCACCATGTCACCGCCCGCGAAGATACCCTGACGGCCCGTCATCAGCCCGTCGGCGACCTGGACCAGACCGTGGTCGAGGGTGAGGCCGGGCACGTCCCGCAGCAGCGACAGATCGGACTCCTGGCCCAGGGCCAGGACCACCGTGTCGGCGTCGAGATCCTCGAACTCGCCCGTGGGCTGCGGGAATCCGGTGTCGTCGAGACGCATCCGCTCGATGGAGAGATGCCCGCCGTCGGCGTGCTTGATGGTGGAGAGCCACTTCATCCGCACGCCCTCCTCCAGCGCCTCCGCGACCTCGTCGTCGTGCGCGGGCATCCGCTCCCGGGTGCGCCGGTAGACGACGACCGCGTCCGTGGCGCCCAGCCTGCGGGCCGTGCGCGCCGCGTCCATGGCCGTGTCGCCGCCGCCGTACACCGCGACCCGGCGGCCCAGCAGCGGCGGTTCCCCGCCCTCCATGCCGGCGAGCAGCGACACCGCGTCCAGGATGCGGGCGCTGTCACCCGCCGGGATGTACGCGCGCTTGCCGATGCCCGCCCCGACGGCCAGGAACACCGCGTCGAAGGCGCCGTCGCGCTGCGCGGCGAGCACATCGTCCACCCGTACACCGCATTCCAGCGTCACGCCGAGCGCGGTGATCCGCTCGGTCTCCGCGTCCAGCACCTCACGCGGCAGCCGGTAGCGCGGAATGCCGTAGCGCATCATGCCGCCGGGCAGCGGCTGCGCCTCACGGACCGTCACCTCGTGCCCGTACAGGCGCAGATGGTAGGCGGCCGACAGGCCCGCGGGGCCGGAGCCGACCACCAGGACCCGGCTGCCGGTGGACACCGCGGGCGGCGGGACGTGCCAGCCGCGCCGGATCGCCTCGTCGCCGAGGAACCGCTCGACCGCGTTGATCCCGACCGCGTGGTCGAGCTGCGCCCGGTTGCACGCCGTCTCGCACGGGTGGTAACAGACCCGGCCCATCACCGCGGGCAGCGGATTGTCGCGCATCAGCTGCCGCCACGCGGTCTCGTAGTCGCCGCTCTCCGCGTGGTACAGCCACTGCTGGACGTTCTCCCCGGCGGGACACGCCTGGTTGCACGGCGGCAGCAGATCGACGTAGCCGGGGCGTTCGGTGCGCCACGCGCCGGTGCGGTTGGCCAGGCTGGAGCCGACGTCCAGGGTGATCGCGAACGGCTTCTCCTTCATGACGGCACCTCCTCACGATGCCCCAGCAGCCCGAACCGGGCGATGTTGCGGTCCGCCGCCTGCTGCAGGCGGGCGATGACGTCCGTGCGCACCTCCGGCTCGAAGAGATGCGCGTACCGCTTCTGCGGCCGCAGATACTCCTCCACCGCCACCTTCCGGCGGATCGGCGTCACATCGGTGACCACCCCGCCCGTCGCCTCGAACACCGGGAACAGACCGCTCTGTTCGGCGAGCCGCGCGATGCGCACCGTGTCGCAGGACGCCGTGCCCCAGCCCAGCGGACAGGGCACCAGCACCTGCAGATAGCGGGCGCCGCGCATCCCCATCGCCCGGTGCACCTTCGCCTCCAGGTCGCGCAGCCCGGCGACGGTGGCGGTGGCGACGTACGGGATCTCGTGCGCCATCGCGATCAGCGGCAGGTTCTTGCCCTGCCCGAACGGGGCGCCCGGGCTCTCGCCCACCGCCTGGGTGGTGGCGGTGCGCGCGGCCGGGGGAGTGGCACCCGAGCGCTGCACACCGGTGTTCATGTACGCCTCGTTGTCGTAGCACACGTACAGCACGTCGTCGTCGCGCTCGAACATGCCCGACAGACAGCCGAGCCCGATGTCCACGGTGCCGCCGTCGCCGCCCTGCCCGACCACCCGCACATCGGTGCGGCCCTTGGCGCGCAGCGCGGCCGCGACCCCGGCGGCCACCGCGGGGGCGTTGCCGAACAGCGAATGCAGCCAGGGCAGTTGCCAGGACGTCTCCGGATACGGGGTGGAGAACACCTCCAGGCAGCCAGTGGCGTTGACGGCGATCACCCGGCCGCCGGTGGCCCGCTGCGCCGCGTCCAGGACGTACCGGGCGCCCAGGGCCTCGCCGCAGCCCTGGCAGGCCCGGTGGCCGGAGGTGAGCGCGTTGGAGCGGCCCGGGTCGGCCTGGTCGGACCGGGCTTCCGGCGCGAGCAGCCGGTTCCCCGCGGCGTAGCTGCCCACCTGGTAGAACCTGGTCTGCGGTGCGGCACTCATCGGTTGCTCCCCACGTCGCGCAGGATGTTCTCCGCGGACGGGCCCGACCGTCTGGTCGCGGCCATCCGCGCCAGCTCCCGCTCCACCAGCTCCGTGTCGAGGTCCAGGAAGGTCAGCTGTCCCAGCCGCCCGGCGAGCGCGTCGTCGAGCAGCCGCAGCAGGGATTCCTTCGTGACCGCCCGCCCGCCGAGCCCGGCGATCACGGTGTGCCCGTCGAGCTGGATGCCGGACAGCGCGGTCCGCACGTTCGCGGAGACGATCCCGCCGATCCCGACGGCCAGCGCCCGCTCCAGCACCACCACCCGGGCCGCCCGCCCGAGCACCGCGCGCACCGCGTCCAGCGGGAACGGCCGGAACGACGTGATCGCCAGCGCCCCGATCCGCACGCCGTGCCCGCGCAGCTCGTCCACCGCGTCGCACACCGTGCCGAACACCGATCCCAGCGCCACGACGACGGTCCCGGCGTCCTCGCACCGGTACGGATGCACCAGGCCGCCGCTCGAGCGTCCGAACACCTCGCAAAACTCCCCGGCGACGCGCGGGATCACGTCCAGGGCCTGCATCTGCTTGGCGTGCGCCAGATAGCGCACCTCGGTGAAGGCGTCCGGGCCGACCATGGCGCCGATCGACACCGGGTCCGCCGGATCCAGGACCTGCCGGGGCTCGTACGGCGGCAGGAACGCGTCGACCTGCGCCCGCTCCGGCACCTCGACCCGCTCCCAGGCGTGGGTGAGCACGAAGCCGTCCATGCACACCATCACCGGCAGCGACAGCTCCTCCGCGAGCCGGAACGCCTGCGGATGCAGATCGGCGGCCTCCTGGTTGTCGCGGGCGTACAGCTGGATCCAGCCCGAGTCGCGCTGCGACATGGAGTCGCTGTGGTCGTTCCAGATGTTGATGGGCGCGCCGATCGCCCGGTTGGCGACCGTCATCACGATCGGCAGGCCGAGCCCGGCGGCGTTGTAGAGCGCCTCCACCATGTACAGCAGGCCCTGGCTCGCGGTCGCCGTGTAGGTGCGCGCCCCGGCCGCGGACGCCCCGATGCACATCGACATCGCGGCGAACTCGGACTCCACGTTCACGTACTCGCAGGGCGTCAGCGCGCCCGACTTCACCAGGCGGCTGAGCTCCTCCACGATGTGGGTCTGCGGCGAGATGGGATAGGCGGCGATCACCTCCGGGCGGCAGTACGCCACCGCCTCGGCGACCGCGCGTGATCCCTCAGTCTGCTTCAGCACCGGCCGGCTCCTTCCGCTCGGCGCCCACCCGCTCGAACGCCTCCCGGGCCGCGGCCGCGTTGGCCGCGCCCAGCGCCCCGGGGAACCGCTCCTCGATCGCCGCGGTGAGCGAGCCGATCCGCACGCACCCGGTGAGCGCGGCGAGCCCGCCGAGCAGCACGGCGCTGGGCACCGGCCGTCCGACGTGCCGTACCGCGATCGCCGTGGCGGGCACGGTCAGCACGACCGCGCCCGGCACCGTCCCGGTCAGCGACGCCAGGCCCAGTTCCTCGCTCCGGCGCGGGGAGTTGATCAGCACCGTGCCGCCGGGCCGCAGCCCCTCGAAGACGTTCACCTGGTGCAGCAGCGTGGCGTCCTGGATCACCAGGGCGTCCGGGCGGGTCACCGGTTCGTGCGCCCGGATCGGCGCGTCGTCCGTCCGGCAGAACGCCGTCACGGGCGCCCCGGTGCGCTCCGAGCCGAAACTCGGGAACGCCTGCGCGTGACGGCCCTCCCGGAACGCCGCCAGCGACAACAGCTCCGCGGCGGTGACGGCCCCCTGGCCGCCCCGTCCGTGGATGCGAACCTGGAACACGGCACCCTCCTCCCAGAGGCCGGCCGTCCTGTCCTTCCAGTCGTAACCCCGCCCTCGCCGCCCCGTACAAGGGCCGAAGGGTCCACCCCGGGACCCGACGGGACCCCAGGGCCACCTGGCCCCGTGCCGCGACCACAGCCCCGGCGCGGCCCGTCCTGGCCCGTCCTGACCCGGTCCTGGCCTCGCCTCGGCCCGGCCCGGAGTGCCGCCGGCGGAGCCCCCACGGCCTTGGCCGAGCCCTCGTCCGGAGCGTCCCCGGACCAGGGCCGGGCTCAGAGACCGTGCGGCCCGCCCGGGCCAGGGCCGCCCGTCCCGGCGGGGGCCCTGGCCCGGGCGCCGGCCGGCCCGGGGCGGCTCAGGCCGCGGTCAGGGTCACGCGTGCGGTACCACCGCCACCGGGCAGCGGGCGTGGTGCATCGCCGCGTGGGCCACCGGGCCGATGTGCGTGCCCAGCCGGCCACGGCGGGTCCTGCGGCCCACCACCAGCAGTCCCGCACCGGCCGCCGCGCGCGGCAGCTCCTGCGCCGGACGGCCCTGTTCGACCCGCTCCCGGATCTCGACCGACGGGAACTTCTCCCGCCACGGCAGCAGTGCCGCGGCGAGCGCCTGCCCGGCCGCCTCCCGCGCCGCCTCGTCCGCCTTCGCGTCCGAGACGCCCGGCAGGCGCGAGGTCTGCCAGGTGTGCACCGCGACCAGCGGGGCGCCGCGCCGCTCCGCGCTCTCGAAGGCGTACGCGACGACCTCCTCGCACGGCTGCGTGGCGTCCAGGCCGACCACGACCTCACGGTACGGGGCGTGCGCCGACGGCCGCCCGGCGGGGTCCGGCAGATGCTCGTCCTCGAGGGTCTGCTCGGCCCGGACGAGCACCACGGGCCGCGGCACCCGGGCCACCGTGGACAGCGCCACCGAGCCCGCCATGAAGCCGCCGAACCCGCTGAAGGCCCGGCTGCCGAGGACCAGCAGCTCGGCGTCGGAGCCCGCCGTGACCAGCGCGTCGGCCGCCGGCCGCGCGACCTGCTCGGCACTCAGATACACCTGTGGATAACGCTCGTTGAGCCGGTCGAGAGCCGCGCGGAGGATCCGCCGCGCCCAGTAGCGCGGTGCCTCCAGCTCCGGCAGCTCCGACGCGTCCGGCTCGTTCGACGGCAGTCCCTCGTACGCGTGCACCAGCCGCAGCGGCAGGCCGCGGCGCAGCGCCTCCCGAGCGGCCCAGTCGGCGGCTGCGAGACTTTCGCGGGAACCGTCCAGCCCTACGACAACGGGGCGTAGCACGGCCAACACCTCCCCGGATCGGTGCCCGCTCGGTCCGCTCCGTCGCGGGCCCTGCCCTACCAGCATCCCGGGACCGCCGGGGCCCCGGGCAGGGCCCGCGCGTCCTGGCGGCCGGGCCGAACGGCCCCTTCCACCGGCTCGGACGGCGCCGCCCCCGGCCCGCCCGGCCGACGGCCGGCGCACCCCTGTCCGGGGGAGCCGGCCCCGCCGTCGCCCGCGGCCGAACCCGCGGCCGTCCGTGTCCGGCCCCGCGACCGACACACGGCCGACATGCGACAGGCACGGCGGTCGCGGCCGGCGCCGGGCGGAGCGCGGCGCGGGGTCCTTCCCGGGTGGTGCGCCGAAGGGCCCGCCGTGCCGGGGTCGTCCGGCGCGGGCCGGGACCGGCGGCGCATCGTACTCGTGGCCCATCGGCGAGGATCACGTGGGCCGCAGGGCCCCGTGATCGGGCCGTCCGGAGCCCGCACAGGGACCATCGGCCCAAGGTGTGATCGAAAACCCCCGCATAGCGTCGCGCCTCATGGAGAACGATCAGAAGACACGGCGTGGTGCGCCGGCCCCCGACGGCGGCTGGCCCCTGGCGGCCCGGAGGCTCTTGTCCCGCCGGGAGATCTCGGCGGACGGACGCGCCGTGTTCGGTACGGGAGACGCCGAGTGGGAGGGCTTCTACCGGGACCGCTGGTCGCACGACAAAGTGGTGCGTTCCACCCACGGGGTGAACTGCACGGGTTCGTGCTCGTGGATGGTGTACGTCAAGGACGGGATCATCACATGGGAGCACCAGGCGACGGACTATCCGTCGATCGGCTCCGACTGCCCCGAGTACGAGCCGCGCGGCTGCCCGCGCGGCGCCTCGTTCTCCTGGTACACGTACTCGCCGTCGCGGGTGCGCTATCCGTATGTGCGGGGCGCGCTGCTGAAGCTGTGGCGTGAGGCCCGCCGGCGGCTGGGCGACCCGGTGGCCGCGTGGGCGGAGATCACCTCCGACCCGGCGAAGGCACGTGCCTACAAGAGGGCGCGCGGCAAGGGCGGTCTGGTGCGCGCCGACTGGGACGAGGTGGCCGAGCTGGTCGCCGCCGCCCAGGTCCACACGGTCAAGGAGTACGGCCCCGACCGGGTGGCCGGCTTCTCGCCGATCCCGGCCATGTCGATGGCGTCGTTCGCGGCGGGCGCCCGCTACCACTCCCTGATCGGCGGCACCCTGCTGTCGTTCTACGACTGGTACGCCGACCTCCCGGTGGCCTCGCCGCAGGTGTTCGGCGACCAGACCGACGTGCCGGAGTCGGCGGACTGGTGGAACGCCGGTTACCTGATCATGTGGGGTTCCAACATCCCCGTCACCCGCACCCCGGACGCGCACTTCCTCACCGAGACCCGGTACAACGGCACCAAGGTCGTCGCCGTGTCCCCGGACTACGCGGACAACGTGAAGTTCGCCGACGAGTGGATGGCCCCGCACCCGGGCACCGACGGCGCGCTGGCCATGGCCATGGGCCATGTCGTCCTGCGCGAGTTCCTGGTGGACCGCAAGGTGCCCTACTTCGAGGGCTATCTCCGCCAGTTCACGGACGCCCCGTTCCTGGTCACCCTGCGCGAACACGGTGAGGGCCTGGTGCCCGGCGGCTTCCTGACGGCCGCGGACCTCGGCGAGGACAGCGAGAACGCCGACGCCAAGACGGTGCTCGTCGACTCCGCGACCGGCGAGCCCGTGGTGCCGAACGGGTCGCTGGGCTTCCGCTGGGCGAAGGGCGAGACGGGGCGCTGGAACCTCGACCTCGGCGAGGTCGTCCCGGAACTGACCTTCCTCGACACGGCCGAGGAGACCGTCGAGGTGGCCCTGCCCCGGTTCGACGAGGGCGCCACCGAGGGCGGCTCCGTCCTCGTGCGCGGCGTGCCCGCGCGCCGGGTCGGGGGCCGGCTCGTGACGACCGTGTTCGACCTGATGCTCGCCCAGTACGGAGTCCACCGCCCCGGTCTGCCGGGCAGCTGGCCCGCGTCGTACGACGACGCCTCCCAGCCGTACACCCCGGCCTGGCAGGAGACCATCACCTCCGTGCCGGCCCGGCAGGCGGCCCGCATCGCCCGGGAGTTCGCCCGCAACGCCGAGCGCACCCAGGGCCGTTCGATGATCGCGATGGGCGCGGGCACCAACCACTGGTTCCACTCCGACACCATCTACCGCGCCTTCCTCGCCCTGACCACCATGACGGGCTGCCAGGGCGTCAACGGCGGCGGCTGGGCGCACTACGTCGGCCAGGAGAAGGTGCGCCCGGTCACCGGGCTCCAGCACCTGGCGTTCGCCTTCGACTGGCAGCGCCCGACCCGGCACATGGCGGGCACCTCGTACTGGTACCTGCACACCGACCAGTGGCGCTACGAGGCATTCGGCCCCGACGAACTGGCCTCCCCGCTCGGCGAGGGGCGCTTCAGGGACAAGGGGTTCGCGGACTGCCTCGCACAGGCGGTGCGGCTCGGCTGGACGCCGGGACACCCCGGCTTCAACCGCAACCCGCTCGACATCGCCGACGAGGCCGCCGCCCGGGGCAAGCCGGTCGCCGACCATGTCGTCGACGAACTCAAGTCGGGCAAGCTGAAGTTCGCGGTCGAGGACCCGGACGACCCGGCCAACTTCCCGCGCGTGCTCACCGTCTGGCGGGCCAACCTGCTCGGCTCGTCCGGCAAGGGCAACGAGTACTTCCTGCGCCACCTGCTCGGCACCGACGCCGCCGTGCGCAGCGAGGAGGCCCCGGAGGAGGCCCGCCCGAAGGAGGTGGTGTGGTACGAGGAGGCGCCGGAGGGCAAGCTCGACCTGCTGGTCTGCATGGACTTCCGCATGACCTCCACCGGCCTGTTCGCCGACGTGGTGCTCCCCGCGGCGACCTGGTACGAGAAGGACGACCTGTCCTCCACGGACATGCACCCCTTCGTCCACGCGTTCACGCCGGCCATCGCCCCGCCCTGGCAGGCGCGCACCGACTACGACACGTTCCTCACGATCGCCGACAGGTTCAGCGCGCTCGCCGCCGACCACCTGGGCACCCGCACCGACGTCCTCCCGGTGCCGCTGACCCACGACACCCCCGACGAACTCGCCCAGCCCGGCGGAGTGGTGAGGGACTGGAAGCACGGCGAGTGCGAACCCGTCCCCGGCCGCACCATGCCCAAGCTCGCCGTCATCGAGCGGGACTACGCGGCCGTGGCGCAGAAGATGCGCGCCGTGGGCCCGCTGCTCGACACCCTCGGCACCACCACCAAGGGCGTCACCGTCCACCCCGACCGCGAGATCGACGAACTGCGCCGCCGCTGCGGCACCGTCCGCGACGGCGTCGCCGAGGGCCGCCCCTCGCTGGCCACCGCCACCGACATGTGCGAGGCCATCCTCGCCCTGTCCGGCACCACCAACGGCCGCCTCGCGACCGAGGGATTCAAGGAACTGGAGCGGCAGACCGGCAGCGAGGGCCTCGTCGAACTCGCCGCCGAACGCGAGGCCGAGCGCATCACCTTCGCCGACACCCGCACCCAGCCCCGCGCCGTGATGACCTCCTACGAGTGGTCCGGCTCCGAGACCGGCGGCCGACGCTACTCCCCGTTCGTCATCAACACCGAGCACAAGAAGCCCTGGCACACCCTGACGGGCCGTCAGCACTTCTTCACCGAGCACGACTGGATGGCCGAACTCGGCGAGCAGCTCCCCGTCTACCGCCCGCCGCTCAACACCAACCGGCACTACGGCGACGAGCACCTCCACGACGGCGACCGCGCCGAGGTGACGGTCCGTTACCTCACCCCGCACTCCAAGTGGTCCATCCACTCCGAGTACCAGGACAACGCCTACATGCTGGCCCTGTCCCGCGGCGGCCCGGTGATCTGGATGTCCGTGCAGGACGCCGAGAAGGTCGGCGTGAAGGACAACGAGTGGATCGAGGCGTACAACCGCAACGGCGTCGTCGCGGCCCGCGCCGTCGTCACACACCGGATGCCCGAGGGCACGGTGTACATGTACCACGCCAAGGACCGCACCGTGAACGTCCCGAAGACCGAGGTCAGCGGCAAGCGCGGCGGCATCCACAACTCCCTCACCCGGCTGCTGCTCAAGCCCACCCATCTGGCGGGCGGCTACGCCCAGTTCACCTACGCCTTCAACTACTACGGCCCGACCGGAAACCAGCGCGACGAGGTCACCGTCATCCGCCGTCGCTCGCAGCGAGTGGAGTACTGACATGCGTGTGATGGCCCAGATCGCCATGGTCATGAACCTCGACAAGTGCATCGGCTGCCACACCTGCTCGGTCACCTGCAAGCAGACGTGGACCAACCGCACCGGCGTCGAGTACGCCTGGTTCAACAACGTCGAGACCAAGCCCGGCATCGGCTACCCGCGCCGCTACGAGGACCAGGAGCAGTGGAAGGGCGGCTGGATGCTCGACAAGCGCGGCCGCCTCGTGCTGCGCTCCGGCGGCCGGGTGCGGCGGCTGCTGTCGCTGTTCTCCAACCCCCACCTGCCCTCCATCGAGGACTACTACGAGCCGGTCACCTACGACTACGACACCCTCGTCAACGCCCCGGCCGGCAACGACGTCCCCGTCGCCCGTCCCCGCTCCGTCCTCACCGGCAAGCCGACCGCCATCACCTGGGGCGCCAACTGGGAGGACAGCCTCGGCGGCGCCCCCGAGCACGCCGGAGGCGACCCCAACCTCACCGGCGAGTGGGCCGAGAAGGTCAAGTTCGAGTTCGAGCAGACCTTCCTCTTCCACCTGCCCCGCCTCTGCGAGCACTGCCTCAACCCCGCCTGCGTCTCGGCCTGCCCGTCGGGCGCCATGTACAAGCGGGTCGAGGACGGCATCGTCCTGGTCGACCAGGACAAGTGCCGCGGCTGGCGGATGTGCGTGACGGCGTGCCCGTACAAGAAGGTGTACGTCAACCACGCCACCGGCAAGGCGGAGAAGTGCACCTTCTGCTTCCCCCGCATCGAGGCCGGCCAGCCCACCGTCTGCTCCGAGACCTGCGTCGGCCGGCTGCGCTACCTCGGCCTGCTCCTCTACGACGCGGACCGCGTCGGTGAGGCCGCCGCCACCCCCGACGAGAAGGACCTCCTCGACGCCCAGCGAGGCGTGTTCCTCGACCCGCACGACCCCGAGGTGATCGCCGCCGCCCGCGCGAGCGGCATGCCCGAGGACTGGCTGGACGCCGCCCGCCGCTCCCCGGTCCACGACCTGGTCGCCCGCTACAAGGTCGCCCTGCCCCTGCACCCGGAGTACCGCACCCTGCCGATGGTCTGGTACGTGCCCCCGCTCTCCCCGGTGCTCGACGCGGTCAGCGGAGCCGGCGGCGACCAGGACGACCCGGACCACGTGTTCGCGGCCGTCACCCGGCTGCGCATCCCCCTCGACTACCTCGCCAGCCTCTTCACCGCGGGCGACACCGACGTCGTCGCCGGCGTGCTGATGAAGCTCACCGCGCTGCGCTCCTTCATGCGCAGGCGCACCCTCGGCGAGGTGGACGACGACACCGTCCTCAAGCAGGTCGGCCTCACCGTCCGCGAGGCGGAGGACATGCACCGCCTGCTCGCGGTGGCCAAGTACAAGGACCGCTACGTCATCCCCGCCGCCCACAAGGAGGACGCCGCCGCGCTCACCGCGATGGAGAACCGCTGTCCGGTCGAGTCCTCCGGCGAGCAGCCCGGCGACGGCCGCAAGGTCATGCTCGGCATCCCCACCCTGCGCCGCTCCACCCACGGAGGCCACGCATGAGCCCCCTGCCGGGCCTCGCCCGCACCCGGGTCCGCGCCGCCGCGCGCCGCCCCGCGCCGCTCACCCCCGAAGAGGCGCGGACGCGTCAGATGCTGCTGCGGCTCATGTCGCTGTTCCTGCAGTACCCCGACGCCGAACTCGCCACCGCCCGGCCGGTGCTGACGGCCACCGTCGACGCGCTGCCGCCCTCCCCGGCGGCCGGTGAACTGGCCGCGTTCGCCGAGTGGTTCACCACGCAGGACCCCGACGCGCTGGAACGGCACTACGTCGAGACGTTCGACCTGCGCCGCAAGAGCAGCCTCTACCTCACCTACTACCTGCACGGCGACACCCGCCGCCGCGGCATGGCCCTGCTCACCCTGGCCCAGCGCTACCGCGCCGCCGGCTGGGACATCGACGGCGGCGAACTGCCCGACCACCTCCCCGTGGTGCTGGAGTTCGCCGCGCTCACCGGAACCGGCAAGGGCGAGGCCCCGCTGCGCCAGCACCGCCGCGGCCTGGAACTCATCCACCGCGCCCTCACCGACGCCGGCTCGCCCTACCGGCATGTGCTCGCCGCCCTCGTCGGTCTGCTGCCCCCGGCCACCGAGGAGGACCTGGCGGCGGTGGCGAAGCTGGCCGCGGAAGGACCGCCCAACGAGGACGTGGGCCTCGACCCGTACGGCAGCGGGGAGTTCGCCCCGCCCGGCACCTTCGTACCGCCCATGCAGGCACCGAACACCCTGGTCCCGCCGAACCCCGCCGCGCCCGCACCCCAGGAAGACCTCTGATGAACGTCTCCGGCCCCGACCTGCTGCTGTGGGTCGCCTTCCCCTACATCTGCCTGGCCGTGTTCGCCGTGGGCCACGTCTGGCGCTACCGCCACGACCAGTTCGGCTGGACCTCCCGCACCACCCAGCTCCTCGAACACCGCTGGCTGCGCTGGGGCAACCCGCTCTTCCACCTCGGCGCCCTGATGGTCGTCGGCGGCCACGTCGTCGGCCTCGCCGTGCCCGCCTCCTGGACCGAGGCGGCCGGGATCAGCGAGGACGCCTACCACACCACCGCCGTCGTCGCCGGGTCCTTCGCCGGTGTCTGCATGGTCGCCGGCCTCGGCATGCTCAGCGCCCGCCGGCTGCTGACCCGCCGCATCCGCCTCACCACCGACCGCAGCGACAAGCTCCTCTTCCCGCTGCTCGCGGCGACCGTCCTGCTCGGCATCACCGCCACCGCCGCCCACAACGTCTTCGGCCCCGGCTACGACTACCGCGAGACGATCTCCGTCTGGTTCCGCGGCGTGTTCACCTTCCGCCCGCAGCCCGACGCCATGAGCGGCGCCCCGCTCCTCTTCCGGCTGCACGCGCTCACCGCCTGCGTGCTCTTCGCGGCCTGGCCCTTCACCCGGCTCGTCCACGTGTGGAGCGTCCCGGTCGGCTATCTCGCCCGCCCGTACCTGGTCTACCGGCGCAGGGCCGGTGCACGGCCGATGGGCAGGCCCGTCCCTGAGGAGGTCCGTTGATCGTTGCCGTCGGGCACGGGGATCTGACCCCGGCCACCCTGGAACTGGTGGAGAGCGAGCTGCGGGCGCGCATGGAGCGCCTCGGCGAGGGCGTGACCGGACTGGTGCGCGCCGGTGCCGGACTGCCCGTGGCCTTCGGGCGTGCGGTACGGGCGGCGGGCCGCAGGCTCGTCGTGCTGCTGCCCGCGCAGCAGTCGGTGCCCGCGACACTCCCCGGCAGCGACCGGGCGGGTGCCGGAGAGCTGCTGATGCTGGCCGAGCAGGTCCGTCTGGTGGCCATGGATCCCGCCGACCGGGGCGCGTGCATCGGCGCCGACGAACGACTCGTCGGCGCCAGCAACGGCGTCCTCGCCGTATGGGACGGCTCACCGTCCACCGGCCGGGACGCCACCGCGCACCTCGTCGCCTACGCCCGCGCCCGGGGCATCCCGGTGGACATCGTCTGGCCGGACGGCGCCCGCCGCGCCGCCCACGGCACGGGCCCGGGGTTCACAGCCGCAGGGTGAACCAGGTGGTCTTGCCCTCGTCGGTCGCCCTGACCCCCCAGTCCGCGGCGAGGGCCCTCACCAGGCACAGCCCGCGCCCGGACTCCTCGTCCTCGGCCGCCGACCGGGGCTGGGGCAGCTGCGGGCTGCGGTCGTCGACCTCCACCGTCAGCTCGGCGGCCGTACGGTGCAGCCGTACGGTGAGCGGCCCCGCCGCGTGCTGCACCGCGTTCGTCAGCGTCTCCGAGAGCAGCAGCAGCGCGTCGTCGGCGCCGTCGGCGCAGTTCCACAAGGTCAGCGCCTTGTGCAGGAACACCCGGCCCTCGGGCACGGAGGACGCCAGGGCGGGCAGGTCCGTGCTCAGCGCGGCCAGCGGCGCGGCCGGCAGCTGCGCCAGCAGAAGCGTCACGTCGTCGTTGTGGCCCTCGGCGCCGGGCAGCATGCTCGCCAGTACATGGTCGGCCGCGTGCTCCAGGCTCGGCGTACCGGCGAAGCACCGCTCCAGGACCACGGACAGCTCGTCTATCCGGCCCTCGATGTCGCTCTCCGGCGTCTCGATCAGGCCGTCGGTGTAGAGCATCAGCGTGGCGCCCGGCGGGATCGCCGTGCAGGACTGCTCGTACAGGACGCCGCCCACCCCCAGCGGGGCGTTGACCGGGGCGCTCAGGCTGCTGACGCGCGCCCCGGCACCGTCCGCCCCGGCCGGTTCCCCGTCTCCGGGGCCCGCGCCCGGGCCCGCGACGAGGACCGGGAGATGTCCGGCCGAGCAGACGGTGACCGTGCCGGCGTCGGGCGCGATCACGAGATAGCAGCAGGTGACCAGCTGGTCGGGCACGTCCAGGTCGGCCACACAGGTGTCCAGTGCCTGCATCAGCTGCCGCGGCTGCATCCCGGTCTTGGCGAGCGCGTGCGCCGCCGACCGCAGCTGGCCCATCACCGCGGCCGCCTCCAGACCGCGGCCCATCACGTCACCGATCAGCACCCCCACGCGGTCGGCGCCGAGCGGTATCAGATCGAACCAGTCGCCGCCCACCCCGGCGCCCTGGGTGGCGGGCCGGTAGCGGCTCGCGGTGGCCAGGCCCGGCAGGGCGGGCGGGGTGCCCATCAGACTGCGCTGCAGGGTGAGGGCGATGTGCCGCTGCTGCTCGTACAGCGCGGTCAGCTGGGCCTCCGCGCGCTTGCGGTCGCTGATGTCCCGCACGATGGCGCACGCCCCGACCACCGTGCCGCCGGTGTCCCGGGTCGGCCACAGCGTGACGTCGACGTCCAGCATCCGGCCCGTCCTGGTCACCCGCAGCGTCTCGAAGTGCTCGACCTTCCGGCCGCGCCGCAGCCGCTTCAGCAGCTCGGCGATCTCCTTGTCCAGGCCGGGCGGGGCGAGCATCGACACATGGCGGCCGATGGCCTCCTCGGCCGTGTAGCCGTACAGGTCCTGGGCGGCCTTGTTCCAGTACGTGATGCGGCCGTCCAGCGTCTTGGCGAGGATCGCGTCCTGCGACGACTCGACGAGCGCCGCGAGCTCGTTGATCCGCGCCTCGGCGGCCTTGCGGTCGCTGACGTCCCGGACGGCCGCCGACACCAGCAGCCCGTCCGCCGTCTCCAGCGGGCTGAGACTGATCTCGACCGGGAACTCGGTGCCGTTCTTGCGCAGCCCGTGCAGATCCAGCCCGGCCCCCATCGGGCGCACCTGGCGGTTGGCGGTGTAGTCGCGCCGGTTGCGGGTGTGCTGGACGCGGAACCGGCGCGGCATCAGCAACTCGACCGGGCGGCCCAGCAGTTCCTCGCGCCGGTAGCCGAACAGCGCCTCCGTCTGCGCGTTGACCAGCTTGATGGTCCCGGCGTCGTCCACGATCACCATGGCGTCCGGCGCGGCCTCCAGCAGCCCCCGGAACCTTTCCTCAGCACCGCCGGGCCCGCTCCGGTGCGTGGCCGCGCCGCACCGGCATCCCTCACGGTCCGGACCGCCTGCCGAAGGCGCTCCGCCGCGTGTGACGAAGTCGTTCACCTCCGTCTCACCTCCATCCGAACACGACCACTGGGAGGACATCTCACCGCTTCCCGGCCGGCCGCACGGCACGATGTCGTTTACTGTCCGTGCACTGTCCGTTCCTGTACGTCGCCGGGGCCGCCCGTGCCCGCGCCCTGGCCGCCCGCCGTCCGGAACGGGGCGATGCGCGGTCCGGGAAGTGCCCACCGGGGTCCGGTCCGGGGGCCGGTCGGCCCTGCCGTACGGCGGCCGGAGGGACGAACCTGGAGAAAGGGACCCCGCACACTGCCCGGAGGTCACCATGTACGGAACCGCGCACCTGGTCGGCGACGTGATGACCCGTACCGTCGTCGCCCTGGGCGGCGGAGCGGCGTTCAAGGACATCGTCAGGGCCATGCGGCAGTTCCAGGTCAGCGTCCTGCCCGTGGTCGACGATCAGTACCGGGTCCTGGGCGTCGTCTCCGAGGCCGACCTGCTCTCCAAGGAGGAACTCCGCGACGACGGCCCCGATCGCGGTCTGCTGCCCGCCCGGCTGAGGCTCGCCGACCTGGCGAAGGCGGGGGCGCGGACCGCGGGCGAGCTGATGACCGTGCCGCCCGTCACCGTCCGGCCGGACGAGACCCTCTCGCGGGCCGCGCGGACCATGGCGCACCGCCAGGTCAACTGCCTGCCGGTGGTGGACGGGGAAGGGGTCCTCAAAGGCGTCGTCAGCCGTTCCGACCTGCTCAAGGTGTTTCTGCGGGAGGACCTCGACATCGCCGGTGAGATACGCCGCGAGGTGGTCGCCCGTCTGTTCCCCAGCCCGCTGGAACCCGTCAGGGTGACGGTGCACGATGGTGTGGTGGGACTCACCGGGCGGGTGCCCGACGCCTCCCTGGTGCCCGTCGCCGTACGGCTGGTGCGGGCCGTGGAGGGCGTGGTCGACGTGGACTGTGCGCTGACCGGACCGCGCCGCCGGGTGGACCTCGACGCCGACCTGCCGGACACGGGGACCGCGGCGGAGCCGGAGCCCGAACGGCCGGAAGGACCCGAACAGCCCGAACAGCCCGAACAGTAGGAAGGACCGGAACGGCACCGGCGGCCAGGTGGACCCGGTCGGGCCGCGGCCGGGGACACAGGCGCCGGTGACGCGGCCCGGACGGGCCCTTGACGGGTCCCAAGGTCCCGTGAAGACGCCTCATCGGCCCCTCTTGCGCCGGACCGCCGCGTGAGACGTTCGACGTGAGGGGACCCGGGCGGGGCGCGGTATGCGCGGAAGGGGTGCTGAGCGATGACGACGGCACAGCGTGACCCAGTGAGGAAGCTGCCCTTCTGGAGGTGGCGGAGCAACACCCTGCGCCGCCGCAGCGACCGCGTGGAGGCGTGGATCGTGCTGGCCGCCTGGATCATCGGCGCGCTGGGCGCGCTGGTCGCGGGCGTCGCGGCGAGCCTGTGGGTCGATCACGATCTCACCGCCCGGCGTGAGGCCACGCGTGAGGTGTCCGCCGTGCTGGCGGAGAACGCCCCGAGGAACACCTCCGTGACGCCCTACAACGGCGACGGCACCGTATGGGCGCGAGTGCGGTGGACGGACCCCGACGGCAGCAGGCACACGGCGCGCGCCAAGGTCGACCCCGGCGGCCGGGCCGGCAGCCCGGTCACCGTGTGGATCGGCCCCTCCGGCACGCCGGTCACCCAGCCGCCGGGAGCCGTGGAGGCCCGGTTCCAGGCCACGCTGCTCGGCGTGCCGGCCGCCGTCGGCGCCGCTTCCCTGACACTGATCGCCACCCGCCTGGTGCTCGTCCGCATGGAGCGGCACCGCATGGCCGAGTGGGAGGCGGAATGGGCGCAGACCGGCCCTCGCTGGCGCAAGCGCATGAACGGCTGACCGCCCGGGACGTCGAGCGTCTTCACCAGGGCCCGATCGGGTCCCGCAAGGGGCCGGTCGGCCCACCCGACGGACCGCCCGGGGGGTGACGCTGGAATCGGGAGGACGAGAAGGAGGGCGACATGAGCGGCATGATCGAGCGGTTGCCCGGCTGGCCGACGCTCCCCGACCTGTTCGGCTGGGTCGAGGGCGGATTCCCGGCGGCGCACACCGTTCCCGGTACGCACGGCATACGCGTCGAGGAACACCTCGAGGACGGCACCTACGTGCTGCGGGCCGAGCTCCCGGGCATCGACCCCGCCGAGGACGTGGAGATCACCGTCGCCGAGGGCATGCTGACGCTGCGCGCCGAGCGCACCGAGAAGTCCACCGAGAAACACCGCACCGAGTTCCGCTACGGCACGTTCACCCGCTCCGTGCGGCTGCCCGCCGGCGCCAGGGGCGACGAGGCGACCGCGGAGTACAAGGACGGCGTGCTGACCGTCACGGTCCCGGTGCCCGAGAAGGAGAGCGGCGCGAAGACCATCCCGGTGCGGCACGCCTGACCGTGCCCCGCACCGGACCGTAGCCGTACCGCAGTGCGCGACCGGTCCGCCGGCCGCGCACGCGCATGCGCCGGGCACCGGGGTGTGCCGTCCCTGCCGCCGTGCCGGGTCACTGGAACGCCGCGTGGACCTCCGTCTCGGTCGCGGTGTGGGACACCACGAGGAGTTCGTCGCCGGCCCGCAGCTCCAGGTCCGGCGCCGGGACGAGCGGCTCGCCGTCGCGGACCACCGCCGTGACGACGATGCCCGCCGGGACGGCGAGCCGGGCGAGGGTCTGCCCGGCGGCGCGGGAGAGCGGCGAGATGGTCGTCTCGATGACGTTCACCCCCGCCTTGCTCAGCCGCAGCAGCGCGACGGTGTCGGTGGCGCTGGTCGCCTCCTCGATCAGCGAGACCAGCGGCGCGGCGGACGGCACGGCGGTGTCGACGCCCCAGTGGGAGGTGAACAGCCAGGCGTTCTCGTCGTCGTTGACGCGGGCGATCACCCGGGCCACCTTGAACTGGCGTTTCGCCAGCAGACTGACGACCAGGTTGTCCTCGTCCGCGCCGGTCGCGGCGACCACGAGATCGGCGGCGTGCGCGCCCGCACCCTCCAGGACGGCCGGTTCGCAGGCGTCCCCGACGACCAGCTCGGCGGGCAGCCGGTCGCGCAGCGCGCCGACCCGGTCCTCGTCCCGTTCGACGACGGTGACCTGGTTGCGGGCCGAGCCCAGGACCTGGGCGATCTGGGTGCCGAGGCGGCCCGCCCCGGCGACGACGACCTTCATGTCCCGAGCTCCTTGTCCAGGAAGCCGCGCAGCCGGCCCAGGGCGTCCGCGGCGACCGCGAACGTGACCAGGTCGTCGGCCTCCGCCGGGGTGTGCGGTGTCGGCAGGAACGACCGGCCGCCGCGTGTCACCTCGACGACCCGGATCTCCCCGTCGACCTCCAGATCGCCCAGCGGCCGGCCGGTGAGATACCCGGGCAGCCCGGAACGCAGCAGCAGGGTCTCGCCGTTGCCGAAGTCCAGCTCCGGCGTCAGATGGCGGTGCAGCAGCATCTGGTGCAGCTGGTGCACGGTCCAGCGCACGCTGGCGATGGTGGGGATGCCCAGGTCGCGGTAGATGTCGGCGCGCCGCGGGTCGTAGATGCGGGCCAGCACGATCGGCACCCGGTAGGTCTCCTTGGCGGTCCGCGCGCTGACGATGTTGGTGTTGTCGCCGGAGGTGACGGCGACGAACGCGTCGGCCAGCCCGATCCCGGCGCTCTCCAGCACCGTACGGCTGAACCCGTTGCCGTGCACCACCTGCCCGCCGAACCCGGCGGGCAGCATGCCCCGGGTCCGTCTCGGGTCGCGGTCGATGACCCGTACGTCATGGCCCTCGCCCGCCAGCCGGGCGGCGAGCGCGGAACCCACCCGGCCGCAGCCCACCACGATGACCCTCATGGCGTCTCCTCCTTCTCGGCCGTCACGGCGGGGACCGGTGTCCGGCGCACCCACCCCTTGCGGGCTTCCTCCGCGGCGAGCAGCAGCACGCCGAAACCGGCCAGGACCGCCCAGTCGGCGGCTGCCAGGGCCGCCGTGTGGAACACGTCCTGCAACAGCGGTACGTAGCTGATGGCGGCCATCAGCCCGATGCCGAAGCAGCCCGCCGCGATGAGCCGGGGGTTGGAGAACAGCCCGATCGTGAACACGCTCTCGCGGTCGGTCCGCACGGCCAGGGAGTTGAAGAACTGGCTCACCACGATCGCGGCCTGGGCGAGCGTGATCGCCTTGCGGTAGGCGGGGTCCGAGGCGGTGAAGTCGGCGTACGGGATGCCGGCGGAGTTCACCTGCCAGAAGAACACCGCGCACACCCCGAGGGACTGCACGGTGCCCAGGAACACGAACCGCCGTACCAGCGTCGCGTTGAACAGCCGCTCGCGGCGGGAGCGCGGCGGACGGTCCATGGTGTCCGGTTCCGGTGGTTCCGCGCCGAGCGCCAGGGCGGGCAGCACGTCGGAGCCGAGGTCGATGGTGAGGATCTGCACGGCCGTCAGCGGCACCAGCGGGAACCCGGCGAACGCCGCGGCGAGGATCGGGGCGAGCTCGGCGAGGTTGTGGCTGAAGAGATAGGCGAGGAACTTGCGGATGTTGCGGTAGACGGAGCGGCCCAGCTCCACGGCCGCCGTGATCGACGCGAACGAGTCGTCCAGCAGCACCATCGCGGACGCCTCCCGGGCGACGTCCGTGCCGGTGGCGCCCATGGCCACCCCGATGTCGGCGTGCTTGAGCGCCGGCGCGTCGTTCGCGCCGTCCCCGGTGACCGCGACGACCTCGCCGCGCGCCTGGAGCCCGGCCACGACCCGCATCTTGTGCTCCGGGCTGACCCGGCACAGCAGCAGCTGCCCCGGTGCGGCCAGCAGGCCGTCCAGCTCGGCGGTGTCCATGGTGTCCAGCCGGGCGCCGGTGACGACGGTGGGGGAGGGGCCGGTGACGATGCCGACGCGGCGGGCGATCGCCTCCGCGGTCAGCGGGTGGTCGCCGGTCACCATCACGATCCGGATGCCCGCCCGCCGGCAGGCCCGCACCGCGTCGGCGACCTCCTGCCGGGGCGGGTCGAGCATGCCGATCAGGCCCAGGAACGTCAGCCCGGACTCGGCGGCCGACTCGTCCCCGGGCACCTCGTCCACGGCGCGCACCGCCACGCCGAGCACCCGCAGGCCCCGCTCGGCCATCGCGTCGTTCGCGCCCGTCACGACGGCCCGCCGGTCGTCGGTCAGCGGCCGGTCCTCCGCCCCGGCGGTGCCGGTGCCGTCAGGGGCGCCGCCGGTCCCGGTGCGGACGCGGGTGCAGCGGGCCAGGAGCTCCTGCGGGGCGCCCTTGACGCACAGCACGTTCCCCCCGGGGCTCCGGTGCACGGTGCTCATCAGCTTGCGCACCGGGTCGAAGGGGAACTCCCCGATCCGCGGCGCCGCCGCCTTCTCCTCGACCCCGTCCAGTCCGGCCTTGGCCGCCGCCACGAGGATCGCGCCCTCCGTGGTGTCGCCCAGTATCCGCCAGTCCCCGGTGTCCGGTCCCTGCGCCTCTCCCGGCCCGGAGGGCGGCACGAGACGGGCGTCGGTGCACAGCAGCCCGGCCCGCAGCAGGTCCCGTACGGCAGCCGCGTCGGCCACCTCGCCCTCCGGGGCGTAGCCGACGCCGGACACGTCGTGCGTCACGCCGTCGCCCCACACCTGTGTGACGGTCATCTCGGCCCGGGTGAGGGTGCCGGTCTTGTCCGTGCAGATGACGGTGGTGGAGCCCAGCGCCTCCACCGCCAGCAGCCGTTTGACCAGCGCCCGGCGGCGGGCCATGCGCCGTACCCCGATGGCCAGCGACACGGACAGCGTCGCGGGCAGCCCCTCGGGCACCAGCGCCACCATCACCCCGAGCGCGAACACGAACGCCGACACCAGCGGCTGCCCGGTCTGCAACCGCAGGGCGAACAGGGCCGCGCCGATCGCCACGGCCAGGGCCGACACCCGGCGCGCCATGACGGCGACCTCGCGCTGCAGCGGCGTCTTCGTCCGGGGCGCCTGGTCCGCCAGCCGGAAGATCCGGCCGAACTCCGTCGCCGCGCCGGTCGCGTAGACGACGGCCTTGCCCGCGCCGGACATCACCGTGGTGCCCATGAACACGCAGTTGCGGGAGTCCAGCGCGGTGTCCGCGGTGGTCGGATCACTGCCCCGGCCCACGGCGGCGCTCTCCCCGGTCAGCGGCGCGTTGTTCACCGACAGGCCGTGCGCCTCCACGACCCGGCAGTCCGCCGACACGGCGTCCCCGGCCTCCAGGACGACCAGATCACCCGGGACCAGCGCGGCCGACGGCAGCTCCACCCGCTCCCCGTCCCGCAGCACCCGGCAGGTGTGCGGCACCATCGCCTGGAGCGTCTGCGCGGTCCGCTCCGCCGAGTACTCCTGGACGAAGCCGATGACCGCGTTCAGCACGACCACGCCCAGGATGGCGAACGCCAGCTGGAGGTTGCCGACGTCGTGCGGGTCCTGGAGGCCGTAGGCGAGGAAGGTCAGCGCCGACGCGATGAGCAGCACGACCGCGAACAGGTCGGTGAACTGGGCGGCGAAGCGCCGCCACAGGCCCTTGCGGCGGGGGCGGGGCAGCTCGTTGGGCCCGTGGCGGGCCAGCAGCCCGGCCGCCCGGACCGGGTCGAGACCGCGTGGCGAGCCGCCGTACGCGCCGTACACCTCGTCGGGACGCAGCCGCTGCACGGGCGGCACCGGCGGACCGGGCGCCGGTCCGCCGGGCGGCACGAGCGCGGACGCCGGCGCGGGTACGGGTGCTGTGCGGTCGGCCGGGACGCCGACACCGGGACGATGTGACACCGGACCCCCAGACCGGACGGGCGGCTGTCCGTCCAGGCTCGCTCGCGGGAGGCCGCGTCGCCGCGGGCCACCCGGCACCGGACGCCGGCGGTGGCGGCGGAGACGGGCGAGAACGCGCGAACGGGTTCCCGCCGCCGGCAACTGAGTTGCTGTGGAGAGTCGTTCGGGGGCAGAGGCGGGCTCCGTCGCTCGCCCCGCAGGCTGATCTCAGGATACGTCCACCTGGACCGGATGCCAGGGTCGAGCGGACCGGGGCGGGGGTCCACCGGCCCTGGCGGCGGCCCCGCGCCCCCGGCCGGAGTCGACGACGTCCGGGGGCCACGGTCCGCGCCGCCGGGGGCGGCAGCCGTCGGGTGAGGGTGTCCATGTCGCCGTCGGCCATGGGAAGCCGGGCGGCGGCGGCCGGGCGGCTGAGCGGGCGGCGCTGTGCGGGGACGGCGGCCGTCCGTGGCGGGCCGGTCCGGCGGGCACGGGCCGGGGTGGCGCCGGGACCGGCCGGACGCGGGTGTCCTGCGGCGCCCTCCGGGTTTCCGCGGTATCCGGAAGGTGCCGACTGGTCGTCAAGTCTGGTCTCCAGCAAGGTTGTTGGTCCGACCGGACCCACGGATGAGCCGTTCGGCCCCGTCCCGGGGAGCGCTCCGCGGTGCCAGGGTGAGAGACGAGCCCGCGGGACGAACAGCGAGAACGTGCCGTGGGCGGCGCCGGAGGGGGGCCGGTGCGGGCCGCCGCCGGGGAGCGGCCGTCCGGGAGGGGCGGGTCAGGTGATGCCGCCCAGCCGCCGGGCCCACGCGAGGCCGAGGGGGAGCGACACGGTCGCCAGGGAGGGGTCCCCCGCACGGCCCGTGGGCCCGGCCTTCCCGTGTCCGTATGTGTGCGCACGCGCCCGCTCGGGACGAGTCCCGTCCGCCCCGCGACATCAGGCGCGCCGTCCCGCACCGGCCGTCCGCGGCACCCGTCCTCCGGCGGCCGGGCGACGCCGCCTTCGTGACCTACCCGCCCGCCGTACGGCCGTTGCCGCCGCGTCCCTGGCCGCGCCGCCCCGCGCCGGTCAGTTCCGCGACGTGGCCGCGGTCGGACGGCCGAGATGCGCCGTGAACCACTCGGCCGCCAGCGAGGCCACCGTGGCGAGTGCGCCGGGCTCCGGGAACAGCTGCGTGGCGCCCTGCACCACCGCGATCCGGTGCTCGCACCGCATCCAGTCGGCGGCCAGCCGGTTGAGACCGAGGACCCGGGTGTCCTGTGAGCCCACGACGAGCAGCGTGGGCGTCCGCACCCCGGCGAGTGCCGCCGGGGACGCGAGATCGGGACGTCCGCCCCCCGACACCACCGAGAGGACGTCGGCGCCGGGCATCGCGGCGGCCTCCAGAGCGGCGGCGGCGCCGGTGCCCGCGCCGAGGAAGGCCACCGGAAGCCCGCACTCCCGGCCCGCCCAGAGGGCGGTGGCGTGCAGCCGGCCGGCCAGCATCCGCACGTCGAAGACGTTGTGCCGGTCGCGTTCCTCGGCCTCGGTCAGCAGATCGAGCAGCAGGGTGCCCAGCCCGGCCCGCCCGAGGACCCGGGCGACGTAGCGGTCGCGGGGACTGCGGCTGCCGCAGCCGCCCCGCGCGAACGCCACGACCACCGGCGCGCCGCCGGGCAGCGCCAGCCGTCCGGCCAGTCGCACCCGTCCCGCGGGCACGTCGACCTCACGGCCCGCCTCGCTACGGTCCCGGTGACGCATGGGCCACCTCCTCACGCGGGTAAGGCGGGCGGCGCGACGGCCTCCCGCCCCCTCCATTGGAACCCCGCCCGGCGCGGTCCGGCAGGGTCCATCGGTCCCCGTCGCCCTCCTCCGCCGTCCTCTCCCGCTCTCAGCCGCTCACCGTCGTTCTCCGCCGCCGGCTCCGCGGAAGAACCGGTCACCGAGCCCCGGCGCAAAGGCCGGGCGGGCCGGACCCGGGGGTCCTTCGGCCCATGGCGGCGGCCCCGAGGTCCCGCACGCTGGAGACACACGCAGTGGAGGGAGGACGACCATGGCTGTCTCCACCCGCATCGCGGTCATCGCCGTCGGCGACCGCTCCCGGCACGACGCCGGTATCGGTCCGGCGGTGCTGGCCCGGCTGAGGGAACGCGCCGCCGAGCGGCCGCTGCCCCGGGGGACCGCGCTCGCCGAGTGCGACGGGGAGCCGGGACGGCTCGCCGGACTCTGGGAGAAGGCTGAACTGGCCGTCGTGGTGACATCCGCGCAGGCCCACCGGGGCCGTCCCGGCCGCGTCTACCGGCTCGAACTCGACGAGCAGGCCCTGCGCCGTCCCCCGGGCACCGGCGGCCCGGACACCGATCCGCACGGGCTCGCCGCCGCCGTGGAACTGGCCCGTGAGCTGGCCCGGCTTCCGCACCGTCTGGTCGCCTACGCCGTCGAGGCCGCCGACACCTCGCAGGGCCCCGGGCTGTCCGCGCCGGTCGCGGCGGAGGTCGGCGCGGTCGCCGGTCTCGTCGAGGAGGAGATCGTCCGCCACCGTTCCGTGGCGGTCCACGGCGGGGCGTGAGCGGGCGGACCAGGGCGGGAAGGGCCCTACCCGCTTCTCGCGGATCCTGATTGCGCGGTGCGCGGCCGAGGCCGCTTCCCCGCGTCTTCGACGGTCCTTCCCGCCACTTCCAGCACACCACACCGGCCGGGCGACCGCCAGGGCCGATCGGCCCGCCCCGCGCGGGGGAACCACGTCCCGAGCGGCCGCGGCGTGAGCGGCGGCGGCGCCGCTCCGCCGTGCTCCGGGCCATGGGCAACGGGCGGTGGGTGCCGGTCCGCCGATCCACCGGCCGTCGGTCCCGGCATCCGCGCCTGTCGATCAACGGCGCCTGGAAATAGGGCCGTTGAAGTCCCTTACCCGGGACCACCGGCTCATGCGGCCCGCCCGGCGGAGGAGTTGGCTGGAGGTGGCAGGCAACGACGCCCTGGACGGGCCCCGGCAGGGAGGAGGGAACACTGTGGGTACGACGCTGACACCGGAGTTCTGGGAGCGGTTCGCCGTTCTCCTGGTCGCGGCGACGGTTGTGACCGTCGTCCTCGCCACCGCGTTCGACACGCTCGTGCTGCGGCTGACGGCCCGGCACGGACGCGGCCACCGGCCGCCGGCACCCCCGGAGCCGGCCCCGCACCGGCCGGTGCCCGCACACCGTCACCGCGCTCACAGCTCCGTCGGCTTCTGACGGGGGTGACGACGGGACGGCCGTCGCACCGCGGCGGCCCGTGCCCGGGCAGCCGCCCCGCACCGCGGCGGCCCGGCACGGACGCGTGCGTCACCCGGCCGGGTCCGGCTCCCGGCCGCCCATGTCGAGCCGGAAGGGCGGATACACGTCGGTCATCAGACCGGCGTACGCGGCCACCCTCAGCACCCAGCGGTCCAGGCCGGTCACCAGGTCGAAGATGCCCCGCGGATAACGGCCGTCGAACGCGAGGGCCACGCCCGCGAACAGGACGAGCCACGCGATCAGTCCCCAGGCCCACGGCACCTGGGCACCGCCCAGCAGGAAGGCCACGACCACGTAGTGCGGCGCGGCCAGCAGCCACCACTTCACCAGCACCAGGCCGCGGGACAGCTGCTCCGGGTACACGATGTCCCAGTGCGCCGGGTAGTCCGGTACGTCGGCGAGGGTGAACGGCGGGTAGCGGTCGGTGCCGAGGCCACCGTAGGCGTAGTACGCGACGCGCCACGACCAGCGCAGCACCCCCGCGTTGAAGCCGAACAGGGCACGCGGGTAGCGGCCGGTGAAGAGGATCGCGAAGAACGCCACCACGCTCACCGCCACGAACGCCGTCCACAGGAAGCACAGGACGACGTAGTGCGGCAGGGCCAGCAGCCACTTCACCAGCCACAGCCAGCGGGAGAGCCCCGGATCCAGCTCGGCGGTCATCCGGGCCGGCCAGGGCGCCGGGTGCGGGACCGGGACCGGTCCCGCACCCGGGTACGCCGGTCCGCGCGGCGGAGGCGCCCCCTTGTCCATCGGATCCGTCGGACTCGTCGGACTCATGGGATCGGTCGGATCGGTCGGACTCATCGCAGCGGCTCCTTCCGAAGCCGGGCCCGCGGGCACCGCCGAGCGGACCCGGCCCCCGCACGCTCAGCGCGTACGGGCTCGCACCGTATGGTTCACAGCTTGTTCAGCCATCCGTCCGCGACACCGTGCAGTGCCTGCTCGGCCGGCTGGAGACGGGCGTCGTCGAACCGGTACGTCAGATGGTCGACGACGCCGACCACGCCGTCCACGCGGGCCGTCATCGCCGCCGCGATCGTCTTCTCGCTGCGCCGCTCCAGACGCCCCACGAGGGTCACCACTCCATCTTGCACGGTGACCGTCACACCGCGCGGCGTCAGCCACAGCGTCTCGACGAACACCCGCTGCTCGACGTCCCCGCGGATCTCCTCGTCGTCGCGCCGGAACACGCCCAGCAGGTCGGAGCGGGTCACGATGCCCACGAGACGGTCCGCGTCGTCCAGCACCGGCAGCCGTTCCACCCCGTGCCGGGCCATCAGCCGGGCCGCCTCACGGACCGTGTCGTCGGCGCGTACCGTCACCGCGGGCGCCGTCATCAGCCCACCCGCCGTGCGGGCACTGGTCTTCGTGTGCTCCGTCCGGCCCCGGCGGGTCAGCCGCCGCAGCCAGCCGGCCGCCGGTGCGGGCTCCTGCGGTTCCCGCGCCTGCCGCAGCATGAGGTCGGTCTCCGACAGCACCCCTACGACCCGGCCTTCGTCGACCACCGGGAGCCCGCTGATACGGTGCGCACCGAGCAGCCGCGCCACCTCCTTGAAGGGGGTGGCGCGATGCGCGGTGACGACGTTGTCGACCATCACATCGGCGACCTTCGTGGGCTTCATGACGGATCCTCCTCGACGACAGGCGGGCCTGCCCGTGCCGGTCCTCCGTGCCTGTCGCACCATCACTGTCCGGCCCCGACGGTGCTTACCCCAGGGGCTGAACGGGCAGCTTCCGGGACCAACGGCCCGCACGTCCCGGACATTCGGCCCTGGTGCCGAAGGGCCTGTCCGGTACAGGTCCGCGCGCGCCCGTACGGGTGATCCTGCGCCCGCCTGCGGCGGTCCATGCGGGCCGAACGTCCCCGCCGGGGGCCGAACCTCCCCTCACCGCCACCGCGCCCGGATGTCACCGTGAGGGTGGAGCCCCGTGCCCCCGGCACTCCACGACCCGGCACTCCACGGCCGGCGGCGGACCGCCCGGGCACCCCCGGCCCCGGCATGTCCCGGCCCAGCACTTCCCCGGCCCCCGGAAGGCAGTGGGAACCATGGATCAGCCACTCGTCGTCGGTGTCGACGGCTCCGCGTCGAGCCTCAGGGCGGTCGACTGGGCGGTGGACGAGGCGGCCCGGCACGGACTGCCGCTGCGCCTGGTCCACGGCTCCCTCTGGGAGCGCTACGAGGGGGCCCTGCCACCCGGCGAGCTGTCCTTCGGACCGCTGCCGGGGCCGTCCGCCGAGCAGGAGGCGGCGCGCATCGTCGTCACCGCCGCGGCCGAGCGCGCCCGCCGCCGCGACCCCGCGCTGAAGGTCTTCCCCGAGATCGTCCCCGACGAGCCGGCCGACGCCCTGCTGCGCGCGGGGCACGACGCGTTCGCCGTGGTCACCGGCTCACGCGGGCGTGGCGAGCTGACCGGTCTGCTGCTCGGCTCGGTCGGCCTGGCCGTCGCGGCCCGCGCGCACTGCCCGGTGGTCGTCGTACGCGGCGACCGCACCGGACTCACCGGCGGCCACGAGCGGATCCTGCTCGGCGCAGGCGACCCCGCCACCGGCGCCGAGGCCGCCCGCTTCGCCTACCGCGAGGCCGCCGCCCGCGGCTGCGCCCTGGACGCCGTACGGGCCTGGCGGCGCCCCGCGTACGACAGCGCCGAGACGGCCGGCTACCACCAGGAGCGGGCCTCCGCCGTACTGCAGGCGCTGCTGCACGACGCGGCCGACGGGCACCCCGGGGTACGCGTGTGCCGTGCCACCGTGGAGGGACCGGCCCGCAAGGTGCTGCTGAACCGGTCGGCCGCCGCCGACCTGGTGATCATCGGCGCCCAGCGCCGCTACGGCCACTTCGGGCTGCAACTGGGCCGGGTCGGGCACACCCTGCTGCACCACGCGTACTGCCCGGTCGCCGTGGTACCGCAACTGGTGTGACCGTACGTCCGGTGTGACCGTGGTTCCGGTACGCACGCCGCCCGCGCAGGGGAGGACCGTCGCAGTGAACGACTGGATCTGGGAGTACGAGGGCTACGACCCCGTCGACGAACGGCTGCGGGAGTCCCTGTGCACGCTCGGCAACGGCTATTTCGCCACCCGCGGCGCCCTGCCCGAGTGCGACGCCGACGACGTGCACTACCCGGGCACCTTCGTCGCGGGCTGCTACAACCGGCTCACCTCCGCCGTCGCCGGCCGCCGCGTCGAGAACGAGGACATGGTCAACCTGCCCAACTGGCTCCCCACGCGGTTCCGGCCGGCCGGCGGGTCCTGGCTCACCCCCGACACGGCGAGCGTGCTCGACCACCAGCTGCTGATCCACCTGGCGTCGGGGCTGCTGGAGCGGCGCACCCGTTTCGGGCTCGGGCCGGGCCGGTCGCTCACCGTGCGCCAGCTGCGGCTGGTCCACATGCTCGACCCGCATGTGGCCGCGCTGCGCACCGAGTTCACCACCGAGGGCTTCTCCGGCACCTTCGAGGTGGAGTCCGCCCTCGACGGCGGCGTCCGCAACGCGGGCGTGCCCCGCTACCGCGACCTGGACGGCGGCCACCTCACCCACGTCCACACCGGCGCGGAGGGCGCCGGCGGCGGCACGGTCTGGGTACGCTGCCGCACCCGTACCTCCGACATCCGCGTCGGCATGGCCGCCCGGCTCACCGCCGACGTGCCCGTCACCGCCGCCGTCGACGACGGTCCCCGTGCCGTGCAGCGTCTCACCCTCGCCCTCGCCGACGGCCGCACCGCCACCGTCGACAAGTGCGTCGCCCTGCACACCTCCCGCGACCCCGCGATCAGCGATCCGCTGTACGCCGCCGTCGACCGGGTCGGCCGCGCCCCCGGCTTCGACCTGCTCCTCGACGACCACATCACCGCCTGGGACCAGCTGTGGCGCCGCGCCGAACTCGACGTACCCGGCGAGGCGGGCCAGATCCTGCGGCTGCACCTCTTCCACGTCCTGCAGACCCTCTCCCCGCACACCGCCGACCTCGACGTCGGCGTACCCGCCCGCGGACTGCACGGCGAGGCCTACCGCGGCCACGTGTTCTGGGACGAGCTGTTCGTCCTGCCCTACCTCAACCTGCACTTCCCCGAGGTCTCCCGCGCCCTGCTGCGCTACCGCCACCGCCGCCTCGAACAGGCCTGCACCAGCGCCCGGGGGGAGGGCCGCAGAGGTGCCATGTACCCCTGGCAGAGCGGCAGCGACGGCCGTGAGGAGACCCAGCAGCTGCACCTCAACCCCAAGTCCGGCCGCTGGCTGCCCGACAACTCCCGGCTCCAGTTCCACGTCGGCTCGGCCATCGCCTACAACGTCTGGCAGTACTGCGAGGCCAGCGGCGACACCGAGTTCCTGCACACCAAGGGTGCCGAGATGCTGCTGCAGATCGCCCGTTTCTGGGCCGACGCGGCCGTCTACGACGAGAGCCTGCGCCGCCACCGCATCAAGGGCGTGGTCGGTCCCGACGAGTACCACGACGCCTACCCCGGCGCCGTACGCCCCGGCCTCGACGACAACGCGTACACCAACGTCACCGCCGCCTGGGTGCTCGGCCGGGCCCTGGAACTGCTGCCCGCCCTGCCCGAGCCGCGCCGCCGTGAACTCGTCGAGCGCACCGGCCTCGACGCCGGGGAGCTGGAGCAGTGGGAGGACGTCTCCCGCACCCTGCACGTGCCCTTCCACGCCGGTGTCATCAGCCAGTTCGAGGGCTACGGCGACCTCGCCGAACTCGACTGGGACGGCCTGCGCACCCGCCACGGCGACATCCGCCGCCTGGACCGGATCCTCGAGGCCGACGGCGACACCGTCAACCGCTACCAGGCGTCCAAGCAGGCCGACGTGCTGATGCTCGGCTACCTGTACTCCCCGGCCGAGCTGAGTGCCCTGTTCACCCGGCTCGGACTGCGGCTCGACGACGACACCTGGCACCGCACCGTCGACTACTACCTGCGCCGCACCAGCCACGGCTCCACCCTGAGCGGCCTCGTCCACGGCTGGGTGCTGGCCCGGGCCCGGCGCGCCGAGGCGTGGAAGTTCTTCCAGGAGGCCCTGCAAGGGGACATCGCCGACGTCCAGGGCGGCACCACCGGCGAGGGCATCCACCTCGGCGCCATGGCCGGGACCGTCGACATGGTCCAGCGCGGACTGACCGGACTGGAGACCCGCGGCGGCGCCCTGTGGCTCGACCCGGTCCCGCTGCCCGAGCTGTCGTCGTACTGCTTCACGATGCGCTACCAGGGCCACTGGGGCGTACGGCTGAGGCTGAGCCGGGGCAAGATCGAGGTCGCCGTACCGGCGTCCGACGCGTCCCCCATCGACGTACGGCTGCCCGGCGCCGAGGTCAGCCTCGAGCCGGGGGAGGTCCGGCTGCTGCCGCTGGCCGACTGACGTTCTTGCGGCGGAAGCGACCGGAATCCGGCGGTCTTCCGGTCCGGGCGCCCGCGATCCCGTGTTCTTCCGGCCGGATTCCGGCGGGCAGGGGCCGGTCGGTCCCGCGCGGGGCGCCTGGCGGCCCATACCGGGCGCAGGGCCGCGGAGCGACCCTGACGGTGTCGAAGGAGACACTACGGCGGAGGTGGCAGCCATGCTCGCGCGGGTGATTGCTGGGGTGGACGGGTCCACCGAAAGTCTCGCGGCCACGGAGTGGGCCGCCCGCGAGGCCGAACGGCGCGGCCGGCCGCTGCGCCTGGTGTACGCCTGGACCAGGCTGCCGCGCAGCGGCGAGCACGAGTCCGCCGGAGCGGTGGAACGCTATCTGGGCCGCCGGATGCTGCGCGGCGCCGAGGACCGCGTCCGCACCACGCACCCCGGCCTGCCCCTCGACGACCGGCAGATCGAGGGACCCGCGGCGCCGGTCCTCACCCACGCCGCCGGACCCGCCGACCTGCTCGTCCTCGGCTCCCGCGGACACGCCGGACGGCTCACCGGTCTGCTGCTGGGCTCCGTCTCGCGCGGTGTCCTGGGCAGGGCCACCCGGCCCGTCGTCCTCGTCCGCGCCGGTCACCGGGCCGGGACCGACGGCCGCCGTGACGTGGTCGTCGGCCTGGACGCCGCCGACATCTCCGAGGACGTCCTCGCCTTCGCCTTCGAGGCCGCGCACCTGCGGCAGACCCGGCTGCACGCCGTGTACGCGAGCCCGGCGCCCGGCACGGCGGACGACCTGCACCGGGTCCTCTCCGACACGCTCCACCGCTGGCGGGACAAGTACCCCGACGTGCCCGTCGTGGAGACGGTGACCGCCGGGCGGGCCCGCACCGAACTGCTCCGCGCGGCAGCCGACGCGGCCCTCCTGGTCGTGGGCCACCGCCGCAGCCCGCACCACCTGCGCCCCCGCACCGGCCGGGTCACCCAGGCGGCCGTCGTCCACGACCCGGGCTGCCCGGTGGCGATCATCCCCCACGACTGACCCCTCCGGCCGCCCCCTCCCCGCCCCCCGGCGGGCAGCCCCCGGCCGCGACCGGCCCCGCCCTCCCGACACCCACCCGCGCGCGGCCCCCTCCCCGGTTCCGGGGATCCTCAGGGCGGTACGGGCGGGTGCCAGGGGCGACCCGCCGCGGGCCGGCCCCTCGTCACCGCCGGGCAGCTCCCGGCCCCGGCCGGCCCTGCCCCCCCGGCACCCACCCGCACACGGGCCCCTCCCGGGTTCGGGGGGATCCGCAGGGCGGTGCGGGTGGGTGCCGGGGGCGACCCGCCGCGGGCCGGCGCCCCCGGCACCGGTGGTGAGACCTCCCCGTCCCGGACCACGCCACCCGCGCCCGGCCCCTCACCCGGTGAGCCGCGCGCCGGAGATTCGTCACGCCCGAGCGCAATCGCCCGTGATGTACTGGTACCGGCACGAAACGACCGCCCGGCGCGACCCGCCCCGGTCCCCGCCCGGCCCGAGGGGAGGTGCGCCATGCAGGCGCAGCCACTCGACACGACGACCGTCACCGGCCTGGTCGCCGCCGCCACGGCCGCCCCCTCGCTGCACAACGCCCAGCCCTGGCGCTTCCGTTACCGCACCGCCACCGCCGTCTTCGAGCTGCGCCCCGACCTCAGCCGCGCCATGCCGCGCACCGACCCCGACCACCGCGGCCTCCACCTCGGCTGCGGTGCCGCGGTGTTCAACCTGCGCGTCGCCGCCGCGCACGCCGGACTGCACACGGACACCCGGATCCTCCCGGCCCCCACCGACCCGATGCTGCTGGCCACCGTCACCGTGACGGGCAGCGGCGCCGCCGACGCCGGACTGGCCCGCCTCCAGCCCGCCGTCGCCCGCCGCCACACCAGCCGCCACCCCTTCGAGGACCGGCCCGTCCCCGGCGGTCTCGCCCACGAACTCGCCGGGGCCGCCCGGCAGGAGGGCGCCCAGCTCGACTTCCCCGACCTCTGGCACGTGGAGGCCCTGCTCGACCACATCCACGACGTGGAAGGCCGTGACAGCCTGGACCCGGAACGCTACGAGGACGTCCGGCACTGGACCCGGGTCGGCGAGCAGAACACGGCCGCCGTCGACGGCGTCCCCGACTACGCGTTCGGACCGCGCCGTACGGGCGGCCGTGCCCCGGTACGCGACTTCGCCGACGGGCGGCACGACCTCGCCGGCCGCCCCGGCGCCGTCTTCGAGACCGCCCCGAACCTCGCCCTGCTGGGCACCCGCCAGGACCATCCCGCCGACTGGCTGCGCGCGGGCCAGGCCATGGAGCGGATCCTGCTGCTGGCCACCCTGCGCGGTCTGGCCACCTCGCTGACCTCGCACTCCCTGGAACGCCACGACCTGCGCGAACTCGCCCGGGACCCCGAGTCGTCCATGGGCTACGTCCAGATGGTGCTGCGCCTGGGCTACGGCCTCCCGGGCACCGCCAGCCCCCGGCGCCCGGTGACGGACGTCCTGGAGATCGACTGAGGAAGCGGACCGGACCGGCAGGCGGACCGGCCGAGGGGACGGAGGGGCCGCCGTCAGTGGGAGGTGTCCAGCGACTGCGCGGCCAGTTCCTTCATCCGGGTCTTCTTCGCCCGCAGCCGGCCGCCCTCGGCCAGCCACCGGCGCCGGGCGAGCGGACGCCAGCGGCTCGGCTCACGCCGCTGCCAGTCCCGCAGCGCGATCACCGCGCACGCGTCCTCGACCACCAGCATCATCACCGTCGGCAGCCGGAGGGCGGCCTCCACTCCCACGGTGCGTTCCGCGTACGGCAGATGCACGACCGTCGCGGGACGCCCGCACGACCGGCGGGAGGGAACCGTGCTCATGGCTGACCACCTCCGGGAGACCCGCCGCACGCCACGCTGCGCCACGGCACGGGTTCGCGGACATGCTGGTGCCCCCACCGGCCCCCCGCCCACGGGTCGTACGGCCCGTGCCGAGGACCGTCGGCCCCTGGAAATCCCCCCGCGGCCGTGCAGGTCCGCACGGGGCACCCGGTCAGGGTGCGAGGGAGAAGTAGTTCTCCTCCTCCTGGATGAAGTGCAGGCGCAGCACGGTGTGCAGCCCGTAGAGGCTGGCCCGCAGATCGTCGATCTGGTCGGCGGCCAGGGAGCCGTCCGGGCCGGTGAGAGCCAGATGGGTGGTGATCCGGCGGGCCAGACGGTCGATCTCGGCATGGGCCCGGCTCATCGTGGCGGTCGCCTCGGGCCCGCCCAGCGGGGGCGCGAGCGCGGGGTACAGCTCGTGCTCCTCGGCGTGCTCGTGCGGCAGCAGCCGCTCGGCGAGCAGCCGGTCGACCTCCTTCACCGCCCGCAGGGCGTCGGGCTGCGGACCGTCCGTGAGCCGGTCGGCGGCGTCCCGCACGGCCTCCAGGACGTCCTGCAGATCGTCGTGCTCGGCGGCGAAGCGGTGGATGAGGGCCTCGGTCGCCGGTTCGAGCGCGGGCCGCGCCGTACGGTCGCCGCGCAGGGCGCGCAGGGCGTTGAGGATGACGGCGGCGTCGATGGCCTCCTGGAGCAGCGCGCCCGCCGCGGGCGGCAGCAGCCCGAACGCGGCCGCGACCATCGCGCCCAGTGACATGATCATGCCGCCGAGGGCGCTCTGCACCGCGATCCGCCGGGCCCGTACGGCGATGGTGACGGCGTCCGCGAGCCGGTCCACCCGGTCGGTGGTCAGGACGATGTCGGCGGCCTCGGAGGACGCGGTGGAACCGCGCGCGCCCATCGCCACGCCGACGTCGGCGGCGGCCAGCGCGGGCGCGTCGTTGACGCCGTCGCCGATCATCACGGTCGCCGCCTTCCCGGCCGGGCCGCGTTCCGCTCGTACCGCGGCGACCTTGTCGGCGGGGGAGAGCCCGGCACGCACGTCGTCCAGGCCGAGCACCGCGCCGACCTCGCGGGCGGGCTCGGGCCGGTCGCCGGTGAGCATCACCAGGCGCTCGATGCCCGCCGCGCGCAGCCGCCGCAGGGTGCGGGGCGCGTCCGGGCGCAGCGGATCGCGCAGCAGCACGGCACCGGCCGGTCCGCCGTCCACGGTGAGCCAGACGACCGTGGCGCCGTCCAGCATGGCCCGGTTGTCGGCGGCCCGCGCCCAGGCGGGGAGCCGGGTGCCGGGAGCGAGCCGGCCGACTCCCGTGCGGCGGCCCGCGACGGTGCCGGTGGCACCCCGGCCGGGCTCCTCCGTCACGTCCTCGGGCACGGACAGCGTCAGCCCCCGCTCACGCGCCGCGTCGACCACGGCCCGCGCCAGGACGTGCGGCGAGTACTGGTCCACGGACGCGGCGAGCCGCAGCACCTCGGACGCCTGCAGGCCCGGCGCGGCCACCACGTCCAGCACCCGCGGCCGGCCCCCGGTCAGTGTGCCGGTCTTGTCCATCAGCAGGGTCCGGGCGTGCCCCAGGTTCTCCAGCGCCCCGCCGTCCCGGATCACCACGCCCAGCCGCGACGCCCGTGACAGCCCCGACACCACGGCCACCGGCGCCGCCAGGAGCAGCGGGCACGGTGTGGCGACCACCAGCACCGCCACCGCCCGTACGGCGGAACCGGACACCAGCCAGGCCAGCGCGGCGGCCGCCACGGACAGCGGGAGGAACCAGGCCGCGTAGCGGTCGGCCAGCCGCACCACGGGCGCCGACTCCGCGCCGGCCTGCCGGGCCAGCCGTACGATCTCGGCGTAGGTGCTGTCCTCCTCGGTGGCCGTGGCCCGCAGCTCGAAGGCACCGCCCGCGTTGACGACGCCGCTGCGCACGTCCTCGCCCTCCGGCCGCCGCACGGTCAGGGACTCGCCGGTGAGGACCGACTCGTCGAGCACGGCCGTCGCGCCGGTGACCCGCCCGTCCACCGGGACGACCTCACCCGGGCCCACCACCAGCAGATCGCCCACGGCGACCTCGGCGAGCGGCACGGTCACGACCTCCGTGCCGGACCGCCGCCGGGCGCTCCGCGGGGCGTGCTCCAGCAGGGCCCGCAGATCGTGGCTCGCCCTGCGCTGCGCGGCGGACTCCAGGGTGCGGCCGGTGGCCAGCATCAGCGCGATCAGGGCACCGGCGAGATACTCGCCGACGGCCAGCGTGCCGCCGAGCGCGAGCACCGCGATCAGGTCGACACCCGCGTGCCCCTCGTGCAGGGCGTGCAGCACCCAGCCGACCGAGGGTCCCACGGCGGCCACGGTGCCGATCGCCCAGGACAGATCGGCGAGCGTGTCCGCACCCGCCAGCCAGAACACGATGCCCGCGAGCAGCGCCAGGGTGGTGACGGCCAGCAGCAGCGGTTCCAGCCGCGGCGGCCACAGCCGGCCACCGGGCTCCTTCGCACGCGGCTCCCGCACGGGGGTCACGGAATCCATCTCGGTCTCCTCGGCCGCTCAGTCGTGCGGAACCACGGCCACGGGACACGGCAGATGGTGCAGTGCCGCGTGCGCGACGGGCCCCAGTTTCCAGGGATGGTGCACGGGGTTGCGGTGCCGTCCCACGACGGTCAGCCGGCTGTGTGCCGAGGCGGCCAGCAGCACCTGCGCCGCGGACCCCACGACCACCTCCTCCGTCACCGGCACGTCGGGGAACTTGGTGCGCCAGGCCGCCAGCGCGGCCGTGAGCACGGCACGCTGCGCCTCCTCGTCGGCGTCCTCCGGGCGGGCCGGGCGGCCGCCCGGAGGCACGGCGAGCGGCACGGCCCGTACGGCGCGCACGCGGTCCCCGTGCGTCCGGGCCCGGCCGAAGGCGAACTCCAGCAGGGTGTCCGAGCCGGCGCCGATGTCCTGGACCCCGACGACGATCTCGTCGCGCCCGTCCGCCGCCGGGTGCCCGAAGCCGGTCTCCACGGCCGGATCACCGGCGCGCACGGTGACGGCCGGGCACGGCGTGAGACCGAGCACGTGCAGACTGATCGAGCCGAGCAGGAAACTCGTCACGGAACCCAGCCCGCGCGAGCCCAGCACCAGCAGCGACGCCGTACGGGCGAGCCCGAGCAGAGCCGGCGCGGCGGGCTCCGGCACCAGTTCCGTGGTCACGGCCAGACCGGGGTGGCGGTGCAGCAGCTCGGCCTCGGCGCGCCGCAGCACCTGTCCGCCGTAACGCTGTTTGGCCAGGGCCTCCTGGGCGATCGGCACGTCCAGCGGCTGGGTCGTCCAGGAGTGCAGCAGCAGCAGCGGCAGCCGCCGGTCAGCGGCCTCGCGCGCGGCCCACCAGGCGGCCGTCACGCTCGCGGGCGAGCCGTCGAGCCCTACCACCACGGGGCCGGTCATGGCACACCTCCAGGTCGGGCGCGGCAGCCGGGCCCGCCGCTGCCGCGCGGGTCCGTCCTTCCGCCGCGCGGGTCCTTCCCTCCCTTTACTTCAGAGTCGTCCGCGCCGCCCCCGGCCGGGAGGGCCGGTCGGTGCGTCCTCGGGCCCGGACGGCCCAGTGCGGCCGTCCGGTCGCCGACGGACGCTGGACGGCGGACGCCAGGCGGGCACCGCCCCGCCGAGAGGGGAGCAATGGCCATGAGCGGTCAGGTCACGGCGGGTCCCGTGGTGGTGGGAGTGGACGGCTCGCCGTCGTGCCTCGCCGCCGTGGAGACCGCGGCACGTGAGGCCCAGCGGCGCGGCGTACGGCTCCAACTGGCGCACGCCCTGTCGTGGACGGGCCGGAGCGCCCCCGGGGTGGCCCCCTGGGACCCGGACGGCGCCGACGTACGGGAGCAGGTGAACGGCGCCCTCACCCTGGCCGAGGGCCGCGCCCGGCGTGTCGCGCCGCAGGTGGCCATCACCCGCGAGGTCCTGGTCGGCGAGCCCGGCACGGTCCTGGAGTCCGAGTCCCGTACCGCCTCGCTCACCGTCGTCGGCAGCAGCCCGCCGAGCCCGCTGCGCGGTCTGCGGCACATGTCCGTCGCCGGGCACCTCACCGCGTACGGCCGCGGCCCGGTGCTCGTGGTGTGCGGCAGGCCCACCCGGACCGGGCCCGTGGTGCTCGCCGAGGACGGCACCCCGGGGGTGCGGGCGGCCGCGGAGTTCGCCTTCGCCGAGGCGTACGAGCGCGGCGCGGACCTCGTCGTCCTGCACACCCGCACCGAGCGCCGCCGCTCCGGGACCCCGGCGCCCGGCTCCGACCTCACCGGCCTGGTGAAGAAGTACCCGTACGTCACCGTCCGCTCCCGCTGGATCCGCCACCGCCCGCACCGCGCCCTGATCGACGCCAGCGCCGGCGCCCGGCTCCTGGTCCTCCCCGCCCGTCCCCGCCACACCCCGGCCCTCCCCGGCACCACCGACCACGCGGTCCTGCGCCGCGCGCTGTGCCCGGTGGCGGTGATCCCCGGCCGCCCGCAGTGACGGGAGACAGGACCCGTGGCCGGGCCGCCGTGGCCGGGGACTCCGGTCAGTTGCGGGAGGCGGCGATCCCGTGGAGCACCATGCCGCACAGGACGTTCAGTTCCTCACGCAGGTCGAGCGACCGGTCGTTCTGCCGGGACCAGCGGTAGAGCGTGCCGAGATAGCCGTCCCGCAGCAGACAGCCGGCCTGCCGGGTGTCGACCCCCGGGGCGATCTCGCCGCGTCCCTTGGCCGTCTCCAGGATGTCGCTGAAGATCCGCGCGGCGAACGGTTCCTCCTCCATGGGGCGACCCGCCTTCACCCAGGCCGTGAGCATCACCTGGGTCACGTCGCGTTCGGTCTCGTTGATGTGGGCCAGCGCCTGCATACATCGTTCCAGGGACAGCAGGACGGAGTCGGGACCGTGCTGTGCCGCCGCCTCGAGCTGGTCCCGCAGCCGTGACCTCCGGCGCTCGCCCCAGGTGTCGATCAGGTCTTCCTTGCGCTGGAAGTAGTTGAAGAAGGTGCGGCGGGCCACGTCGGCCTCCTCCGCGATCTCGTCGACGGAGGTCTGCTCGTACCCTTTCTCGGTGAAGAGCTTCAACGCGGCGTCGTAGAGGCGGTTCTTGACACGTACCTTGTTGCGCTCACGGCGACCGATCGGCTCTGCCGACGGGTTCACGGATGCATCGATCATTGCCGCTCCTGTTCCAGGCGGGCCCCCGTCGTGTCGCCTCCCGTGCTCCCCTCGTCACGTGGGAGCTCGCCGGCCCTCTGGTCTGCGAGTACGGGAAATCTTTGTATCACAGTGCATAAATGCCTGTCAGTTCACCTTACGGTCGGTGGCCGATCGGTGAACGTGGCCGGAGCGGTCCGGCCGGCCGTGCGGACCGCTCCCCCGTACGGCCGTACGGACACCCGTCCGGCCGTACGGCGCTCACATCGTCAGCTGCCGTGCGCTCTCGGTGCCCACGAGCCTGTTCAGGGATATCTCGATGCCGTGGTCCAGGAGTTCCTTGCGCAGCTGATGTGCCATCAGGGAGTCGAGACCGTAGTCCCGCAGCGCGCGGTGCTCGTCGATCTGCTCGGGAGGCATGCCGAGCAGCCGTGCGGCGCTCCGTACGAGGACCTGCCCGACGGGAGCCTCCGCCGGGCAGGGCGGCTCGGCGACTTCCGAGGGGGCGGGGTCCGGCGCGGTGGGAACGGGTGCCGCCGGCCACGCGGGGACGGGTGCGAAGTCGGGTGAGGCCAGCAGGCCGGTCAGCCAGCCACCGACCGAACTCTGTCCGGCGACCACGGCGCGGCTCGCCAGCCGGGCCGCCGTGCCGCGCAGTTCCGCGGCGGTCCCGGGCAGCCGGTCCACCAGAGCGGGCAGCCCCGTCGGCAGGGAAGGCAGCCGGGAGGCGACTTCGGGCCATCGGTGAGCCAGTGCGGCGAGCTGTCCCGACCGGGCGGGCAGCGGGCCGCGGTCCTGTGCAGGTTCCGGCCACCGGCGCAGCGCGACGGCGCGGAATTCGGCCAGCACCCGTCCGCCGGGCGCCGCCACCGTCACGTCGGCCGTGGCCGTCGCGCCGTCCGGGGCGGCCGAGAACGTCGCGTGCACCCAGAACTCCTCGGGCAGATCGGCGACGATCCGCGTGTGCCCGAACGAGACGGGCCGGTACAGGGCGCCGGACGGCACGGCGGCCAGCAACGGCAGCAGGCAGGTCTCCCACACCGCGTGCCGGGGCAGCTCCGGCCGGTGCAGCAGCGCGACCGCCTCGCCGTCACCCCGCCACAGAGTATGTACCGTACGGAAGGACGGTGCGATCTCGTACCCTTGTCCCTCCAGGTGCCCGAAGAATTCCGGCCCCGACCAGCAGACCCGGCAGCGGGCGAGGGCCGGATGCGCGTCGAAGACCGCCGGTGTGCCCGCGGCCGGCCGTACCGAGGCGGTCAGGCATGTGGTGCCCGGCTGCTCACCGGGGCCGTCCGGCACGGCCCGCACCGTCGCCGTGTGTCCTCCGTCCGCGGCCGGGCCGAGCACGGCGCGCAGCAGTACCCGGCCACCGCGCGGTACTTCGGTCCAGGCGCCGCCGACCATGGCGTCCGCTATGAGCACCTCGGAGCCGAGACCCGCCGCGCGGGCCGCGTCGTGCAGGACGGCGAGGTGGACCACGGGCGGTACGGGCGCGAGACCCCGGACCCGTACCCCGGTCGCGCGCTCGTCCACCGGGAAGTGGCCGGCGCCCTCGGCGTGTCCCCGGGGCGGGTGAGCGGCGGAGCCGGCTTCGGTGAGCCGCAGGTGCTGCTCGTCCCACCGGTAGTGGGGCAGCGGGACGTGCGGGGCGGAGCTGCCGAACCAGCGTCTCCAGTCCACCCGGCCCCCCTCGGCGAAGCAGTGGCCGAGCGCCCGCGTCAGGCTCTCCTGTTCGTCCTGCTGCCGCCGGGTGGAGCCGGCGACGGCACCGGCGGCACCGGCGTCGTCGAGGGTGGCGCACACCGCCGGGCCGAGCACCGGGTGCGGGGCCACCTCCACGAAGACGGACTCGGCCTCCTCGGCCAGGTGCCGGACGCTCTCCCGGAAACGAACGGGCTCGCGCAGGTTGCTCATCCAGTAGGCCGCGTCCAGTTGCGGCCCGTCGATCTCGCGGCAGAACACGGACGAATACATCGGCACACGGGGAGTGCGGGGAAGCAGGCCGGCGAGTGCCGCCGCGAGAGGAGCGCGCAGCGGGTCCATCATGGGCGCGTGCGATGCGACGTCCACCGGGACCGTACGGTGGAACACACCCCGCTCGGCGAGGACGCCGGCGACGCGTTCGAGGACGGCACGGTCACCGGCCAGCACGGTGGAGTCCGGGGCGTTCTCCGCCGCCACGCACAGACCGGGCCCCTCGGCCAGGACGAGGTCGCGTGCGGCGGCACCGGACAGTCCGGTGGCGAGCATGCCGCCCCTGCCGGACAGCTGCCCCATGAGTCTGCTGCGTCTGCAGATCACGGCGGCGGCGTCGGCCAGCGACAGGGCACCGGAGACGCCGGCCGCGGCGGCCTCCCCCATGCTGTGGCCGAGGCAGACGTCGGGGGTGACGCCCATCGCCCTCCAGTGTGCCGCCAGCGCCGTCTGCACCGCCCACAGCACGGGCTGCACGACGGCGACATCCGCCGGGAACTCCGTTTTGGCCTCGGTCAGCACGTCGATGACGGACCATCCGGTCTCGCCGCGCACCGCGGCGTCACACTCCCGCAGGGCATGCCGGAAGGCGGGTGAGGACGCCATGAGCGTGCGGCCCATGCCCGCCCACTGCGACCCCTGGCCGGGGAAGACGAACACGGTACGGCGTCCCGGGCCGTAACCGGCCTCTCCCGTGCCCGCGTTGTCCACCGTACGGTCCTCCGCCACGGCCCGCAGGCCCGCCGCGAGTTCGTCGTGACCGGAGCCGGTCACCCACAGCCGGTGGGGGAGAGGTTCGCGCCGCAGCGCGGCGGTGGCGCAGATGTCCGCCGGGCTGTGGGCCCGGCCGGGGCCGTCGGGGCCGAGGTGTTCCGCGTAGGCGGCGGCCAGCCGGAGCAGCGAGCGCCGGGAGCGGGCGCTCAGCACCAGCAGATGAGGGCTGCGCCTCGTGAACGCCGCGGAGCCGTCCCGGCCGGGATCCGGCTGCGGCGTGCCCCGGCCGGGACGGTGGGCGCCCACCACCACATGGGCGTTGGTGCCCGACAGGCCGAACGAGCTCACGCCCGCGAGCGCTCTGTCGCCGGCCGGATCCAGCGGGGTGTTGGCGGTGACGACCTCGACGGGCATGTCGTCACGGGTCAGCAGGGGGTGGGGCCGCCCGGCGTGCAGGGAGGCGGGGATCGTCCTGTGCCGGACCACCAGCACGGCCTTGATGAGACCGGCGATCCCGGCGGCGGCCTCGGTGTGGCCGATGTTGCTCTTCACAGAGCCGGTGAGCAGCGGCCGGGCCGGTGCACGGCCGTCCCGCACCGCCTCGGCGAGGGCCGTCAGCTCGACGCCGTCGCCGACCGCCGTGCCCGTGCCGTGGGCCTCCACGTAGTCGAGGGAGGCCGGTTCGACACCGGCCTCCCGGCACGCGGCCCGTACCGTGTCCACCTGGCCCGGGACGGCGGGCTTCAGCGGCAGCCCGCTGCCGCGCCCGTCGTTGACCGCGGCGCTGCCGTGCAGCACGGCGAGAACGCGGTCGCCGTCACGTTCGGCGTCGGCGAGCCGTTTGAGCAGGACCACGCCGGCGCCCTCGCTGCGGACGAAGCCGTCGGCGTTCTCGGCCCCGAACTTGCAGCGCCCGTCGGGGGAGAGCATCGACGCCTGCGAGTACGCGACGGCGTCGTACGGGGAGAGGATCACATTCACGCCACCCGCGATCGCGAGGGTGTTCTCGCCGGACAGCAGACTCTGCCGTGCCATGTGCACGGCGACCAAGGACGAGGAACAGGCCGTGTCCACGACCAGGCTGGGTCCGTGCAGGTCGAGAGCGTAGGAGATGCGGCCCGTGGCCATGGAGCGCAGATGGCTTCCCGTCGCCTCGCGCAGCGAGTGCCGTTCGAGATCACCGTGCCGGGCGTATTCGGCGGTCGCCTGTCCCACGTAGACGCCGGTGCGGCTGCCGGCCAGGGCGGAGGGCACGATGCCCGCGTCCTCCAGCGCCTCCCAGACGACGGTGAGCAGCAGCCGGTGCTGGGGGTCGAGAGTCACGGCCTCGGACGGGGCGATGCCGAAGAACGCAGGGTCGAAGGCGAAGGGGTCGTCGAGGAAACCGCCGAACCGGGACACCGTCCTGCCCGGGGTCCCGGGCACCGCGGAGTGGCAGGCGTCCACATCGAAACGGTCCGGTGGGACCCGGGAGACGGAGTCGGTGTTCGCCAGGAGGTTGTGCCAGTACTCGTCGACCGACGCGGCGTGCGGGAAACGGCATCCCATGCCCACGACGGCGACCGCGGAATCCTGATCAAGAGCAGCCATGAAAAAGACCCATCTGCGAAATGGACGGATGACCGAACCGGTACGGAGAGATATACGGGTCTCGCAGCGGGCATTCTGATGCAAAAATGCATCGCAGGTCAATGTTGCCTTCAAGGATTTGTTTGCACTGTAACGAACGGCAGTGTACGGGCGTTATGTCGTTTTTGTGATTGCTCTGCGGTGGCTCTGTGGTTGCTCTGCGGGTCCGCGGGGACGCGCCGTGTGACGTATGTCACTCAAACTTGAACTGCCGGGCAAACTTGCATCGTAATGTAAGAAAGATTGTCACTCGATCAGAAGGCGGTCACCGTGCGATTTCTCGTCAGCCGCGTGTTCAGTGACGACGGCCGATTACCGCGACTCCGGGCGGCTCATCGGACGTACTGGCTGCACCTCTCCCAGCAGAGCGTGCTGGTGGGCGGGGGGACGTGGGAGGAGGGGTGCAAGGAGGTGCTGGTGATCAGAACGAAGGACCGGGCCGCTCTGGACCGCGTGCTCGACGCCGATCCCTACACCGTCGAACGGCTCGTCCTCGCCACCACCGTCCAGGGACTGGACGACCTGGTCGGCGCCGGGGAACGAGCCGGGCCCGCGACCGCCACGGAGCCGGCCGACCGGCTGAGCGCCCACGAACGGAGAGTCGCCCAGATGATGCTCGCCGGGCTGACCAACCGTCAGATCGCGGAACGGTTCACGGTGTCGCAGCGCGCGGTCGAACAGCACATCACCCGCATCTACCGCAAGCTGTGTATCAGCCGGCGCGCCCAGCTGGCGGTGGCCCTGCGTCCCGAGCGCATGCCCGCGGGCTGAGCGCGGCGGTCCCGGAGCGCGGGCGGGCGGGGGCCGTGCGCCGCCGCCCGCCCGCCGCCCGGTCAGCCGGGGCGGCCACGGCCGCCCCGGCCCGCGGGGGACACGTCCCCCGCGGGAGCGAGCACGGTGAGCCGGCGCAGCACCTCCCGCCGGCCGAGAACCTGGGCCACCTGGAACAGATCAGGGCTGCGGCGGCTGCCGGTGAGACACACCCGCAGCACGTCGGCCACGTCCCGGACCGAACCGCGGTAGGCGCCGGGCGCCGTGCGGAAGGTGCGTGCGTCGGGTGCGAAACCATGCCGTCCGGCCACGGCGCGCACCACGGCGAACCAGTCGTCCGGCGGCCCCTCGTGCCGGTAGTCCGCGGCCAGTTCCGAGGCGAGGACCGCCACCACCGGTCCGGGCAGGCCGCCGAACCGGGGATCGTCGGGCCGGTCCGCGACGACGTGCAGCCCCGGGAAGAAGAAGCCGTACGCCGCTCTGAACTCCGACCAGCACGCCAGGTCCTTGCGCGGCGTCCCGGTGCCGCGCCGTGCCATCTCGAACGCCGCGAGGGCGGTGTCCGGCCGGTCCCGCAGCCCAGCGTGCAGCCCGCTGTCGTGCCGGGACGCCCACGCGGCCAGCTGCCGGAGGGCCTCCTCGGGCGTCAGCGAGGCGATGTACTCGCGGCTGAGGGACCGCAGCCTGGCCAGGTCCACCATCGGCCCCGCGGTGCCCATCTCCGCCAGCCGCAGCGGCTCGGCCAGCGCTCCGGCCGTCGGCAGTCCGGCCAGGCGGCTGTTGGCGAGTCCGCGCAGATAATGCCCCACGGCCGCGGCGGGATACCCGGCGGCCGCGTAGAACCAGGCCGCCGACTCCGGGTCCCTCCGCTTGCTGAGCTTGCGCCGCCCGGCACCGTCGAGCTTCATCAGCGGTGCTATGTGCGCGTACTCGGGAGGCCGGAAGCCCAGCGCCCGGTGCACCTGGCGGTGCAGCGGCAGCGAGGAGATCCACTCCTCGCCCCGCACCACCAGGTTCACCCTCATCAGATGGTCGTCCACCACGTGCGCCAGGTGGTACGTCGGCAGCCGCCGCCCGTCGGTGTCCGCGGACTTCAGCAGCACGGTGTCGTTCCCGTTGTCCAGCATCGTCAGCGGCCCCCGGACCAGGTCGCGGAACCGTACCCGCCCCGGCAGCCCCACGGGGCAGCGCAGCCGCACGGTGTACGGCTCGCCGGCCGCGATCCGCCGCCCGGCATCCCGCGCGGACAGCGAGCGGCACCGGGCCCACTTGCCGTAGTAGCCGAGCGGTGAGCGGGAACGCCGCTGCTCGCGTGCGTTGTCCTCCAGGCGTTCCGCGGAACAGAAGCACGGGTAGGCCCGCTGCTCACGGGCCAGTTCCCGTACGTACGACAGATAGACGGCCTCCCGTTCCGACTGCCGGTAGGGTCCCCAGGGATCCCCCGGTCCGCCCTCGTCCGGCTCGAGGCCGAAGTAGCGGAAGACCCGGGCGAACTCCTCGGCGGCGCCCGCCACCTCACGCTCCTTGTCGGTGTCCTCCACCCGCACCAGGTACACCCCGCCGGAGCGGTGGGCCAGGTCCCTGGCCAGCGTCGCCACATACAGGCCGCCCAGATGGACCGCGCCGGTGGGGCTGGGCGCGAACCGTGTCACCAGGCCCTGCGGCGGCAGTCCGCGCGGCGGGTAGTGCCGTTCCCAGTGGGCGGGCGGGAGCAGATCGGCGGGGAACCAGGAATCGACGATCTCTAGGTCCTGCACGGCTCATCCTTCCGTCGCGTTGCCTCGGTACGGCCGGCCGCCCGACGGGCCGCGGCCGCGTCGGGACGCGACGGGCCGCGGCCGCGTCGGGACGCCGACGTTAGGGGGCCGTGCCCGGCGTGCGGCCGTCCGCGGGGACCGGGAGTGCGGGAACCCGTACCGGCGGGCGGCCCCGGTGCCCCTCGGTGCCGGTCCCCGCGTGAGGCTTGAGCCACCGGGAGCCGGACGAAGGGGGAGACATCGTGCTGCGCGTGCTGCTGCTCGCCGTCGGGGCGCTGGCTGTGGGGACCGACGCCTATGTGACGGCGGGACTGCTGCCCGCGATCGGCGCGGACCTGCACGAGCCGGCCTCCGTGACGGGACAGCTCGTGACGGTCTTCATGCTCTGCTACGCGCTCCTCGCGCCCCTGGCGGGCGCGGCGCTCGCGCGGTGGAGCGTGCGCCAGGTGCTGGTCGGGGCTCTCGGCCTCTTCTGCCTGGGCAACGGGGCGAGCGCGATGGCGCCGTCGCTGTCCGTGCTGATGGCGACGCGTGCTCTGGCCGGGGTGGCAGCCGGGGTGTTCGTACCGGTCGCGGCGGCCGCCGCCGCGGCGCTGGGCGGCCCCCGGCGCCGGGGCCTGGCGCTGACCGTGGTCCTCGGCGGCCTGAGCTCGGGCACGGTGGCAGGGGTGCCTGCCGGACTGTGGCTGGCAGGCCGGGCCGACTGGCGGGCGGCGCTGTGGCTGGTGACGGCGATCGGCGCCGCGGCCCTCGTCGGCTGTCTGACGCTGCTGCCCGAGGTGCACGGCGCCGCGATGCCCGGGCTGCGCGAACGCCTGGCACAGCTGGGGGACCGCCGGGTCGGGACCGTGGTGGGGGCCACGTTTCTGCAGACCGTGGCCAGCCTCGGCCTCTACACCTACCTGCTGCCGGTGCTGGACGGGGCCGGTCTCACCGCGCACCGGACAGCACTGTGGCTGTGGGGCGCGGGCGGAGTCACGGGCAGCTTTCTCGTCGGGCCCCTGCTGGACCGCACCGGACGGCCGCGCGCCCAGGCCGCGCTGCTGCTCGCCGCCCTGGCGGTGTGCCTGGCCCCGCTGTCCCTGGTCAGCGGTACGGCCGTTCTCGCCCTGCTGGTGCTGTGGGGCGCCGCCGGCTGGGCCTTCGTGGTGCCGCAGCAGCATCTCCTGCTGGGGCTCAGACCGTCCGGCGGCGCGGCCGTCCTCGCGCTGAACAGCTCGGCCACCTACCTGGGCGGGTCGGTCGGCACCGCGCTCGGTGGGGCCGTGCTGTCCGCGGGGATCGCGCCGGGTGCCCTGCCGCCGCTGGCCGCCACCGTCGCCGCGGCGGCCTGCGTCCTGCATCTGTCCGGCCGGCGCACGACCGGCCTGCCCCGAGCGGCCCCGGACGCACGCCCGTGTCCGGAGTCCGACCGAGAACGGAGACCCGCATGAAGTTCGGAGCGAACCTGCCCAACTACGGCCCGGCGACCACGCCCGCGAGCATGCTGCAGTGGGCCCGGCGGCTGGAGGGCCTGGGATATCACCAGCTCATGGTGTCCGACCACGTGGCGCTCACACCGGATGTCCAGCACCTGTTCCCCGCCCCGTTCTACGACCCGTTCACCGTGCTCGCCTGGCTGGCGGGCGTCACGGACCGTGCGCGCCTCGGCACGACGGTGACCGTCCTGCCGTACCGGCACCCTCTGCTGGTGGCGCGGCAGGTGGCGGGCATCGACCGGATCAGCGGCGGCCGGTTCGTCTTCGGGGCCGCCGCGGGCTGGGCGCCCGGTGAGTTCGCCGCGGTCGGCGTGCCGTACGCCCGCCGGGGTGCCCGCAGTGACGAGTACCTGCGGGTGATGAAGGCGTTCTGGACGCGGGACGTGATCGCCCACGACGGCGAGTTCGTCAGGTTCGGCCCCGTGCACACCGGACCGCGACCGGTGCGGCCGTCCGGCCCCCCGGTCTGGATCGGCGGGCACAGCCCGGGCGCCCTGCGGCGGGCGGTGCGCCACGGCGACGCCTGGCATCCCACCTCGGTCACTGCCGACTGGCTGGTGCACGCCGGGCTGCCCGCGCTGCGCGACACGGCCAAGCGGCTGCACCGCCCCGTTCCCGCGCTCGCCCCGCGGATCAAGCTGAGAGTGACCCCCCGGCCGCTGGCGGGCGCACGGGTGCTCGGCGAGGGGAGTCTCGACCAGATCCGCGACGACCTCGCGCTGCTCGACCGGCTGGGTGCCGACACGGTCGTGCTCGATCCCACCTTCCCCGCGCAGGTGCGCACCTCCGCACAGGCCGACGCCGATCTGGCCGCGTTCGAGCTGCTGGCCGAGGAGGTGATCGACCTGGAACACGAACGGCTCCGCTGACGTTGCGTCACGTATGGGAACTGAGACGGGTACTGCGCGAGCCAAGCCGTACGGAACCGACCTGGATCTGCGCAAGCTGCGGGTGCTGCTGGAACTGGACCGGCTCGGTACGGTCAGCGCGGTCGCGGCCGCGCTGCACCTCACCCCTTCGGCCGTCTCGCAGCAACTGGCCGGACTCGCCAGAGAGCTCGGGGTGCCGCTCACCGAACCCGCCGGACGCCGGCTGCGGTTGACCGGAGCGGCGAAGGTGGTGCTCCGGCACGCCGAGGAGATCTTCGCGAGCATCGACCGGCTGCACCGAGCCGTCGCCGAACACCGTGACGGCGAGCGGGGCGAGGTGTCCGTGTCCGGGTTCGGCACCACCCTCGCGCCGCTCATCCTGCCGGCCGCAGGCATCCTCAGCCGGCGGCTGCCGGGGATGCGCACGACGCTCGCGGAGGTGGACCCGCCCGCCAGCTTCGAGATGCTCCAGCAGGGCCGCACGGACGTGGTCGTCGCCGTGGAGTCACCCACCGCGCCGGTCCGCGACGCGCGCTTCGACAAGCATCCCCTCATGACGGAGGTGTTCGACGTGGCGCTGCCCGCGGAACACCGGCTGGCCCGGGTGCCCTCGCTGAGACTCGGGGACCTCGCCGGGGAGGCATGGATCTTCGCCACGGTCGGCATGTGCCAGGAAATTCCCCTCGCCGCCTGCGCGGCCGCCGGTTTCACGCCACGGGCCACCCACGTCATCGGAGACTGGGACGCCACCTTCGCGGCGGTCCGTCAGGGCCTGGGCATCTGCCTGGTGCCGCGCCTGGCCCGCAGGGCGTCGCAGCCGGGTGTCGTGCTGCGGCGGTTCGACGACGCTCCCGGGCGGACCGTGTTCGCCGCGGTGCGCAGCGGCAGCGGCGGGGTCCCGCAGATCGAGGCCGTGCTGGAGGCGCTGGCAGAGGCAGCCCGTATCACTGAATCGAAGATCAATATGGCTTGTGAGGCGTAAACGCTAAGGCGATACGGCGTGCCGGTTGATGTATCCCATGTTTCAGCCGGCCTTCACATTCATCGGAAAAATCATTTGCTGGACGCCGGCGACGGCGCGGGCGACGCTCTTGAAGCGGTTGAACGCCTCTTCCGTCCTCCCCCTGTCCTCCGCTGTCTTCCATGAATGCGAGGGTCCGTCATGAAATCGGGCGCGCTGCTGCGACTGTCCGGCCTGAGCCTGCTGTGGGGTTCGGTCTTCCTCTGGATCAAGATCTCCGGGCGGGGCTTCTCGCCCGTGGAGATGGTGTTCGTACGGCTCGTCCTCGGCGCGGCCGTGCTGCTGGCCATCGGCCTGGGCAGGGGACAGCGTCTGCCGCGGGACAGGCGGGTGCTCGGGCATCTGGCCGTCGCCGCGCTGCTCGGCAACACCGTTCCCTGGCTGCTGTTCGCCCAGGGCGAGATCGACGGCTCCAGCAACGTCGCCGGCATCGTCAGCGGCACCGGCCCCGTCTGGACCCTGGGCGCGGCCGTCCTCCTCGGCACGGAGAAGCGGCTCGGTGCCGCCCGGATGTGGGGCATGGCCGTCGGGCTGCTCGGCGTGGTGCTCGTGGCCGCTCCCTGGAACCCCGGCACCCATGCCTCCACCAGCAGCATCGTGTGCTTCGTGCTCGGCGCCGTCAGCTTCGGCAGCAGCTTCGCGTACATCGGCCGCTTCCTCGCCAACCGGGGGATCCCCGTCTTCATGCTGGCGGGCGGGCAACTGGGCATCGCCGCGGTCCTCACCCTGGCCGCCGTGCCCTTCCTCGGCCTCGACCCCGTGCGGTGGCGTACCGACTCCGTCGTCGCCCTGATCGTGCTGGGCGTGGTGTGCACCGGCTTCGCCGTGCTGCTCAACACCGTGATCATCACCAAGGACGGTCCCGCGGCCGCCGCGACCGTCATCTACCTCATGACCGTGGTGTCCGTGGTCCTGGGCGCGGCCGTCCTCGGTGAGTCCCTCGCCTGGACGGTTCTGCTCGGCACGGCGGCGGTACTCCTCGCCATCGCGCTGCTGCGCCGCAAACCCGCCCCGGAGCCCGCCCCCGCGACGGATGCCGTCCCCGCACCGGCCGACAGCGGGCCCGCCCGGAAGGCCCCCGTCACCGGAACCCGGTGAGGCCGGGGCTCCCACCGCCTCGGCGGGACGGAGGCAGGTGACGACCAGGTCCGGGACGGCCGTCCCGGACCGAAGAGC
>NZ_JBEYWE010000044.1:0-49199 GCF_040644295.1 Streptomyces sp. NPDC047000
CTCGTCGAGATCTACCAGAACTGCAACATCTTCAACGACGGCGCCTTCGACGCCCTCAAGGACAAGCAGCAGGCCGAACAGGCACTGATCCGCCTCGAGCACGGACAGCTCATCCGGTTCGGCGGCGGGGACAGCTCCCGCGCCGGCGATGCCGGGAGCGGAGGACAGCCGCGCGGTGTCGTGCGCAACCCCGTGACGGGTGATCTGGAGGTCGTCACGGTGACGCCGGAGAACGAGGGGCGGCTCGTGGTCCATGACGCGCACGCCTCGTCGCCGACCACGGCGTTCGCGCTGTCGCGGCTGGCCGACCCGGACACGCTGCACCAGACCCCGATCGGCGTGTTCCGGTCCGTGGAGCGGCCGGTCTACGACACGCAGATGGCCGAGCAGCTCGACAAGGCGATCGAGCAGCGCGGCAAGGGCGACCTGGCGGGGCTGCTGGCGGGCGGCGACACCTGGACGGTCCTCGGCTGAGCGCCGCGCCGCTGTGTCACGAGGCCCGGGACCTGAGGTCCCGGGCCTCGTCGTAGGTGCGGCGGGCCTGTTCCACGTCGGCCATCCGGTCCTTGGTCCACAGGGCGAGCGCCCGCACCTGCTCGGCGGCCTCACGGCCGAGGTCGGTGAGGGAGTAGTCGACGCGGGGCGGGATGACCGGCTTGGCGTCGCGGTGGACGAAGCCGTCGCGCTCCAGGGTCTGGAGGGTCTGGGCGAGCATCTTCTCGCTGACCCCGCCGATCACCCGGCGCAGCTCGCTGAAGCGGTGGGGGCGGTCGAGGAGCTCGATCAGCACCAGGACGCCCCAGCGGCTGGTGACGTGTTCGATGACGCGGCGGTACGGGCACAGCGCCTCGTCGGTGTCGTACTTACCGACGGGCGCGACCTTGACCTGGGCACTTACCTTCACCCCTGTACCTTACTTCAAAGTGGGTACTTTCGTTCAGTTAGCGCTCACCCTAGAGTCGGAGGAGAAGCCACCCCACAAGGAGAACCCAGATCATGAGCATCGTCGTCACCGGAGCCACCGGACACCTCGGCCGTCACGTCGTGGAGCAGCTGCTGGAGAAGGTCCCGGCCGGACAGATCACCGCCGTCGTGCGCGACGAGGCCAGGGGGGCCGGGTTCGCGGCACGCGGCGTCAGGATCGCCGTCGCGGACTACAACCGCCCGGAGACCTTCGACGGCCTCTTCGCGGCCGGCGACAAGGTGCTGCTCGTCTCCGGCAACGAGTTCGACAAGGGCCGTGTCCAGCAGCACAGGACCGTCATCGACGCCGCGAAGGCGGCCGGGGTGGCGCTGCTGGCGTACACCAGCGCACCCGCGAGCCTGCGGGCCGCGCTCGCCGACGACCACCGCGGCACCGAGGAGATCCTGCTCGCCTCCGGCCTGCCGTACACGCTGCTGCGCAACGGCTGGTACCACGAGAACTACACCGAGAACCTCGCCCCGGTCCTGGAGCACCACGCGGTCGTGTCGTCGGCCGGCGAGGGCCGTGTCTCCTCCGCCTCGCGCGCCGACTACGCCGCCGCCGCCGTCGCGGTGCTGACCGGCGAGGGCCATGAGAACAAGGCGTACGAGCTGGGCGGCGACGAGGCGTGGAGCTTCGCCGAGTACGCGGCCGAGCTGAGCGCGCAGACCGGCTCGGAGATCGCCTACAACGCCGTCCCCGGTGAGGTCATGAAGGGCATCCTGACCGGCGCGGGCATGCCGGAGCCGTTCGCGGAGATCCTGGTCGGTGTGGACGCGTCCATCGCGAAGGGCGAGCTGGTCGTCACCACCGGCGACCTGTCCCGGCTGGCCGGACGCCCGACCACGCCCCTGGCGGACGCGATCCGCGCCGCGCTGAAGAACTGACCGGTCCCCCCGCGCGCTCCCGCCTGCCCCCGGTCCGCCCCCGCCTGTCATGACCGTATGACGACATGGTTATGACAGGCGGGGGCGCCCGGCGTTACCTTCGAGCGGATGGGCCCGGTCGTGCGGGCCCGGCGCATGGAGGAGGGGCCGGTGGCCGGGGAGTCGTCGAAGGGCGAGCGGCGGACGGGACTGCTGAACGGCTTCGCGGCCTACGGCATGTGGGGCCTCGTCCCCCTCTACTGGCCGCTGCTCAGACCCGCCGGGTCGGTGGAGATCCTCGCCCACCGCATGGTGTGGTCCCTCGCCTTCGTCGCCGCCGCGCTGCTCTTCGTACGGCGCTGGGCCTGGGCGGCGGAGCTGCTGCGGCAGCCGCGCAGGCTGGGACTGATAGCCGTCGCCGCGACCGTCATCACGGTCAACTGGGGCGTGTACATCTGGGCCGTGAACGCCGGCCATGTCGTCGAGGCGTCCCTCGGCTACTTCATCAACCCGCTGGTCACCATCGCGATGGGCGTCCTGCTCCTCAAGGAACGGCTGCGTCCCGTGCAGTGGGCGGCGGTCGGCGTGGGACTCGCCGCGGTGCTGGTCCTGACCGTCGGCTACGGCCACCCGCCGTGGATCTCCCTGTGCCTCGCCTTCTCCTTCGCCACGTACGGGCTGGTGAAGAAGAAGGTCAACCTGGGCGGCCTGGAGTCGCTGACCGCCGAGACCGCGATCCAGTTCCTGCCCGCGCTCGGCTATCTGGCGTGGCTGACCGCACGTGGCGACTCCACGTTCACCACCGGCACCCCGGGCCACGCGGCCCTGCTCGCCTCGACCGGCGTGGTCACCGCACTGCCGCTGGTCTGCTTCGGGGCCGCGGCGATCCGCGTGCCGCTGTCGACGCTGGGGCTGCTGCAGTACCTGGCGCCGGTCTTCCAGTTCCTGTGCGGTGTCCTGTACTTCCACGAGGCGATGCCGCCGGAGCGCTGGGCCGGGTTCGGCCTGGTGTGGCTGGCGCTGGTGCTGCTGACCGGGGACGCGCTCCGTGTCGCGCGCCGGCAGCGGGGGCTCGTGGAGGCGGCGGCGGTACGGGCTCCGGGGACGGGAGCGGGAACGGGAGCAGGGACCGCGGCGGGAACAGGTGCCGGCGCGGCCGCGGCTCCGGTGGACAGGTGACGGACGGTCCTGCCCACCGGAGCCGGTGTCAGTCGCGGGCCGGGGCCCCGCCCCGGCCGCGGGCGACACGCTCCGTCAGGCGGCCCATACGGGCGCGGGCCGACTCCAGTTCCTCGATGTCCTCGGCGGCCGGGCCCTCCTCCGCGGCGAGGTCGGTCCACAGACCGATCAGGTCACGACCGAGACTCAGCCCCTGCTCCGGGTCGCGGACGGCACGCCACGCGGTGGCGGCACTCTGCACATTGCCGTACGCGCCCTCCGCGTCGTGAGCGGCGCGGTGGATGCGGGCCAGCTCGACGGAGAGCCGGAAGGACCGCACCGGTTCCCCGGCGAGGTAGGCGATGTAGGCGGTCAGTTCGCGCAGCCGCAGCACCTCCGGGTGCTCCGTGCCCAGGGTGCCGGTGGCCTCGGTGATGGTGCGTCCGGCGAGTTCCGCGGCGGTGTCGATGAGGCCCGCCTTGACCGCCTCGTTGATCCGTGACACCGGCTCGGCGAGCAGCGCGGGCGGCTCGCCGGGGGCGGCCGGCGGGGTGTCGCCGAGCACCGCTTCGGCCACCGCGTCGAAGCCCCGGGCGGGGGCGGGACGGAGTTCGGGGTCGAGGTCGGGGTCGAGGCCGAACTCGGGCACGCGGGCGGGGACGGCAGCGGGGGCGGATCCGGGCCGGGACTCTCGCTCGGGCCCGGTGAGCCGGGTGGGCGGAGCGTCCATCTCGGGGGGCGGGCCGAAGACCCCGGTCGGCGGGAGGACGGTACCGGGAGCAGGGTCGGGCACCGGTGCTGCGGACTCAGCGGACCCGGCGGATTCGGTGACGGCGCGCAGGGGGAACGTGGGTGTCGTACCGCCGAGCGGCAGCGGCTCCGGGACGGCGTGCAGGGGAAACGTCGGTACGGCCTCCCGCACCGGCTCGTGGGCGGCGGGATCGGGGAGCCGGCGCAGGCCGTGCGTGGGCTTGTCGTCCCTCACGGGCGTGTCGCACCCGGTGTCTCCCGGAGCACGGAGACGTTCCCCCGCCGTCGGCACCGGCACCGCCGTCGGCACAGGCAGCCGGAGCGGGTCGCCGGCGAAGCTGCTCGCGCCGTCGGTGCCCACCTGGAGGGGGATGACGTAACCGATGCGGTCGTCGTGGACGTGGGCGACGACGGGCCGGCCGGTGGCGAGGGCGATGCGGTGGAGGTGGTCGAGGACGGTGTGCTGGATCTCCTCGCCGGGCCCGGCGGAGACCGGGACACCGCCGATGGTCGCGACGGCCGTACCGCCCCCGCCGGTGCTGCTCCCCGGGGCGGACACGCGGACGTCTATCGGCGCCGCCGCGGAGACGGGCGGTGGAACGGCACGCCGGTGCTCGCGCTGTTCCCGCTGGTCCCGCTTCTTCTCGCGGCTGAGTCGAGTCATGCGTTCCCTCACTCGGTGACGTAGGGGAGTCGGCGGACGGCGCGTGCGGGTTCCATGGTGCTCCACCAGCCGTCCGGCAGGGACTCACCGGCTCAAGGCCGGTTCGTCCGGGCACGTTTGACTCGTACGCTTACCGTCGAGTCTCGCCGCTTGCTCACCTTTCCGGGTCACCATGACGTCACAGGCTCGTCCCAGAGCCCCCGCCAGAGAGGAAACGGTCATGCAGACGGGTGTGCCACAGGGCCCGGAGATCTGGCTGCGCGGCCCGGTGACCGGCGCGGAACCGCCGCCGGCCGCCGACCGGGACGGCGGCGTGTCCGGCTTCGGGACGGTCACGCCGCGGCGCTTCTCCTGGCTGGCCACCCACGGGGGCGCCGGTGCCACCACCCTCGCGGCCGTCTACGGCGGTCACGACTGCGGGCGGGACTGGCCGGGCCCCGCCGATCCGTCCTCCGTCCTGCTGGTGGCCCGTACGCACGCGAGCGGCCTCGAGTCCGTGAACCGGGTTCTGGAGATCTTCCGGCACGGTGCCGCGCCGCGCGGTCTCGACCTGGACGCGGTGGTGCTGGTCGCGGACGCCCCCGGCCGGCTGCCCCGGCCCCTGGCCCAGCGCGTCAGGATGCTGGAGTCGGTGATCGACGTCTATCACGTTCCCTGGGTCCCCGACTGGCGCCTCGGCGACCTCACCGGCCGCCAGCCCCGCGAGACGGAACCGCTGGCCCGGCTGACGGGGGTGACACGAGCGACGGGTGCGACGGGTGCGACGGGCAGGAGCGTCCGCTGAGCGGGGTCCGGCCCCTGCCGTCGGCCGTGGACCTCGCCCGGGCCGTGCGGGCGGGCCGGGTCCGAGCCGTCGATGCCGTCGCGGACGCCCTCGCCCGGATCGAGCGGGCCGACCCCGGCCTGTACGCCTTCGCCGAGGTGTGGGCGGCGGACGCGCTGCGCCGGGCCGCCGGGGTGGACGCCCGGGTCGCGGCGGGCGAGCAGCTGCCGCTGGCCGGGGTGCCGCTCGGGGTGAAGGGACGGCGCGGCGCGCTGCGCTCGGTGGTGGTCGGCGCGCTGCTGGACGCCGGATGCGTGCCCGTCGGCGCGACCGCCGTGCCCGGTCCCGGGACCGCGTGGCAGACCTGGGGGCTCGGGGCGGGCGGCCGTACCGTCAACCCGTGGCGGGCCGACCGCACCCCGGGCGGTTCGTCGGCGGGTTCCGCGGCGGCGGTCGCGGCGGGGCTGGTGCCGCTGGCGACCGGGAGCGACGGGGCCGGGTCGGTACGGATCCCTGCGGCGTGGTGCGGGGTCGTGGGGCTGAAGACCACGAACGGACGGCTGCCGTCCCCGGACCGTACGGGCCTCGCGGCGGCCGGGGTGCTGGCCCGCCACGCGGCGGACGCGGCGGCGTACTGGCGGGTGGTGTCGGGCCGGCCGGAACCGGCGGACGCCGGATCGGGCGAGCCGCCCGTGCGCGCCGTCTGGTCGCCCGGCCTGGGCTTCGCCGAGCCGGACGCGGAACAGACGGCCGTCGCCCACACGGCCGCGCTGCGACTCGCGGAGGCGGGTGTCGTACGGCTCACGGAAGCGGATGCCGTACGGCTCGCGGACGAGGGCCCGGCGCCGCCGCTCGCGGACGAGCGCGTGGTGCCGCCTGGCCGACCGCAGCCCGGTGATTCCCTGCGCCTGCACGATCCGGCGCCTGCCTGGCTCGCCCTGCGCGGCGCCCCCGGGGCCGACCGGGTCCCGGTCCGCCTGCTCCGCGCCGGGAACGACGAACGGCTCGCCGTCCTCTTCACCGGCGCGGACCTGCTCCTGACGCCGGTGACCCCGAACGCCCCGCACGGCCACGAGGGCCCGGGTGCTCACTACTCCACCGCGCTCACCTGGGCGTTCAACCTGAGCGGCCATCCGGCGCTCAGCATTCCCGCCGGGTTCGGGGCCGACGGCTGCCCGGTGGGACTCCAGCTCGTGGCGGCACACGGGCGGGAGTCCCTGCTGCTCCGGGTGGCACGGGCCGCGGAGGTCCGGGCGGGGCTGCGCGCGGTCACTCCGCCGGGGTCACCCCCGTAGGCGAGGCGGCGGCCGCGCGGCCGCCGCCTCGCAGAGCCGTGGTCCGCGCGGCCGTCGTCGTGCGGTGATGTCCCGTGCCGCCCTCCCGGGCGTGCCCGTAGGGGGCGTGGGCGGGTCAGCCGGCGTCGGCCGCCTTCACCAGGGCGCCCTTGGTGACGGCGCCGACGTACATCGTGCCGTCGTCCGTGACGAGCGCGTTGACCAGGCGGGTCGAGAAGACCGTGCCCGAGCCGAACGTGCCGGTCACCTTGTCGCCGAACGAGCCGAGGATGCCACCGAGGTCGCCGCCGGCGGCCTGGCCACCGCTGCTCTTGCCGCTGCTCTTGCCGCTGGTGCCGGTGCTGTCCGAGCCGAGGACCGCGATGGCGTTCCAGCCCTTGCCGAGGACCTTGTACCCGTCGCCCGAGGCCCCGCCCAGGAGGCCGCCGGTGCCGCTCATGCCGCCACCGGGCTGCTCGCCGAGGCCCTCGAGGAGCCCGTCCGCCGACTTCGGGGCGTCCTTGCGGGGCGTGGCGGCCGTCTCCGAACCCTCCTGGGTGACCTTCGCGCCCTTGGGCGGCGTGAAGTCGAAGGTGGCCGCGGACGGCTTGGCGAAGGACACCTTGGTGAAGCCGGCGTCGACCACCGCCGCGCCCCCGCTCGCCGGGGTCAGCGTGAACTTCAGGGGCATCCAGGTCTTCGAGTCCACCGCGATGCTGATCGCGCCGACGGTCGTACCGGACTGCTTCGGCTTGATCACCAGCTTGTACGCGTCCCGGCCGGCGACCTGCGCGGTGCCGTCGACCGTGACCGAGGTCGTGTCGTCGACCGCCTTCAGGGCCTCGTCGGCGAAGTCCCCCGGGGTGGCGGGCCGCTCACGGGACTGCGCGTTCTTGGGTGCGGTGCCGTGGTAGACCTGGTGGGAGGCGCTGTCGTAGCCCCAGACGTCCGTGCCGTTGTGGATGACGGTGTACTCGGCGGCGCCCTCCGTCAGCGAGAGCTTCTGCCGGTCGGGGCCGTCCGTCGCGACCCGCAGGGTGTGCGTGCCGGACGCCAGTTCCATCAGTTTGGAGCTCGGGTCGGCGGACGCGCCGCCGCCCTGCTGCCCGGCCGCCGAGGCGAGGCTGCCGACGAGACCGCCGAGGTCGGGCAGGCCCAGATCAGTGGTGATCTTCACGGTGCCGGACAGCTGCTCGACGTCCGACGTGGCCATCCTGTCGATGAGTTGCTGCGCGGTGATCTTCGGCAGGCTGGGGTCACCGGAGTCGGCGAGCGCCGGCACCAGGCCGATGGTCACCGCGGCCACCCCCACCACCGCGACCGGGACGGCATACCGGGCGGCCTTACGGCCTGCGCCGCGCGTGTCGTCGGCCTCCGCGATGCCCGCTGCGGTGTCCGCTGCGATGTCCCTGTTGTCGTCGGATCCGTACGGTGCCATGTGTGCCCTACCTCCGTCGTGGGCGGCGGCTCCCGACCCTGCGTACCTGTCCACCACGAGCCGCCGTTCTCACCCGAACCGGTGAGGAGTGGTGTTCTCCGTGGTGTCCATCTCACCAAATCGGCCGGGTGAAATCGTCAGACCGCGGGCTCAACTCCGCGTACGACTGCGGTATGACACACGACGGCGGCACCTCCTCCCGACCCGTAGGGGTCGGGCCCGGACCTCCCGTCGGGGGACCGGCCGTGTCGGGGGCCGGACCACCCGTCAGGGGCCTGGTGGGAAGGTGCCGCCGTGCCTGCGCCGACGTCCGAGGACGGGTCAGCCCTGCACGAAGACGTAGTCCGCGTGGTACGGCACCGAGACGATGTCGCCGGGCGTGCAGGAACCGGCCGGGGCCGTACCGCCCGCCGTGTTCAGGCGCAGTACCTCCACCGTGCCGGCGAGCAGGCCACGGCCCGCGCCGGACTGCGTGGCCCTGAGGTCGAGTTCGGGGATGTTGCCGTCGCCGTTCGGGGTCTTGGTCAGGACGGCACCGGTGACCGCGCTGCCGTCGGGCGCGACCCACTGCGGGGTACCCGAGTTCGGAGCCACGAAGGAGTGCCGGATGCCGTGCTGGAGACGGGCGCTGACGTCGCGCTGGGCGAAGGCGTGTCCGCCGGTGGTGTCCGCCTTGCACTCGTAGATCTGCTCGCCCTCGACGACGGACGCCCGGACGCCGCGCAGCGCGTGGCGGAAGTCGACGTCGGCGGTGACCTTGTGGAGCTGCCCGCGGACGGCTCCCCCGGGGAACTTCCTGGTGTGCAGGTTGGCGTAGAAGGAGCCGGGGTCGTTCGTGAGCGCGGTCAGCACGGCCGGGTCGTCGACCTCGACGGTGCCGGTGGCGCTGTGGTGTCCGGCGTGCCTGAGCGCCTCGGTCAGGTCGACGACGACATCGCCGTTCACGCCCTTGGCACCCTGGTGGAGGTGGAGCGCGGTCGGCCTGCCGGTGCCGTGCCAGGTGACGGCGACGGACACCTTGTCGCCCTCGACCTTGATGAACTCCAGTGCCGTGCCGTGCGCGTCCCCGGTGGCCGGGCCGCCCGCGACGGGCACCTCGGCGGCGCCGCGCAGGGCGGTGGCCAGGACGGTCGTGGTGGCGGCGGTGCCCGTGGCGGTCGCGGTGGCGGCGACCGCCGGGATCGACCCGGCGGCCACGCCCGCGGCCGCGACCAGGGCGGCGCCGGTGGCGATCAAGGTCGTGCGGCGCGTGGTACGCGTTGCGCTGATGCCCATGATGGTGCGTGCTCCCCGCATCTCGCCCGGCGTCCCCTGCACCGGGTCCCGGGCATGAGTACGGCGCGCCCCGGGGGCGAGGCTCAGCCCACCGGCGTGATGCGGGTCACATACGGCGAGCCGACGCGGCACGGCGGAAGCGGCGGAGCCGATGCGGCACGGCGGACACCGCGGAGCAGCTGACGCGCGGCGGACACACCGGAGCAGCTGACGCGCGGCGGCTACGGCGGGGCGCGTGCCGCCGGGGCTCAGCCGGCCCGGTGCACGACCGCGTCACACAGCTCCACCAGGGCCGCCTTCGCGTCGCAGTCCCGCAGCGGGGCCAGTGCCGCGCGGGCGTCCTGGGCGTACCGCACGGTGTCGCGGCGGGCCTGCTGGAGCGCGGGGTGCGCCCGCAGCGCCGTCAGCGCCTCCGCGTGGCGGGCGTCGTCGCCGAGGTCGGAGTCGAGCAGCTCGCGCAGCGCGATGTCCTCCGCCCTGCCGTCCCGCGCCGCCATCTCCCGCAGCCGCAGCACCGGCATGGTCGGAATGCCCTCGCGCAGGTCGGTGCCCGGGGTCTTGCCCGACTCGTGCGAGTCGGAGGCGATGTCGAGGACGTCGTCGGCGAGCTGGAAGGCGACGCCGAGCCGCTCGCCGTACTGGGTGAGCACGTCGACGACCGTCTCGTCGGCGCCGGACATCATGGCGCCGAAACGGCACGACACCGCGACCAGTGAACCCGTCTTGCCGGCCAGCACGTCCAGATAGTGCTCGACCGGATCACGGCCGTCGGCCGGGCCCGCCGTCTCCAGGATCTGCCCGGTGACCAGCCGCTCGAACGCCTCCGCCTGCACCCGCACCGCCTCCGGGCCGAGGTCGGCCAGGATGTGCGAGGCGCGGGCGAACAGGAAGTCCCCGGTCAGGACGGCCACCGAGTTGCCCCAGCGGGCGTTGGCGCTGGGCACACCGCGGCGCACCGCGGCCTCGTCCATGACGTCGTCGTGGTACAGGGTGGCCAGGTGGGTGAGTTCCACGACCACGGCCGACGGCACCACTCCCGGCGCGTACGGGTCGCCGAAGCGCGCCGCGAGCATCACCAGCAGGGGCCGGAACCGTTTGCCGCCCGCCCGTACCAGATGCTGCGCCGCCTGTGTGATGAAGGGGACCTCGCTCTTGGTGGCCTCGAGCAGCCCTTCCTCGACAGCCGCCAATCCGGCCTGGACATCGGCTTCCAGAGCCTGGTCCCGCACGCTCAGCCCGAACGGCCCGACGACGGTCACGGGGGATCTCCTGTCTGCTGGCGTCTACCGGCGCTTACGCGGTTTGTCGATAGGTCGCTGCCATCACTCAAGTCAGCGTATCCGGTCAGCTTTCGATCACCGATAGCGCCCACCGTCACAGGACGGGCGCTATTGGATCACGACCGTTATGCATTTGATCAAACAATAAGAACGGACATTGATTGACTTAAGAGGAATTATTGCCGTCTGCCGCGAATCGGGCGATCGCACACCATCACCAGAACAACGACGCGCACCGCCCGCGAGGTTCCATTCGGAGTCGGCCGTCGAAATACGTCCGAACTGATCACATCTGAGCTAATTGCCCTTTTCGTCACTCTCGCTCGAAACCGTGAGTTGCCTCACTCGGCACTCCCGGCGCGTCCGGCCCACCGCGCGCCGACGCTCCCCACACCCTCTTTCCCCTGCCGCCCAGTTGATGCATGGCGGACGCAAAGGATCAAGCGGCCCATATCGCTCCGACCAAGGTCAAACTGCGCGATACCCCTCTCCGCGACTTGTTCCGGACATGTGCTCTCGCATACGTTCCCGGCCAGTCGAGCGGAACGCCGAATCCTGCCGCCGCCCGACCGACCACCCACCCACTCGCCATGGCAGGAGCGGGGGACCCAGGTAGAACGCCGTACCGGACAGCGCGCCGGGCCGGCTCGGGGTGAAGTCGCGCCGCCGCAGGGCGGCCCGGCCGGGCAGCTCCCGCCCGAACCCGACAGCTCACCTCGCAGGCGACGGAGAGGAATGTGTCATGTCTGCACCGGGCCAGCTCCGCCATGCCCTCAGCGCGTCCCGCGCCCCCCGCTCCTCCGGCCTCCTGCGCACGCTCGCCGTCGCCGTGACCGGCGCCGCCGTCCTGGCGCTGCCGCTCGTCGGCGCGACCAGCGCGTCCGCGGCCCCCGCCACGCCGGCCACCTCGTCCACCGCTCTCGCCGGGTACCCGAACAACCTCGACGGCTGGATCCGCCAGTCCCTCGCGATCATGGCGCAGAAGGGCATTCCCGGTACCTACAACGGCATCTACCGCAACGTCATGCGCGAGTCCTCCGGCAACCCCGGCGCCGTCAACAACTGGGACTCCAACGCGGCCAAGGGGACTCCGTCCAAGGGGCTGCTCCAGGTGATCGACCCGACCTTCCTCGCCTACCACGTGGCGGGAACGTCCTACAGCCCGTTCGATCCGGTGGCCAACATCACCGCGGCGTGCAATTACGCCGCGGCGCGCTACGGGTCGATCGACAACGTCAACGGAGCGTATTAGCCCCCGCCGGGCCGGCCCCTCAGGAACCGGCCCCTTGCGGGGCCTCGTTCCCGAACCGGACCGCCGGCCCCTGGGGGAAGAGGCGGTCCAGGACCGCTGCGATGCCGTCGTCCTCGTTGGACAGGGTGATCTCGTCGGCCACCGCCTTGAGTTCGGGGTGCGCGTTGGCCATGGCGACGCCGTGGGCCGCCCAGTCGAACATCGGGATGTCGTTGGGCATGTCACCGAAGGCGATGGTGTCGGCGGGGCGCACACCGAGGTGTTCGGCGGCCAGGGCCAGGCCCGTCGCCTTGGTGATGCCGCACGGCTGGAGCTCCACGGTGCCCGGGCCCGACATGGTGACGGTGGCCAGCGAACCGATCACTCCGCGCGCCGTCGCCGCCAACTCGTCGTCGGACAGCGTGGGATGACGCAGCAGGACCTTGCTGATGGGCTCGCACCAGAGGTCGTCGCGATGCCGTACCCGCACCGCCGGCAGGGTCGGGTGCGGCATCAGATAGCCGGGCTCTGTCAGCGTGAGCCCGTCCACGCCGTCCTGGTCGACGGCCGCGTACAGCTCCCCCACCTCGGCCTCGATCTTGCCGAGCGCGGTCTCGGCCAGTTCGCGGTCCAGGGTGACGGACCACAGCAGCCGGTCGGTGGCGGCGTCGTACAGCTGCGCGCCCTGGGCGCACACCGCGAACCCCGCGCCGCCCAGGTCCTCCAGGAGCGGACGCACCCTGGGCGCCGGGCGGCCCGTCACCACCAGGTGCCGCGCGCCGGCCGCCGTCACCCGCGCGAGCGCGGCGAGCGTCCGGTCGGAGAGGGTGTCGTCTCCGCGCAGCAGTGTCCCGTCCAGGTCGGTGGCGATGAGGGAGTAAACGGGGCGGTCGGCAGGCGCGACGGTTGCGGGCATGATCAGAGAATACGGATCGCCGGACGCGCCGATCGGACACGCGGGGCACGGCGGAGCAGGGCCGCACCTCGCCGCCACGCACTGCCGCCCATGTCAACTCCCCTTCCGCCGCAGCCGCTTCGGTCGCACACATACTTCATGTGATCTTCACGACGTGCCGGACCGCCGGTCAGGGGTGCGCCATCGCGAGGTGCTCGGCGAGCCGCGGGGAGGCGAACTCCGTGCCGCACACGAAGCGCATCACCGGACCGTAGGAGGCGGCGGCGGGCAGGCCGGTGAAGTAGAGGCCGGGGACCGAGGAGACGTATCCCGCGCCGAGTTTCGGGGTGCCGCGGCTGACGGCCACCTCGGTGCGCAGTCCGTCGCCGAGGAAGTCCATCGCCGCCGTGTCGACGCGGTAGCCGGTCGCGGCGATGACATGGTCGGCGGGGAGCTCGCGGGTACGGCCGTCGAGGGTGCGGACGGTGAGCCGCGGGCTGCCGTCCGGGGCGTCCGTACCGGTGATCCGCTCGACCTCCCGCACCGTCACCTTGTCCTCGAAGCGGTCGCGCAGCCACCACGCGCCGAGCGGGCCCAGGACGCGGCGGACCAGGTAGTGGCGCAGATGCGCGGGCAGGTACCGGTAGGGGTGCGGGTAGTGGCTGAACGCCCACAGGGACCAGGCACGGCCGAAGGGCGACTCGGGGCGCAGCCGGGGCTGGTCCCACGGCGCTGCGCCGAAGGCGACCTTGTCGCGGCCGCGGGAGACGACGGTGACCTGGGCGCCCGCCTCGGCGGCCAGAGCCGCGGTCTCCAGCGCGGACTGGCCCGCGCCGACGACGACCAGGTCCCGGCCCGCGAACCGGGTCAGGTCGTGGTGCTGGGAGCTGTGCGAGACGGGTCCGGTGGGGGCGGGTCCGCCCGCCCCGGCGACGGCCAGCTCCGGTGGGAGGTACGCGAGGCCCGACAGACCGGTGGCCACCACCACCGCACGCGCCGTGAACGACTCTCCCGAGTCCAGTTTGAGGTCGAAGCCGCCGCCCTCGCGGCGGTCCGCAGACACCACCCGCACCCGTTCGAGTCCGGGCAGCAACTGCCGCTGGAACCACTCGCCGTAAGCGGTGAACGTTTCCACGGGGATGAGGTCCTCGTCCGTCACCAGACGGGACGTCCCCGCCGCGTCGCAGTAGTCGGCGAGGGTATGGCCGGGCTGCGGGGCGTCGATGCTCGAGGCGGCCGGGGTGGACTTGAGGATCATGCCCGCCGGCATCTGGTCGCGCCAGCTGACCATGGGCTCGCCGAAGACGCGTACCGGGATGCCGCGCGCGGTGAGATGCGCGGCGGTCGAAAGGCCGAAGGGGCCGGCGCCGATGACTGCTACCGGTTGGATCACGAAGTCCCTCCCCAGGACGACTTGCCTGTTTCGCGCTGCCTTGCCCGGCGTCGCCGTACCCGGCGCCGCCTGCTTCGTGCTGCCTGCTTCGTGCTGCCCGCCTCCGTGGCGCGTACCCCGTACGGCGCACCGCGCGTCGGGTGCCGTGTGTCGGGTGCCGTGCGTCGCCTACCTCGCGCCGGTGCCGCCGTCGTGGCGGCCGGCCCGCCACAACTGGTGGAGATGCTTCACGCCCGGCCGGACGAAGCGCGCGAGCATCGTGAGGAACGGCAGGGGGTCGTCACCCGCGAGCCAGGCCAGTTCCGTCCCGCTCGGCCGGATTGGGGCGTGCGGTGTCGTGTAGCCGCTGCGGCGGTAGGCCAGGAGGGCGGGCAGGTCGATGTTCTCCACGATGTACCGCCGACCGGTCCGCTGTTCACCGGCCGGGACGGCGCGGCCGGTCAGATCGAGGTGCATGGCGCGGACCACGTCCACCCCCGACTCGTTCTCGAACAGCCGGAACTGGGCGCCCATGCGCGGGTTGAAGTCGAGCAGTTTGTAGCGGCCGTCGCGGCGGTCGAAACGCAGGTCGAGGTCGGCGATGCCGGTGAAGCCGATCTGTTTGACGAAACGAGCGGCCAGGTCGGCGAGTTCCGGGTTGTCGACGACGTACGCGTTCGCCGTCATCCCCGCGTGCGGCGGCCAGGAGCGCACCTTGACGCCGGTGAACAGGGCGAGGGGCACGGAGTCCCGGCCGACGTAGGCGTGCACGATCCAGTCCTCGGCCTCCTCCCTCGGCAGGTACTCCTGGAGGATCACACCGGGCCGCTCGCCCCAGGCACGGGCCCGGGCGAGCAGACCCTCCCGGGTGGCGATCCTGGTGGTGCCGTTGACGGCGGGCCGCGCGCGCCGTACGAACGCCTCCCGGTTCTTCGCCACCACCGGGAAGCGCGCCTTCTCCGCGAAGACCGCGATGTCGTCGTACGACTGCGGGAAGGCCGCCGCGGGACTGGGCACCCCGTGTTCCGCGCACAGTTCGTGCAGCCCCTGTTTGCTGGCCAGACGGCGCGGGAGCGCCGCTTCGACGCGCGGGAACAGGAAGCGGTCCTCCAGCGCCTCCTGGTGCTCGGCGATCAGGACGGCGGCCTCCTCGTCGGTGGGGACGAGGACGGCGGGGCGGCCGATACGGCGGCCGATGCGCAGGAGCCCCTCGATCAGGCGGGACGGGTCCTCCGTGCCGGACGTCGGCCAGACGAACGCCCGCCGCAGATAGCGGGAGACGGCCGCCGGTGTGTAACGGTCCTCGGTGATCGCGTACATGGGGACGCCGAGCCGGCCCAGGCTCCGGATCGCGCCGACGCCCCCGTGATGCAGCGGGTAGTCACCGAACTTGACGATCAGGCCCGGCACCTCACGGTCCGCCGCGAACGGCATGCCGGCGGTGCCCCTGGCCACGGGTCCCCCCACGTGTCCCCCTTACGGAGCGGACCCACCCCGTCCGCGTCCCCCAAAGGACGCTAAGCCGGAATGTAAGCCTCCGACAACCCCAAAGCGGACATTGCAAACTCTTTAGGCACTGCCCGGACAGGCAGCCCACCCGTAACCTGTGCGGCGACCCGTGGCACGCACGGCGCACCTCCCGTGACCGGCGCGCACCCGACGCGCACCCGATGTGCACGAAAGCGAGGCGGTATCCATGCCCCCGTTCGACGTCCCCGAGGGCGACCCCTTCGGCCCGCACAACCTGCCCTACGGCGTGTTCTCCCCCGCCGGAGCCGACGGGCCCGCCGGTCCGGCCGGACCGGGTGCCGGGAGGAGGGTGGGTGTGCGGCTCGGGGACCGTGTCCTGGACGCCGGCGCGGCCGCCCGCGCACTCGGCTCGCCGTACGCCTCCCTGCTCGCCCGGCCGTCCCTGAACCCGCTCCTCGCCGCGGGCCGTACCACCTGGTCGGACGTACGCCGCGCGCTGACGGCCTGGCTCACCGTGCCGTCCCACCGGGAGACGATCGAGCCCTTCTTCCACCCCCTGTCCTCGGTGGCCCTGCACCTGCCCTTCGAGGTCGCCGACTACGTCGACTTCTACTCCTCCGAGCACCACGCCCGGAACGTCGGCCGGATCTTCCGCCCGGACGCCGCCGACTCCCTCACCCCCAACTGGAAGCATCTGCCGATCGGTTACCACGGCCGCGCGGGCACGGTCGTGGTGTCCGGCACGGACGTCGTGCGGCCGTCGGGCCAGCGCAAGGGTCCCGCCGACCCGGCGCCGGTGTTCGGCCCGTCCGTCCGCCTGGACATCGAGGCCGAGGTCGGCTTCGTGGTCGGGGCGCCGTCGCGTCCGGGCACCCCGGTCCCGCTGGCCGACTTCCGGGAGCATGTCTTCGGCCTGTGCCTCCTCAACGACTGGTCGGCCCGCGACATCCAGGCCTGGGAGTACGTCCCCCTCGGCCCGTTCCTCGGCAAGTCCTTCGCCACCTCCGTCTCCGCCTGGATCACGCCCCTGGAGGCGCTCGACGAGGCACGGACCGCGCCCCCGGCACGCACGCACCCCCTGCTCCCCTACCTCGACGACTCCGCCCCCGGCACCGAGCCCGGCGGCTACGACCTGCGCATCGGCGTCGAGATCAACGGTCACGCCGTCTCCGGTCCTCCCTTCTCCGCCATGTACTGGACCGCCGCCCAGCAGCTCGCCCATCTCACGGTCAACGGCGCGTCCCTGCGCACCGGCGACCTGTACGCCTCCGGCACGGTGAGCGGACCGGACCCGGACCAGCGCGGCTCCCTGCTGGAGCTGACCTGGAACGGGCGCGACCCGCTGGAGCTCCCCGACGGCAAGCGCACGTTCCTGGAGGACGGGGACGTGGTGACCCTGTCCGCCTGGGCCCCGGGAGCGGGCGGCACCCGGGTCGGTCTGGGCGAGGTGACGGGGCGGGTGGTCGCGCGGTGAGCGCGATTCTCCCCGTGCCGGGCACCTGACTCCGGCCGCCCGTCGCCGTCATACTGAGCGGCGGGCGGCACCCGCAGACCGCTGTCCGTCCTCCGTCGCGCTCGACCTGGAACCGGAGTTCCCGGCATGACCTTCTGCCTGCTCCTGCTGAGCGTCGTCGCCTTCTCGGCGGCCGTGCCGGCGCCCCGTGCGCTCACCGCGGCCGTCTGGCCCGAGCGGGAACCGGTCGTCGCCCTGTGGGTGTGGCAGTGCCTGGTCGCGACCGTCCTGCTGTGCTGCCTGGCCGCACTGGTGCTGGGTGCCGCCGCCGTCTTCCAGACCGTCCGCGACCAGGTCTTCGCCCCCGCGCCGCCCGCCGTGACCGCCGCCTACGACCTGTCCGCCACGGCCCCCTGGGCCGCCGCGCTCACCCTGCTGCTGGCCTGCGGAGCCGCGTGGACGACCGCGATGCTGGCCCGCGAGGCGGTCGAGGCGCGCCGGGGCCGCGGTCTGAAGCGGGCGCACCTGCGGGAGCGGGCCCCCGAGCTGCCCGCCGGGCTGCCCGTCCGCCGCGGGGCCTTGCTGGTGCTGGAGGACGAGTATCCCGACGCCTGGTGGCTGCCTGGCCATCCGCCCCAGCTGATCGTCACGACCGGCGCCCTCCGGCGGCTCACCGATCTCCAGCTGGACGCCGTCCTCACCCATGAGCGCGACCACGCCCGCGCCCACCACGACTGGCTGCTCCACCTGTCCACCGCGCTGGCCACCGGCTTCCCCCGTGTCCCGGTCTTCGCCCACTTCTGCGACCAGACCCACCGCCTGGTCGAACTGGCCGCCGACGACACCGCGTCCCGCCGCTGCGGCCATCTGACCACGGCCCTGGCGCTGATCGAGCTGAACCAGCACCGGGGTGTGCTGTCCTGCGCCTCCAGCCGCCGTCTGCTCGGCGAACGCGTCGACCGTCTCCTCCAGCCACCGCCCCGGCTGGACCGGCGGCGCCGGGCGCTGACCACGACGGCCGCCGCGCTGGTGCCGCTGATCCCGCTGCTGATCACCTTCACCCCGGGGCTGACGGCACTGGGCTGAGCCGGCAGACCGCGCGGGAACGGACCGGACAGGGACGGGCCGAGCGGGACGAGGGGGAACGGCCAGGCGTGCGGCAGGGGCGCGGCAAGAACCTCTGCCGCCTCTATATCCAGTCGTCCGGCTCCGGCCCCGGCTCGCCCTCCGGCTCCGGCCAGTCGTCGTCCCGCGCGGTGGCGCCGCCCGCCGGAGCCTGGTCCCCCGCCACGGCCCGGTCCCCGTCCGGGCCGGCGGCGAGAGCGGCCAGCACGCCGAGCACGCCCTCCCCGTAGGTCGCCAGCTTCTTCTCGCCGACCCCGCCCACGGTGCCGAGTTCGGCGACCGAGGCCGGCCAGGCGGTGACGATCTCCCGCAGCGTGGCGTCGTGGAAGATGACATACGCCGGAACGCCCTGCTCACGGGCCTGCTCGGCACGCCAGGCCCGCAGTGCCTCGAAGGCCGGGAGAAGTTCCTCGGACAGCTCGGCGGCCGCCACGGCGGCCCTGGCCCTGCGCTCGCCCTTGCCCGGCGAGGACGCGCGGGCCGTGGCCGGTTTCTTCGGCTCCTTGCGCAGCGGCACCTCCCGCTCGCGCCGCAGCACCGAGCCACTGGCCTCGGTCAGCACCAGCGTGCCGTACTCCCCCTCCACGGCGAGCAGCCCCTGGGCCAGCAACTGCCGTACGACACCGCGCCATTCGCCCTCGGTCAGCTCCTCGCCGATACCGAACACGGAGAGCTGGTCGTGGTCGAACTGGATCACCTTGGCCGTGCGCCGCCCCAGCAGGATGTCGATGATCTGCACCGCGCCGAACTTCTGGCCCCGCTCCCGCTGCAGCCGCACCACCGTGGAGAGCACCTTCTGCGCCGCGACCGTGCCGTCCCAGGTCTCCGGCGGGGTGAGGCAGGTGTCGCAGTTGCCGCAGCCCTCCGCGTCCGGCTCCTGGCCGAAGTAGGCCAGCAGCTGCCCGCGCCGGCAACGGGCCGTCTCGCACAGGGCCAGCATGGCGTCCAGATGGGCGGCGGCCCGGCGGCGGAACGCCTCGTCGCCCTCACCGGACTGGATGAGTTTGCGCTGCTGTATGACGTCGTTGAGGCCGTAGGCCATCCAGCCCGTGGAGGGCAGTCCGTCGCGGCCCGCGCGGCCGGTCTCCTGGTAGTAGCCCTCCACCGACTTGGGCAGGTCGAGATGGGCGACGAACCGGACGTCGGGTTTGTCGATGCCCATGCCGAAGGCGATGGTCGCCACCACGACCAGGCCGTCCTCCCGCAGGAAGCGGGACTGGTGCGCCGCGCGGGTGACCGCGTCCAGGCCCGCGTGGTAGGGCACCGCCTCGATGCCGTTGGCCGTGAGGAACTCCGCCGTCCGCTCCACCGAGTTGCGCGAGAGGCAGTAGACGATGCCGGCGTCGCCCGCGTGCTCCGCGCGCAGGAAGGCGAGCAGCTGCTTCTTCGGATCGGCCTTGGGCACGATGCGGTACTGGATGTTGGGCCGGTCGAAGCTCGCCACGAAGTGGCGGGCGGCCGGCATCCCGAGCCGCTGGACGATCTCCTGGTGGGTGGCGTGGGTGGCCGTCGCCGTGAGGGCGATCCGGGGCACGTCCGGCCAGCGCTCGCCCAGCAGGGAGAGGGAGAGATAGTCGGGGCGGAAGTCATGGCCCCACTGGGACACGCAGTGCGCCTCGTCGATGGCGAAGACCGAGATCTTGCCCCGGCCGAGCAGGTCCAGGGTCGCGTCCAGGCGCAGCCGCTCGGGTGCCAGATAGAGCAGGTCCAGCTCGCCCGCGAGGAACTCCGCCTCCACCGTGCGGCGTTCGTCGAAGTCCTGGGTGGAATTGACGAACCCGGCGCGCACGCCGAGCGCACGCAGCGCGTCGACCTGGTCCTGCATGAGCGCGATCAGCGGGGAGACGACGATTCCGGTACCGGGTCTGACCAGGGCGGGGATCTGGTAGCACAGCGACTTGCCGCCGCCGGTCGGCATGAGGACCACGGCGTCGCCGCCCGCGACCACGTGCTCGACGATCGCCTCCTGCTCGCCACGGAAGGTCTCGTACCCGAAGACCCGGTGCAGTGTGGCCAGCGCCTCACTGTCCGTCACCTCCGGCGTCCCGGCCCCTAGCGTCCCGACCCCTCGCGTCCCAATCCCTCGCATCTCGGCCCCTGACGTCTCGGCCCCTGGCATCTCGATGATCCCGCCCGTCCCGCGCATAGTCCTGTCCCCCGTGCGTCGTCTCTCGACCACTGCGTCCACGATAGGGCGCCGCGCCGACAGCGTCCCGAGTTGTCCACAGCTCGCGATCACTTGTCGTATCAGCCCATCGGGGGTCTCCAGGTGGCCGCCGTATCCCGCCCGCGACAGGCTGCCGAGGGCGGCCCCGGCAGCCCGCCGTCCGTCCGGCAGCCCGTCCGTCCCCCACCTGTCACCGTTCCAAGGAGCTGCATGTCATGACCGCTCGCCTGACCAGAGCCGCTGTCGGCCTGGCCGCCGCTCTCACCCCGGTCCTCGGCCTCACCACGGCCACCGGCCCTGCACACGCCGCGGACCATGCCCCGGACTCCTCCGCGGCCCACGCGGCAGACCCCTCCGCGGCGACCGCCACGGACCGGGACCCCGCCGTCGTCGAACAGCTCGCCGCCGCCCGCGCGGCGACGGCGAAGTACCGCTATCTGCCCTTCGCCGCCGCCGACGGCTACGACGCCCATATGTGCCTGGCCCGCGACCAGGGCGGAATGGGCTTCCACTACTTCAACGAGTCCCGCTTCGGCTCCCTCGACCCCGCGAGGCCCGCCGGGCTGCTCTACGAGGCCGGGGACGACGGCAGGCGCAGGCTCGTCGGCGTGGAGTGGGTCGTGCCGGTGAAGGACAGCGAGAACGCCCGGCCCCGGTTGTTCGGACAGGACTTCCAGGGCCCGATGCCGGGCCACTACCCCGGTATGCCCACGCACTACGACCTGCACGTCTGGCTCTACAAGAACAACCCGGACGGACTCTTCTCCCAGTGGAACCCCACCGTGAAGTGCCCGTCGTCCTGACCCGCACGCACGCCTGTCCGCACGCCCGCGCGGCATGCCCGCGGCCCACACCGGCGCCCGTGCCCGCGCACGCGAAGGCCCCGGCTCCCCTGGGGAGAACCGGGGCCCGCGCGGCGTGCCCGGCCGGTCAGCGGACGAAGACGCCCGCCTGGCTGGCCAGGTCGAGGAAGTACTGCGGCGCCACACCGAGCACGACCGTGACGGCCACGCCCACCCCGATCGCCGCCGTCGTCAGCGGCGACGGCACGGCGACGGTCGGGCCGTCAGGCCGCGGCTCGCTGAAGAACATCAGCACGATCACCCGGATGTAGAAGAACGCCGCGATCGCCGAGGAGATCACACCGACCACGACCAGCGGGGCCGCTCCACCGGCCGCCGCCGCCTTGAACACGGCGAACTTACCGGCGAACCCGGAGGTCAGCGGGATACCGGCGAAGGCCAGCAGGAAGACCGCGAACACGGCGGCCACCAGCGGCGACCTGCGGCCGAGACCGGCCCACTTGGACAGGTGGGTGGCCTCGCCGCCCGCGTCGCGCACCAGCGTGACCACGGCGAAGGCGCCGATCGTCACGAACGAGTACCCGGCCAGGTAGAAGAGGACCGACGACACGCCGTCCTTGGTGGTCGCGATGACACCCGCGAGGATGAACCCCGCGTGCGCGATCGACGAGTACGCCAGCAGTCGCTTGATATCGGTCTGCGTGATCGCGACGATCGCACCGCCCAGCATGGTGATGATCGCCACGCCCCACATGACGGGCCGCCAGTCCCAGCGCATGCCCGGCAGGATGACGTACAGCACGCGCAGCAGCGCGCCGAACGCGGCGACCTTGGTCGCCGCCGCCATGAAGCCGGTCACCGGGGTCGGGGCGCCCTGATAGACGTCCGGGGTCCACATGTGGAACGGGACGGCGCCCACCTTGAAGAGCAGGCCCATGACCAGCATCGCGGCGCCGACCAGCAGCAGCGCGTCGTTGCCCATGGTGCCGGCCAGCGCCGGGTCGACGCCGGTCACCGTGCCGTCGACGACCTGCGCGATCCTCGCGTACGACACGGAGCCCGAGTAGCCGTACAGCAGGGCGATGCCGAACAGGGTGAACGCGGAGGCGAACGAGCCGAGCAGGAAGTACTTGACCGCCGCTTCCTGCGAGATGATCCGCTTGCGGCGGGCCAGCGCGCACATCAGGTACAGCGGGAGGGAGAAGACCTCCAGCGCCACGAACAGGGTCAGCAGGTCGTTGGCCGCGGGGAAGACCAGCATGCCCGCGACCGCGAAGAGCAGCAGCGGGAACACCTCGGTGGTGGTGAAGCCGGCCTTCACGGCGGCCTTCTCGCTGTCGCTGCCCGGCACCGAGGCGGCCTGCGCCGCGAACGAGTCGACGCGGTTGCCGTGCGTCTCCGGGTCCAGGCGCCGTTCCGCGAAGGTGAACACGGCGACCAGCGAGGCCAGCAGGATGGTGCCTTGCAGGAACAGCGCGGGGCCGTCGACGGCGATCGCGCCCATGGCCGCGATGTGCGCCTTCGTGGTGCCGTATCCGTCGGCAGCCAGCGCGACGACCGTGGCGAACGCGGCGACGAACGCCACGACCGACACGAACACCTGCGCGTAGTAGCGCTGTCTGCGCGGGACGAACGCCTCGACGAGCACCCCGACGAGCGCCGCGCCCAGGACGATCAGGGTCGGGGACAGCTGGGCGTACTCGATCTTGGGGGCGTCGATCTTCCCGATCGACTGGGCGGCCGTGGCCGATGTTGTCCACAGGCCGTGGACGGCGCTTGCGCTCACTTGGCCGCCTCCACCTCGGGCTTGGGGTCGGTCTTCTGTACGTCCGACAGGGTGTGTTTGACCGCCGGGTTGACGATGTCCGTCACCGGCTTCGGGTAGACGCCGAGGAAGATCAGCAGCACGATCAGCGGGGCGACCACCGCCAGCTCACGCACCCTGAGGTCCGGCATCGCGGAGACCTCGGACTTCACCGGGCCCGTCATCGTCCGCTGGTAGAGGACGAGGCTGTAGAGGGCGCCCAGGACGATGCCGAAGGTGGCGATCACCCCGACCGCGGTATGCCGGGTGAAGGTGCCGACCAGGACCAGGAACTCGCTCACGAAGGGCGCGAGGCCCGGCAGCGACAGTGTCGCGAGGCTGCCGATCAGGAAGGTGCCGGCGAGCACCGGGGCCACCTTCTGCACCCCGCCGTAGTCGGCGATGAGCCGGGAGCCGCGGCGGGAGATCAGGAAGCCGGCGACCAGCATCAGCGCGGCCGTGGAGATGCCGTGGTTGACCATGTAGAGGGTCGCGCCGGACTGGCCCTGGCTGGTCATCGCGAAGACGCCCATCACGATGAAGCCGAAGTGCGAGATCGACGCGTAGGCGATCAGCCGCTTGATGTCGCGCTGGCCCACGGCGAGCAGTGCGCCGTAGATGATGCTGATCAGGGCCAGGACCATGATGGCGGGCGTGGCCCACTTGCTGGCCTCCGGGAAGAGCTGGAGGCAGAAGCGGAGCATCGCGAAGGTGCCCACCTTGTCGACGATCGCCGTGATCAGCACGGCGACCGGCGCGGTGGACTCGCCCATGGCGTTGGGCAGCCAGGTGTGCACCGGCCACAGCGGCGCCTTCACCGCGAAGGCGAAGAAGAAACCGAGGAACAGCCAGCGCTCGGTGGAGGTCGCCATGTGCAGCGAGCCGCTCGCGCGGGCCTGCACGATCTCCTGGAGGCTGAAGCTCCCGGCGACCACGTAGAGGCCGATCACCGCGGCCAGCATGATCAGACCGCCGGCCAGGTTGTAGAGGAGGAACTTCACCGCCGCGTACGACCGCTGGGTCGACGCCGCCTCCTCACCGTGCTCGTGGGCATGGTCGCCGAAGCCGCCGATGAGGAAGTACATCGGGATCAGCATGGCTTCGAAGAAGATGTAGAAGAGGAAGACGTCGGTGGCCTCGAACGAGAGGATCACCATCGCCTCGACGGCCAGCAGCAGGGCGAAGAAGCCCTGCGTGGGCCGCCAGCGGCGGTTGCCGTTGTTCAGCGGGTCGGCGTCGTGCCAGCTCGCCAGGACGATGAACGGCATCAGTACGGCGGTGAGCGCGACCAGCGCCACCCCGATGCCGTCCACCCCCAGCTCGTACCTCACCCCGAACGCCTTGATCCAGGAGTGGGACTCGGTGAGCTGGTAGCGGGCGCCGCCCGGGTCGAAGCGGACCAGGACGGCGACCGCCAGGCCCAGCGTCCCCAGGGAGACCAGCAGCGCCAGCCATTTCGCGGCGGTGCGCCGCGCGGCCGGGACGGCGGCCGTGGCGACGGCTCCCACGGCCGGGAGCACCGCCGTCGCTGTCAGCAGAGGAAAGGACATCGGATATCAGACCGCCCTCATCAGCAGGGTCGCGGCGACCAGGACCGCCGCACCGCCGAACATCGAGACCGCGTACGAGCGCACGAAGCCGTTCTGCAGGCGGCGCAGCCGCCCGGACAGGCCGCCGAACGTGGCCGCCGTACCGTTGACGACGCCGTCGACCAGGGTGTGGTCGACGTACACCAGGGAGCGCGTCAGGTGCTCGCCGCCGCGGACCAGGACGACGTGGTTGAAGTCGTCCTGGAGCAGGTCGCGCCGGGCGGCCCGGGTGAGCAGCGAGCCGCGCGGGGCGACGGCCGGGACCGGCCTGCGGCCGTACTGCGCCCAGGCGAGGCCGACGCCGATGAGCAGGCAGGCCATGGTCGCGCCGGTGACGACGCCGGCGCTGACCGGCGAGTCGCCCTCGCTGTGGCCCGTGACCGGCTCCAGCCAGTGCAGGAAGCGGTCACCGATGCTGAAGAACGCGCCGCCGAGGACCGAGCCGACGGCCAGCACGATCATCGGGATCGTCATGCTCTTCGGCGACTCGTGCGGGTGCGGTTCTTCGCCGTTCTCGTCGGGCTGCCAGCGCTTCTCGCCGAAGAACGTCATCAGCATCACGCGGGTCATGTAGAACGCGGTGATGGCGGCGCCCAGCAGGGCGCAGGCGCCGAGGATCCAGCCCTCGGTGCCGCCCTTGGCGAAGGCCGCCTCGATGATCTTGTCCTTGGAGAAGAAGCCGGACAGGCCCGGGAAGCCGATGATGGCGAGGTAGCCGAGGCCGAAGGTGACGAAGGTGACCGGCATGTACGTGCGCAGGCCGCCGTAGCGGCGCATGTCGACCTCATCGTTCATGCCGTGCATGACGGAACCGGCGCCGAGGAAGAGCCCAGCCTTGAAGAAGCCGTGCGTCACCAGGTGCATGATCGCGAAGACGTAGCCGATCGGGCCGAGGCCCGCCGCCAGCACCATGTAGCCGATCTGCGACATGGTCGAGCCAGCCAGCGCCTTCTTGATGTCGTCCTTGGCGCAACCGACGATCGCACCGAAGAGGAGCGTGACGGCTCCGACCACGGTGACGACCAGCTGCGCGTCCGGGGCGGCGTTGAAGATGCTCGCCGAGCGGACGATCAGATAGACACCCGCGGTCACCATCGTGGCGGCGTGGATGAGGGCGGAGACCGGGGTCGGGCCCTCCATCGCGTCACCGAGCCAGGACTGCAGCGGCACCTGGGCGGACTTGCCGCAGGCGGCGAGCAGCAGCATCAGGCCGATGGCGGTCAGCTTGCCCTCGGACGCGCCGCCGACACCGGCGAAGACCGGGGTGAAGGCGAAGGTGCCGAACGTCGTGAACATCAGCATGATCGCGATGGACAGGCCCATGTCGCCGACCCGGTTGACCAGGAAGGCCTTCTTCGCGGCCGTGGCGGCGCTGGGCTTGTGCTGCCAGAAGCCGATCAGCAGGTAGGACGCGAGACCGACGCCCTCCCAGCCGACGTACAGCAGCAGGTAGTTGTCGGCGAGGACGAGGATCAGCATCGCCGCGAGGAACAGGTTGAGATAGCCGAAGAAGCGGCGGCGGCGCTCGTCGTGCTCCATGTACCCGACCGAGTACAGGTGGATCAGCGAGCCGACGCCGGTGATCAGCAGGACGAACGTCATCGACAGCTGGTCGAGGCGGAAGGTGACGTCCGCCTGGAAGCCCCCGACCTGGATCCAGGTGAAGAGATGGTTCGTCAGGGTGCGGTGGTCGGCGTCCTTGCCGAGCAGATCGGCGAAGAGGACCACGCCGAGCACGAACGAGGTCGTCGACAGCAGCGTGCCGATCCAGTGGCCGACGGCGTCGAGGCGCCGGCCTCCGACCAGGAGCACGGCCGCTCCGAGCAGGGGCGCCGCGATCAGCAGCGCAATCAGGTTCTCCACGATTCAGCGACCCCTTACAGCTTCATCAGGCTGGCGTCGTCGACCGAGGCCGAGTGGCGGGTACGGAACAGCGACACGATGATCGCGAGCCCGACCACGACCTCCGCGGCGGCGACGACCATCGTGAAGAAGGCGATGATCTGGCCGTCGAGATTGCCGTGCATACGGGAGAAGACGACGAACGCGAGGTTGCAGGCGTTGAGCATCAGCTCGATGCACATGAACACGACGATCGCGTTGCGCCGGATCAGCACCCCGGTCGCGCCGATGGTGAACAGCAGGGCGGCGAGGTAGAGGTAGTTGACGGGGTTCACTTCGACGCCTCCTCGGTCCGCTTGAAGTGCGCGGGCTCGATCCCGGTCCGCTCCAGGCGTTCCTCGGCGCGCTGCTCGAGGGCGCGCAGATCGTTGAGCGCCTCCGCCGACACGTCACGGATCTGACCGCGGTCGCGTAGCGTCTTGTTGACCGTGAGCTCGGCGGGGGTGCCGTCCGGCAGCAGGCCCGCGATGTCGACCGCGTTGTGCCGGGCGTACACGCCGGGCGCGGGCAGCGGCGGTACGTGCCTGCCCTCGCGCACCCGCTGCTCGGACAGTTCGCGCTGGGTCTTGGCGCGCTCGGTGCGCTCGCGGTGCGTGAGCACCATGGCGCCGACCGCGGCCGTGATGAGCAGGGCGCCGGTGATCTCGAACGCGAACACGTACTTGGTGAAGATGAGGGCCGCCAGGCCCTCCACGTTGCCGTTCGCGTTCGCCTGGCCGAGGCCGTCGAAGTCCTTGAGGGAGGCGTTGCCGATGCCTCCGATCAGCAGGACGCCGAAGCCGACCCCGGACAGCAGCGCCAGCCAGCGCTGGCCCTTGATGGTCTCCTTCAGGGAGTCCGCCGCGGTGACGCCGACGAGCATCACCACGAACAGGAACAGCATCATGATCGCGCCGGTGTAGACGACGATCTGCACGATGCCGAGGAAGTAGGCCCCGTTGGCGAGGTAGAACACCGCCAGGACGATCATCGTCCCGGCGAGGCTCAGCGCGCTGTGCACGGCCCTCTTCATGAGGACGGTGCCCAGGGCGCCGAGCACGGCCACCGTGCCCAGGACCCAGAACTGGACCGCCTCGCCGGTGGAGGTGGAGTAGGCGGCGAGCTGCGCGCTCATGCGTCCACCTCCTCTTCCCGGGGCTTCTCGCCCTTGGAGACGGCGGTCTGGCGCACCGTGCCGGGCGCGGCCTCCGTCACCAGGCCCCGGTAGTAGTCCTGTTCGTCCATGCCCGGAAAGATCGAATGGGGGCTGTCGACCATGCCCTCCTCAAGGCCGGCGAGCAGCTGCTCCTTGGTGTAGATGAGGTTGGCGCGGCTGGAGTCGGCCAGTTCGAACTCGTTGGTCATCGTCAGCGCGCGCGTGGGGCACGCCTCGATGCACAGCCCGCACAGGATGCAGCGGGCGTAGTTGATCTGGTAGACGCGGCCGTACCGCTCGCCCGGCGAGTAACGCTCCTCGTCGGTGTTGTCGGCGCCCTCCACGTAGATGGCGTCGGCGGGGCAGGCCCAGGCGCACAGCTCACAGCCGACGCACTTCTCGAGGCCGTCCGGATGGCGGTTGAGCTGGTGCCGTCCGTGGAACCGCGGGGCCGTGGTCTTCTGCTGCTCCGGGTACTGCTCCGTGAGCCGCTTCTTGAACATGGCCTTGAAGGTCACGCCGAAGCCGGCCACGGGGTTCATGAAACCGGGCTTGGTCTCCTTGGGCTCCTCAGCCATCGGACGCCTCCTTTCCATCCAGAGATCCGTCACTCACAGTGTCCGCCCCACCACTGACAACGAGCTCCCGCTCCTGGCGGGACCGGCGCCTGGGCACCGGCGGAAGCTCCTGTCCGGGCAGCGGCGGCACGGGGAATCCGCCCGCCATCGGGTCGAAGCCGGCCGGTTCGGCGGGCTCCTCGGCGGCCTTGGCCTTCTCGCGGAACATGTCGGCGACGAAGGACAGGAGCAGCAGGGCGAGGACGCCGCCGCCGATGTAGAGCGCGATGTCGGCGAAGTCGTAGTTCTCGTTGCGCAGGGCCCGGACGGTGGCGACCAGCATCAGCCAGACCACGGAGACCGGGATGAGAACCTTCCAGCCGAGTTTCATCAGCTGGTCGTACCGCACCCGTGGGAGCGTGCCGCGCAGCCAGATGAAGAAGAACAGCAGCAGCTGCACCTTGACGGTGAACCAGAGCATCGGCCACCAGCCGTGGTTGGCGCCCTCCCAGAAGGTGCTGATGGGCCACGGGGCCCGCCAGCCGCCCAGGAAGAGGGTGGTCGACACGGCGGAGACGGTCACCATGTTGACGTACTCGGCGAGCATGAACAGCGCGAACTTGATCGACGAGTACTCGGTGTTGAAGCCGCCGACCAGGTCGCCCTCGGACTCCGGCATGTCGAAGGGGGCGCGGTTGGTCTCGCCGACCATGGTGACGATGTAGATGATGAACGACACCGGCAGCAGCAGGATGTACCAGCGGTCGTGCTGCTGCTCGACGATCGTCGACGTCGACATCGAGCCCGAGTAGAGGAACACGGAGGCGAACGCGGCGCCCATGGCGATCTCGTACGAGATCATCTGCGCGCAGGAGCGCAGGCCGCCGAGCAGCGGGTACGTCGAACCGGAGCTCCAGCCCGCCAGCACGATGCCGTAGATGCCGACGGAGGCGACCGCGAGGATGTAGAGCATCGCGATCGGCAGGTCGGTCAGCTGCATCGTGGTGCGGTGCCCGAAGATCGAGATCTCGTTGTCGGCCGGGCCGAACGGGATCACCGCGATCGCCATGAAGGCCGGGACCGCCGCGACGACCGGCGCGAGCAGGTAGACGACCTTGTCGGCGCGCTTGACGACGACGTCTTCCTTCAGCATCAGCTTCACGCCGTCGGCGAGCGACTGGAGCATGCCCCAGGGGCCGTGCCGGTTGGGGCCGATGCGCAGCTGCATCCAGGCGACGACCTTGCGCTCCCACACGATGGAGAACAGCACGGTCAGCATCACGAAGGCGAAGCAGAACACCGCCTTGACGACGACCAGCCACCAGGGGTCGTGGCCGAACACCGAGAGGTCTGAAGCGGCGAGGTACGGGCTGCTGCTCATGCCTCCACCTCCTGGGGGGCCTCACCGGCGGGGACCGCCGGACCGATACGGACCAGGGCGCCGGGCAGCGCCCCGGTGTCGGAGGCGACGCCCCCGCCCGTGGAGTTCAGCGGGAGCCAGACCACCCGGTCGGGCATCGCGGTGACCTCCAGGGGGAGTTCGACGCTTCCGGCGGGGCCGGTCACGGCGAGGACGTCGCCGTCCTTGACGCCGGCCTCGGCGGCGGTGGCGGCCGACACGCGCGCGCGTGCGGCGTGCCGGGTGCCGGCGAGCGCGTCGTCACCCTCCTGCAGGACGCCCCGGTCGAGGAGCAGCCGGTGTCCCGCGAGCACGGCCTCGCCCGCGGCGGCGCGCGGCGCCGGTCCCGCCTTCTCCTGCGGTGCCGCGGCCCGCGGGCCGTCCCAGGCGCCGAGCCGGTCGATCTCCGCGCGCACGGTGCGCAGATCCGGCAGGCCCAGATGGACGTCCATGGCGTCGGCCAGCATCTGCAGCACCCGCGCGTCGGACGGCGCGAGCCGGCGGGTCATCTGCTCGGGCTTGAGCGCGGTGTCGAACATCCGGGCCCTGCCCTCCCAGTCGAGGAAGGTGCCGGGCTTCTCGGCGACGGCGGCGACGGGCAGGACGATGTCCGCGCGTTCGGTGACCGGGCCGGGCCGCAGTTCCAGCGACACGAGGAAACCGACCTCGTCGAGCGCCTGGAGCGCGCGGGCCGGGTCCGGCAGGTCGGCGACCTCGACACCGGCGACCACCAGTGCCTGGAGTTCACCGGTCGCCGCGGCCTCGACGATCTGCCCGGTGTCCCGGCCGTGGCCGCCGGGGAGTTCGGCGAGCCCCCAGACCGCGGCGACCTCCTCCCGCGCGCGCGGGTCGGTCGCGGGGCGTCCGCCCGGCAGCAGCGACGGCAGCGCGCCCGCCTCCAGGGCGCCGCGTTCTCCTGCCCGGCGCGGGATCCACACCAGGCCGGCCCCGGTGGCGGCGGCGGCCCGTACGGCGGCGGTGAGGGCGCCGGGGACCGCGGCGAGGCGCTCACCGACGACGATCACGGCGCCCTCGGTGCGCAGCGCCTCCGCGGCCTGCCGGCCCGCGTCCTCCAGGCCGACCCCGCCCGCGAGCGCGTCCAGCCATTCGGTCTCGGTGCCGGGCGCGGCCGGCAGCAGGGTGCCGCCGGCCTTCTCCAGGCCGCGCGTGGCGTGCGTGGCCAGCGCGTACGTCTTCTGTCCGCGCTTGCGCCACGCCTTGCGCAGCCGCAGGAAGACGCCGGGGGCCTCCTCCTCGGCCTCGATGCCGGCGAGGAGGACGGCGGGCGCCTTCTCCAGGGAGGTGTACGTGACCCCCGTGCCGTCGAGGTCGACGCCGCGTCCCGCGACACGCGCGGCCAGGAAGTCGGCCTCCTCGGCGCTGTGCACGCGCGCGCGGAAGTCGATGTCGTGGGTGCCGAGGGCCACGCGCGCGAACTTGCTGTAGGCGTAGGCGTCCTCGACGGTGAGCCGGCCGCCGGTCAGCACTCCGGTCCGGCCGCGCGAGGCCAGCAGGCCCTGGGCGGCGATCTCCAGCGCCTCCGGCCAGGAGGCCGGGACGAGTTCACCCTCGGGGTTGCGCACCAGGGGCGTGGTGAGGCGGTCCGGGAGCTGCGCGTAGCGGAACGCGAAGCGTCCCTTGTCGCACAGCCACTCCTCGTTGACCTGGGGGTCGTTGGCCGCCAGGCGCCGCATGACCTTGCCGCGCCGGTGGTCGCTGCGGGTGGCGCAGCCGCCGGAGCAGTGCTCGCACACGGACGGCGAGGAGACCAGGTCGAACGGGCGGGCGCGGAAGCGGTACGCCGCCGAGGTCAGCGCGCCGACCGGGCAGATCTGGATGGTGTTGCCGGAGAAGTACGACTCGAACGGGTCGCCCGCTCCGATGCCGACCTGCTGGAGCGCGCCGCGTTCGATCAGGTCGATGATCGGGTCGCCGGCGATCTGGTTGGAGAAGCGGGTGCACCGGGCGCACAGGACGCACCGCTCACGGTCGAGGAGCACCTGGGCGGAGATCGGTACGGGCTTCTCGTAGGTGCGCTTCGTCCCGTCGAAGCGGGACTCGGCGTTGCCGTGCGACATGGCCTGGTTCTGGAGAGGGCACTCGCCGCCCTTGTCGCAGACGGGGCAGTCCAGCGGGTGGTTGATGAGGAGGAACTCCATCACACCGTGCTGGGCCTTCTCGGCGGCCTCGGAGGTGAGCTGGGTCTTCACCACCATGCCGTCGGTGCAGGTGGTGGTGCAGGACGCCATCGGCTTGCGCTGGCCCTCCACGTCGACCAGGCACTGGCGGCAGGCGCCCACCGGGTCGAGGAGGGGGTGGTCGCAGAACCGGGGGACCTCCACGCCGAGCTGCTCGGCGGCCCGGATGATCAGGGTGCCCTTGGGCACGCTGATCTCGGCGCCGTCGACGGTCAGCGTGACGAGATCTTCCGGCGGGACCGCCGCCTCTCCGCCTCCTGCGGAAGCGTTGGTCGACACGGTCATGCGTTCACCTCCGCGGGCTTGTCCGCCCATGCCGTGGACTTGGCCGGGTCGAAGGGGCAGCCCCGGCCCGTGATGTGCTGCTCGTACTCCTCGCGGAAGTGCTTGAGCGAGGAGAAGATGGGCATGGCGGCACCGTCGCCGAGGGCGCAGAAGGCCTTGCCGTTGATGTTGTCGGCCACGTCGTACAGCTTGTCGAGGTCGCTCATGCGGCCCTTGCCCGCCTCGATGTCACGCATCAGCTGCACCAGCCAGTACGTGCCTTCGCGGCAGGGGGTGCATTTGCCGCAGGACTCGTGGGCGTAGAACTCGGTCCAGCGGGTGACGGCGCGTACGACGCAGGTGGTCTCGTCGAAGCATTGCAGGGCCTTGGTGCCGAGCATGGAACCCGCGGCGCCCACTCCTTCGTAGTCGAGGGGGACGTCGAGGTGCTCCTCGGTGAACATCGGGGTCGAGGAGCCGCCCGGGGTCCAGAACTTGAGGCGGTGGCCCGGCCGCATCCCGCCGCTCATGTCGAGCAGCTGGCGCAGGGTGATGCCGAGCGGCGCCTCGTACTGACCGGGGTTCGCGACGTGGCCGCTGAGGGAATAGAGCGTGAAGCCGGGTGATTTCTCGCTCCCCATCGAGCGGAACCATTCTTTGCCCCGGTGGAGGATCGCGGGAACCGACGCGATCGACTCGACGTTATTCACCACAGTCGGGCACGCGTAGAGGCCCGCGACGGCAGGGAAAGGAGGACGGAGCCGCGGTTGACCGCGGCGGCCTTCGAGCGAGTCGAGCAGTGCGGTCTCCTCACCGCAGATGTACGCGCCCGCGCCCGCGTGCACGGTGAGTTCGAGGTCGAGTCCGCTGCCGAGGATGTTCTTGCCGAGGTAGCCGGCCGCGTAGGCCTCTTGTACGGCCGCGTGCAGCCGCCGCAGGACGGGGACGACCTCACCGCGCAGATAGATGAACGCGTGCTGCGACCTGATCGCATGACACGCGATGACGATGCCCTCGATGAGGCTATGCGGATTGGCGAACAGGAGCGGCATGTCCTTGCATGTGCCGGGCTCCGATTCGTCGGCGTTGACAACTAGATAGTGCGGTTTTCCATCGCCCTGGGGAATGAACTGCCATTTCATTCCGGTCGGGAATCCGGCGCCGCCGCGGCCGCGCAGTCCGGATTCCTTGACGTACGCGATCACGTCGTCCGGTGCCATGGCGAGTGCCTTGCGCAGGCCCTCGTAGCCGTCGTGCCGCCGGTAGACGTCCAGCGTCCAGGATTTGTCCTCGTCCCAGAACGCCGACAGCACGGGTGCGAGCAGTTTCTCCGGGCTGGTGCCCTGCATCTCGGGTGCCAATGTCATCACTCCCCCTCCTCGGCGACGGGCCCTGCCGGGTGTGCCGGGTCGGAGGCCGAGGTCTGCTGCGGCGCGTCGTGCGAGCTGCGGTGTCCGGCCGGCGACTGCCCCTCCGGCCGGGTGTCCTGGGTGGCGTCGCGCGGGCCGTCGTGCGGCGCGCCGTCGCGCGGGTGGACCACGCGGGCGGGTGCCTCCTCGCCCTTGGCCAGGCGCAGGCCCCGCAGGGAGGCGGGTCCGGCGCTGACGCTCTCGTCGGCGGCGCCGGGGCGCTCGTCGGGGAAGCCCGCCAGGATCCGGGCGGTCTCCTTGAAGGTGCACAGGCGGGCGCCGCGGGTCGGGTCGGCCGGCCGGCCCGCGCGCAGGTCGTCGACGAGACGGGTGGCGCTGTCGGGGGTCTGGTTGTCGAAGAACTCCCAGTTGACCATGACGACCGGGGCGTAGTCGCAGGCCGCGTTGCACTCGATGTGCTCGAGGGTGACCTTGCCGTCGTCGGTGGTCTCGCCGTTGCCGACGTCGAGGTGCTCCTGGAGCCGCTCGTAGATGGCGTCGCCGCCCATCACCGCGCACAGCGTGTTGGTGCAGACGCCCACCTGGTAGTCCCCGGAGGGCTTGCGCCGGTACATGGTGTAGAAGGTGGCGACCGCGGTGACCTCGGCCGTGGTCAGGTCCAGCATCCGGGCACAGAACTGCATGCCGGTGCGCGTGACGTGCCCTTCCTCCGACTGCACGAGGTGCAGCATCGGCAGCAGGGCGGAGCGGGAGTCGGGGTAGCGGGCGATGATCGCGCGCGCGTCGGTCTCCAGGCGGGCGCGGACGTCGTCCGGGTAGCCGGGGGCGGGCAGTTGCGGCATGCCCAGGCTGACACCCTCGTCGGGAGTGGTGGTCACCGGTCGACGCCTCCCATCACGGGATCGATGGACGCGACGGCGACGATGACGTCGGCGACCTGGCCGCCCTCGCACATCGCCGCCACGGCCTGCAGGTTGGTGAAGGACGGGTCGCGGAAGTGGACCCGGTAGGGGCGGGTGCCGCCGTCGGAGACGACGTGCGCCCCGAGTTCGCCCTTGGGCGACTCGACCGCGACGTACGCCTGTCCCGGCGGGACGCGGAAGCCCTCGGTGACCAGCTTGAAGTGGTGGATCAGGGCCTCCATGGAGGTGCCCATGATCTCCTTGATGTGGTCGAGGGAGTTGCCTAGGCCGTCCGGTCCCAGGGCGAGCTGGGCGGGCCAGGCGATCTTCTTGTCGGCGACCATGACCGGGCCGGGCTGGAGCCGGTCCAGGCACTGCTCGACGATCCCGAGCGACTGGCGCATCTCCTCGAGGCGGATCAGGAAGCGGCCGTAGGCGTCGCAGGTGTCGGCGGTCGGGATGTCGAAGTCGTACGTCTCGTAGCCGGAGTACGGCTGTGCCTTGCGCAGGTCGTGCGGCAGGCCGGTGGAGCGCAGTATCGGACCGGTGATGCCGAGGGCCATGCAGCCGGACAGGTCGAGATAGCCGACGTCCTGCATACGGGCCTTGAAGATGGGGTTCCCGGTGGCGAGCTTGTCGTACTCCGGGAGGTTCTTCCTCATCTTCTTCACGAACTCGCGGATCTGGTCCACCGCGCCGGGCGGCAGGTCCTGGGCGAGTCCGCCGGGGCGGATGTACGCGTGGTTCATCCTGAGGCCGGTGACCAGTTCGTAGATGTCGAGGATCATCTCGCGGTCACGGAAGCCGTAGATCATGATCGTGGTGGCGCCGAGCTCCATCCCGCCGGTGGCGATGCACACCAGGTGGGAGGAGAGGCGGTTGAGCTCCATCAGGAGCACCCGGATGATCTTGGCGCGTTCGGTGATCTGGTCCTCGATGCCGAGGAGCCGTTCCACCGACAGGCAGTAGGCGGCCTCGTTGAAGAAGGACGTCAGGTAGTCCATGCGCGTCACATACGTGGTGCCCTGCGTCCACGTGCGGTACTCGAGGTTCTTCTCGATACCGGTGTGGAGGTAGCCGATGCCGCAGCGGGCCTCGGTGACCGTCTCGCCGTCGATCTCCAGGATGAGGCGCAGCACGCCGTGGGTGGACGGGTGCTGGGGACCCATGTTGACGACGATGCGCTCGTCGTCGGCCCGGGCCGCGGACTGGACGACCTCGTCCCAGTCGCCACCGGTCACCGTGTAGACGGTGCCCTCGGTGGTCTCCCGGGCGGCTGCTGACTGGGTACTGCTCACGAGTACGACCTCCGCTGGTCGGGAGCCGGGATCTGGGCACCCTTGTACTCGACGGGGATGCCGCCGAGGGGGTAGTCCTTGCGCTGCGGATGGCCCTGCCAGTCGTCCGGCATCATGATCCGCGTCAGGGCCGGGTGACCGTCGAAGACGATGCCGTAGAAGTCGTACGTCTCGCGCTCGTGCCAGTCGTTCGTCGGGTAGACGGAGACCAGGGACGGGATGTGCGGGTCGCCGTCGGGGGCGCTCACCTCGAGGCGGATCAGCCGGTTGTGGGTGATCGAGCGCAGGTGGTAGACGGCGTGCAGCTCGCGGCCCTTGTCGTGCGGGTAGTGCACGCCGCTGACGCCGGTGCACAGCTCGAAGCGCAGGGCGGCGTCGTCGCGCAGCAGGCGGGCGACGCGGACGAGGTGCTCGCGCTCGATGTGGAAGGTGAGTTCGCCGCGGTCGAGCACCGTCTTCTCGATGGCGTTCTCGGGCAGCAGTCCCTGTTCCTCCAGGGCTCCCTCGAGTTCGTCGGCGACCTCGTCGAACCAGCCGCCGTACGGGCGGCTCGCCGGTCCCGGGAGCCGGACGGAGCGGACCAGGCCGCCGTAGCCGGTGGTGTCGCCGCCGTTGTTGGCGCCGAACATGCCGCGCTGGACGCGGATCTCCTCGCCGCCCTGGCCGCGCCGGCCGGGGAGGTTGGCGGCGGAGAGGTCCTTCTCCGGGTTGGGCGCGTTCACGTCCTGCGCGCCGGTGCCGTTCGCGTCGCTCACCGCAGCAGCCCCTTCATCTCGATCGTGGGCAGGGCCTTGAGCGCGGCTTCCTCGGCCTCGCGCGCCGCCTCCTCGGCGTTCACGCCGAGCTTGGAGGTCTGGATCTTGTGGTGGAGCTTGAGGATGGCGTCCATCAGCATCTCGGGCCGGGGCGGGCAGCCGGGGAGGTAGATGTCGACGGGCACGATGTGGTCCACGCCCTGGACGATCGCGTAGTTGTTGAACATGCCGCCCGAGGAGGCGCAGACGCCCATGGAGATGACCCACTTGGGGTTGGGCATCTGGTCGTAGACCTGCCTCAGCACCGGCGCCATCTTCTGGCTCACCCGCCCGGCGACGATCATCAGGTCGGCCTGGCGCGGCGAGCCGCGGAAGACCTCCATGCCGAAGCGCGCCAGGTCGTAGCGGCCGGCGCCGGTCGTCATCATCTCGATGGCGCAGCAGGCGAGTCCGAAGGTGGCCGGGAAGACGGACGACTTGCGCACCCATCCCGCGGCCTGTTCGACGGTGGTGAGCAGGAAGCCGCTCGGCAGTTTTTCTTCGAGTCCCATGGTGTTAGAGGCCCCTCAGTCCCATTCCAGGCCGCCGCGGCGCCACACATAGGCGTAGGCGACGAAGACGGTGAGCACGAAGAGCAGCATCTCCACGAGCCCGAAGATCCCCAGGGAGTCGAAGGTGACGGCCCAGGGGTAGAGGAAGACGATCTCGATGTCGAAGACGATGAAGAGCATCGCCGTCAGGTAGTACTTGATGGGGAAGCGTCCACCGCCGGCCGGCTGGGGGGTCGGTTCGATGCCGCATTCATAGGCATCGAGCTTCGCGCGGTTGTAACGCTTCGGCCCGATGAGCGTGGCCGCGATCACGGAGAAGATCGCAAAGGCTGCCCCGAGGGCTCCCAGTACGAGGATGGGCGCATAGGCGTTCACCGCTCCTCGCTCCTCTCAGTCGGCACTGACTGTGGCGGTTGTGACGGTTGTGACGGACTCATACCGCCTCACATACCCTCGAGCCACGCCCGTCCCGACCAAGATCGAGAACATGTGAAGCGGGTCACAAGCCCAACTGCCACGCATCCTATGCCCGAGCCTCTGTGATCTGCGACACGGGGTATTCCACTACCTTTGTGATCTCCACCACCTGACGAACGATCATGCCGTCATATGTCGGTTGATCTTCGCACGGGAAGCGTCAGAGCCATCACGCGAAGCGACATTCCCGCTCGTCTTCGCAGGCCGGAGGGGGGCCTCCATATCAAGAGAGTTCCCGTGCAACCAAATTGGCCTTGGACTCCGGGCGCTGATAGGGAAACCCATTCACACAACAGAGGGAGAAGCCCGGCGCGATGTGGACGCACGCATCGGTTCACCGAGCCTGTTCACTAGTTCACTAAGTCGGTTTCCGGGTTCACCGCACCGGCGGACTTGTCCACCGGGTCGCGCACGAGTTCACAAACTCGCCGCACAACGCGGCCCGCCCACGGGTCACAGGATTTCCGGTGACCATTCCGTGACCTCCACCACATCGATGAGAGACCCATGAGAACCGGGCTTGGCCAACTGTCCCCACCGGTGGTAGGTCACGGGCAATTGGGGCGAACCGACGAAAGTACATGATCACAGGCTTGATCACGTGCGTCCGCAATGTCCGTTACGGCGTCAATAAAGAACGACACGCCCGGGATTCACAGGCTTGATTGAGCAACTGTGGCGCAGCACACGTTCCTTGTAGGTATGGAGGAAGCCCTGATACCGCTAGTGCCCATGCCCCACACCGCTCTCATACGCAGCCACCGGAAGCCCCGCCGCAACGCGTCGCAGACGATCGCGATGCGGGCGGGAGTCGCCGGTGGCGTCATCGGCACCCTGGCAGTGGCCGGTGCGTCGGCCTACTCGGCGAACGCCGCCGAGCCGGTGACCCAGACGCTCGAACTGCCCACCCTGACGGCCGACGTGGCCGCCCAGATCGCCCAGTCCGCGGACGCCACGCAGCAGGCCGCCGCGAACTACCAGTTGCAGGCCGAGCGGGACGCCGCGGCCACGAAGGCCGCGAAGCAGGCCAAGTCGGACCTCGCGGACGCGAAGAAGGCGGAGGCCAAGAAGAAGGCCGAGCAGGACGCGCGCCGGGCCGCCGCGGAGCGCGCCTCCCGCACGGCCGAGCGGACCGTCCTCGCCGCCACGGCGAGCACCGGCAGCTCCACGAGCTCCTCCACGGCCACGGGTTCGGCCGCGGCCGTCATCGCCTTCGTGAAGGCGCAGATCGGCAAGAGCTATGTGCTGGGCGCCTCGGGCCCCAGCGCCTACGACTGCTCCGGCCTCGTCCAGGCCGCGTTCAAGCAGATCGGCGTCAGCCTGCCGCGCGTCTCCCAGTCCCAGTCGACGGCCGGCACCCAGGTCTCGCTGAGCAACCTCCAGCCCGGCGACATCCTGTACTGGGGCAGCGCGGGCAGCGCCTACCACGTCGCGGTGTACGTGGGCGGCGGCATGTTCGTCGGCGCGCAGAACCCCTCCACCGGCATCGTGGAGAGGCCCCTCTCCTACGACCCCCCGACCGGCGCGGTGCGGGTGCTCTGAGTCCCGGCAGCCGGTCAAGGGCCGCAGCCGCTCCCTCCGGGGGCGCGCGGCCCTTCGGCGTCTTTCCCGGTGGTACGGGCCGGTGTTCTGGTGTGATGTCAGGGGGACGCGGCGTTCGCGCGGATACCCACCCGACCCACCCGACCCACCACTGACCGGGAGAGACAGCGATGCCACGTGTGTTCGTGCAGGGCAGGCCCGTCGACGCGTATCCGCGACGGGCACCGGAGGCCGGGCGGGGCTCGGTCCGGCGCATCACCGAGGTCGGTGAGGAGGTGCTGCACCGGCCGTGCCGGGACGTGACCGAGTTCGGGCCCGACCTCGCCGCGCTCATCGACGACATGTTCCTCACCATGTACGTCGCCGACGGTGCCGGTCTCGCGGCGAACCAGGTGGGTGTGGACCTGCGGCTGTTCGTCTACGACTGCCCGGACGACGAGGGGGTGCGGCACGTCGGGCACCTCGTCAACCCGGTGCTGGAGGCGCCGGACGCGGGCGGGCGGCGGCTTCTCGACGAGGGCGAGGGATGTCTGTCGGTGCCGGGTGCCGCCATGGACGTACCGCGGCCGGACCGGGCCGTGGTGCGCGGGCTGGACAAGGACGGCGGCCCGCTGGTGATCGAGGGGACGGGATACTTCGCGCGCTGCCTCGCCCATGAGACGGACCATCTCGACGGCCACGTCTATCTGGACCGGCTGAGCAGGCGGGACCGCAAGGAAGCCCTGCGGCAGGTCGCGGACCGCCGGGAGGCGGTGTTCGCGCGGCGGGCGGCGAGGACCGCGGAACTGGACGAGGCCTGAGCCGGGGCCTGGACACCTCCGCGCCGCCCCGGACCACCGCCGGGGCGGCCCGGGGACGGCCGGGCCGGGCGGTGGCCCTGGAAGGCGCCGGGAGCGGCCGTGGAAGTGGCCGTGGAAGTGGCGGGCCGGGGTCAGGACTTCGGGGTGACCTTGGTCAGGGCGTTGATGACGCGGTCCATGGCGTCGCCGCCCGTCGGGTCGGTGAGGTTGGCCAGGAGCTTCATGGTGAACTTCATCAGCAGGGGGTGGGACAGGCCGCGCTGGGTGGCGAGTTGCATGACCTTCGGGTTGCCGATGAGCTTCACGAAGGCGCGGCCCAGCGTGTAGTAGCCGCCGTAGGTGTCCTTGAGGACGCGCGGGTAGCCGCGCAGGGCCAGTTCCCGCTGGGCCGGCGTGGACCGGGCGTGCGCCTGGACGATGACGTCGGCGGCGAGCTGCCCGGACTCCATGGCGTAGGCGATGCCCTCGCCGTTGAAGGGGTTCACCAGGCCGCCGGCGTCGCCGACGAGCAGCAGGCCCTTGGTGTAGTGGGGCTGCCGGTTGAACGCCATGGGCAGGGCGGCGCCGCGGATCGGGCAGGTCATGTTCTCGGGGACGTACCCCCAGTCCTCGGGCATGGACGCGCACCAGGCCTTCAGGACCTCGCGCCAGTCGAGTTCCTTGAAGGAGGCGGAGGTGTTGAGGACGCCGAGGCCGACGTTGGAGGTGCCGTCGCCCATGCCGAAGATCCAGCCGTAGCCGGGCAGCAGGCGGTCCTGGGCGCCGCGCCGGTCCCACAGCTCCAGCCAGGACTCCAGGTAGTCGTCCTCGTGGCGCGGGGAGGTGAAGTAGGTGCGGACGGCCACGCCCATCGGGCGGTCCTCGCGGCGGTGCAGGCCCATCGCGAGGGAGAGCCGGGAGGAGTTGCCGTCGGCGGCCACGACGAGGGGCGCGCGGAAGGTGACCGCCCGCTTCTCCTCGCCGAGTTTCGCGGTGACGCCGGTGATGCGGCCGGTGCGGTCGTCGACGACCGGGGCGCCGACGTTGCAGCGCTCGAAGAGCCGGGCGCCCGCCTTCTGGGCCTGCCGGGCGAGCTGCTCGTCGAAGTCGTCGCGCCGGCGGACGAGGCCGAAGTCGGGGAAGGAGGCGAGATCCGGCCAGTCCAGCTGGAGACGGACACCGCCGCCGATGACGCGCAGACCCTTGTTGCGCAGCCAGCCGGCCTCCTCGGAGATGTCGATGCCCATCGCGACGAGCTGCTTGACGGCGCGCGGGGTGAGCCCGTCGCCGCAGACCTTCTCGCGGGGGAACTCGGTCTTCTCCAGCAGGAGCACGTCGAGTCCGGCGCGGGCCAGGTGGTACGCGGTCGTCGAGCCGGCCGGGCCCGCGCCCACGACGATCACATCGGCGGTGTTCTCGGAAAAGGGCTCGGTGTGGGGCTCGGACACGGCGGGTTCTCCCCAGGGTTCGCAAATCGGCGTGCCGACCGGCACTGGACATGGGCAGTCTATGCAGCAGAATTGATCACCCGGCTGAAGGGCTGTCCCGTGACCCGAGCTCTCCCTGTCGTACGGCTGCGAGTCCCCACCCACGAGGACGCCTTCGCCTGGCACCGGGTGTTCGGCGATCCGGAGGTCATGGAGTTCCTCGGCGGCCACCCGGCGGAGCTGTCGTTCTACGAGGAACTCACCGCCCGGCAGCGCCGTCACGACGCCGCACTCGGCTTCTGCCTGTGGACCCTGACCGACGGCGGCGACCGGGTCGCCGGTTTCACCGGCGCCCAGCCCTGGGAGCGGGAGTGGGGCCCCACGGGCGAGATCGAGATCGGCTGGCGGCTGGGGCGGGAGCACTGGGGCAAGGGGTACGCCACCGAGGCGGCCCGGCAGACGCTGGAGCGGCTCAGGGCGGCGGGGGTGCGGGACGTGGTGGCGATGGTCGACGCCCGCAACGAGCGGTCCGCGGCGGTGACCCGGCGGCTGGGCATGCGGCTCGCGGAGACCTTCGTGAGACCGGAGTCGGGGCGCGAGGCGCACTGCTACCGCCTGGCGCTGTGAGCCGCGGTCCCGGTCACCCGGGACCGATACGGACTTCACCGCTCCACTTTGTTCACCCAGAGTGAGAATCTGTCACAGAAAAACACGCAGCGCTTCCGAACGGTACCCCCCGGCGGTTACTCTGCCTGTATCGCTGGGGGTGACATCTGTGCGCATAACGCAAAAAACACCCGAGGTCCGCGTGCCCAGGTTCGTCGGTCTGATGGCCGTCGACGCACGCGAAAGGGCACAGGCCCAGGGCCTGTCCCTCAACTCGCCCGACCGTCCGGACTTTCATCTGGCCGTCGTCGACTACGTCGTACGCCAGTACCCGCAGCCCGGCGCCGAGGTGCCGCGGGACTCGCTGGTGTACGTGTGGTTCGGCTTCGCCGACGGGGACGGCGGCGGTGGCATGCGGGAGCCCCGTGTCCCGAGACCGCCGCTGGGCGGACTGCGGCGCGAACTGGACGAGCCCGGGGACCACGGACATCCCGTGGAGACGATCGCCGGACGCTGAGCGGACCCGGGACGGGATGCCGGGCGGACGGCCGGACGGGACCAGGAGGCCGGGGCTCAGCTCTGCTTGAAGCCCCGGTGGAGCGCCACGATGCCGCCGGACAGGTTGCGCCAGGCCACCTTCGACCAGCCGGCCTTCGTCAGCCGCTCGGCCAGCGCGGGCTGGTCGGGCCAGGCGCGGATGGACTCGGCGAGGTAGACGTACGCGTCCGGGCTGGACGACACGGTGCGCGCGACCGGCGGCAGCGCGCGCATCAGGTACTCGGTGTAGACGGTCCGGAACGGGGCCCACACGGGGTGCGAGAACTCGCAGATCACCACGCGCCCGCCGGGCCGGGTCACCCGGTGCATCTCCCGCAGCGCGGCGTCGGTGTCCTGCACGTTGCGCAGCCCGAAGGAGATGGTCACGGCGTCGAAGGTGTCGTCCTTGAACGGCAGTCGCGTCGCGTCGCCCGCCGTGAACGGCAGCCAGGGGTTGCGCTGCTTGCCGACCCGCAGCATGCCGAGCGAGAAGTCGCAGGGCACGACGTAGGCGCCGGTCTGCGCGAAGGGCAGCGAGGAGGTCGCCGTACCGGCGGCGAGGTCCAGGACCTTCTGCGCGGGGCGGGCGCCGACCGCCTTCGCGACCTCCTTGCGCCAGCGCCGGTCCTGTCCGAGGGACAGCACGTCGTTGGTGAGGTCGTACCGTGCCGCCACCTTGTCGAACATGGAGGCGACGTCGTGCGGCTGCTTGTCCAGGGATGCGCGGGTCACCCGCCCATTGTGGCAGCAGGGGCCGGGACGTCACGGCAGCAGCCTCGGCTTCTTCTTCGCCGCGACGTCCTCCACCCATCCGCACAGCAGGACGAACACGGCGATCAGCACCCACCCGACGCCGAACAGGAACCAGTTGCTGGCCAGGGGCAGGTACGTCTCGAAGGCGGGCACGTTCCAGAACTGGTCGATGAGCGGCACGGCCAGGACCAGCGCGATCTCGTGCCAGAGGTAGATCGTCACCGCGCGCGAGTTGAAGACCGTGACGGTCCTGTCCAGCCGCCGGAAGCGGGTGAGCCAGGCGAAGTCGATACGGAAGCGCGCCTTGGCCCACATCAGCAGCGTGACGAAGCCGGCCGACCAGAAGGCCTGCGCGAGGGGGTTGTCGTCGAGGTCGTAGCTGCCGAAGTCGGCCTGGTGCGTGAAGGCGTACCAGGCGCCGTAGCCGAGCGCGGCGGCGGAGAGCGCGACGACCGCGAAGGGCTTCAGCCGCTGCAGCACCCCGTCGCGGTGCGCGAAGCCGAGCAGCCAGCAGAACAGGTACGTCGACAGGTCCCACAGAGCGCTGCCGAACCGGTTGTCCGGGCCCGACCAGACGAAGTTCAGGACCACGATCGGCGCGAGCGACAGCAGCAGCACCGGGACCGGCGCCAGCCGGAAGACGCGCAGGAGCAGCGGGGACAGCAGGACGAACCAGAGGTACGTCCGCAGGTACCAGAGGATCTCCCACGCCTGTTCGCCCCAGGCGTTGCCGGGCGGGTCGCCGAGCGGCACGATCCAGTACACGATCTGCCAGCCCGGCATCCAGCCGTGGACCAGCATCGCCAGCACCACGAACACGCCCCAGAACCAGAACGGGGGCAGCAGCCGCCGCATCCGGCTCCTGAGCACCTTCGGCGCGGGGCGCTCCAGCGACTTCGCCATCAGGGTGCCGGCCAGGCCGAACATGATCCCCATGGAGGGGAAGACCATGGCCGCCCAGGGCCAGCCGAAGGTGTGGTATGCGACGACGCGGACGAGGGCCACGGCGCGGAGGCTGTCGAAGTAGCGGTCCCGGCCCGGGGGACGCCGGGCGGGCGAGGACGTCGCCTTCCCGGCGGGTTCCGGCGACGCGGGTCCGGGTTCCGGCTCGGGTGCGGGCTCGGGGTCCGGTCCGGGGTCCGGTTCCACCACCGGCAGGGGGGCGGTGGAGCCGGTCGCGGGCTGGTGACCGTACTCGGCGTACTGCTGCTGCGGGTAGGCCTGCGGTACGGCCTGCTGCCCGCCGTAGGCGTATCCGTAGCCCTGCTGCGGATACTGCGGCTGCTGGTACTGCGGCGCCGGGTACGGCTGCTGCTGGTACGGCTGCTGGGGCTGGTACGGCTGTTGCGGATACGGCTCCTGCTGTTCCCAGCTCATCGGCTCACCCCCGCCGGGGTGCCGACCTCGCCGGTGCGCTTCAGTTTCTGCCAGCGCAGCCTGCCGCCGGTGAGGGCGGTGATGCAGGAGTGGATGAGGACGAGGTACATCATCTGCCGGTACGCGAGCTGTTGCAGCGGCATCATCAGCAGGTACCGGTACTTCTCCTTGTCCAGCCGGAAGGCGTACCCGGCGCAGAAGAGCTGGACACCGAGCACGGCGAGCCACGCCAGCAGCGCGGCGGTGAAGTCGACGAAGATCATCGAGTAGACGGTGAACACGTCGATCAGCGGGGCGAAGAGCGGCGTCACGATCTGGAAGACGACGACCAGCGGCATCCCGATCCGCCCGAAGCGGCCCGAAGGCCCCCTGTCCGTCAGGGACTTGCGGTGCTTCCAGAGCGCCTGCATGGTGCCGTAGGACCACCGGTAGCGCTGCGACCACAGCTGGCCGAGCGAACCGGGCGCCTCCGTCCAGGCCTTGGCGTGCTCCTGGTAGACGACCCGCCAGCCCGCGCGGTGCATGGCGATGGTGATGTCGGTGTCCTCGGCGAGCGTGTCGTGGCTCATGCCGCCGACCCCGAGCACCGCCTCCCGCCGGAACGCGCCGATGGCGCCCGGGATGGTGGGCATGCAGCGCAGCAGGTCGTACATGCGGCGGTCGAGGTTGAAGCCCATCACGTACTCGATGTGCTGCCAGGCGCCGATGAGCGTGTCGCGGTTGCCGACCTTGGCGTTGCCCGCGACCGCGCCGACCTCCGGGTCGGCGAAGGGCTGCACCAGCTGGCGCACGGTGTCGGGCTCGAAGACGGTGTCGCCGTCCATCATCACGACGATGTCGTGACTGGCGTTGCGCACACCGTTGTTGAGGGCGGCCGGCTTGCCGGCGTTCTCCTGGCGGATGACACGGACGTTGGGGTGGCCCAACGACTCGGCGATCTCGGCGGTGTTGTCGGTGGAGCCGTCGTCGACCACGATGATCTCTACCGGATGCGTGCTCCGCGCCAGCGACTTGAGGGTGTTGGCGATGCACTCCTTCTCGTTGTACGCGGGGACGATCACGCTCACCGGCCGGGTGACCGGTGGTCCCCAGCTGAACCGGCGCCGGTTGCGCTGCCGGTAGTGGCTCCGGGCGAGCACCAGCATCATCCCGAAGCGGCCCAGCACCGCCACTCCGACCACGATCAGCCCCACGGAGAGCGCGGGCACCGTCCACTCGGCGACGGCGACGGCCGCGATCAGGGCCTTGCCCTCGTAGAGGGTGGTACCGGTGGCCTTGTGGTGGGCGGCCTGGAGTCGGGCGGCGGCCGTCCCGGCGGCGGTGGTGCCGCTCTGCCCGCCGCCCTGGAGGGCCCCGGCCGCCGACTCCCCGGACCCCGCCGTCTGTCCCGAGCCCGCCGACTGCGCCTGCCGCTGGGCGGCCCGCTCCTGCTCCAGTACGCCGCTGACGGTGGTGAAGGTGTAGCCCTTCGCCTTCATCTTCTTGATGTACCGCGGCAGCGCCGCGATGGTCTGCGAACGCTCACCGCCCGCGTCGTGGAAGAGGACCGCCGCACCCGAGGTGCCCTTGGGCGTGGCCCACTTGACGATCTTCGAGACGCCCGGCTTCTTCCAGTCGTCGCTGTCGGTGTTGACGAAGACGCTGGTGTAGCCGTCCTCGCCGAGCTTCTTGTAGACGGGCCAGCTGTAGTTGTCGATGGCGTCCGTCTCCGAGGAGTACGGCGCCCGGAACAGCGTCGTCGTGATGCCGGCGGCACCCGCGAGGGCGAGCTGGGTCTGCTCCATCTCGCGGTTGATGCGGGAGCTGCTCTGGTACGACAGGTCGACGTGCGTGAAGGTGTGCACGCCCACCTCGTTGCCCTGCTCGACCATCGACCGCACGATGCCGGGATAGCGCGAGATCATCGAGCCGACCAGGAAGAACGTGCCAGGCACGTCGTTCTCCTCGAGGATCTTGAGCACCTGCGGCGTCCAGGTCGGGTCGGGGCCGTCGTCGAAGGTGAGGGTGATGGTCTTGGCGGGGACGGACACGGTGGTGGCCTGCCCGCCCCGGAAGGTCAGGATGGGGCCGCCGTCGAGGACCTTGTCGGGTACGTCGCTGGAACTGGCCCCGGTGCGCACGCGTTCGTCGCCGCCGACCTCGGCGCGCAGATAGCCGTCGAGCAGCATCACGCCGGTCAGCGCGGTGAGCAGCAGCAGGGCGAGGATGACCCGCGGTTTCTGGAGCGCGGCGGCCTTGCCCGCGGCTCGTTCGATACGGGTGGGGGCCCGGCGGCGGCCGTGCGCGGGCGTCGTGGTCGTCATGAGGGATCGCCCGAGGAGGTGGAGGTGGAGGTGGCGGACGCGGAGGCGGACGGAGCGGAAGAGGCCGGGGACGAGCCGGACGAGGCGGAAGAGTCGGACGACGGGAGGGACGGGGTGCCGGACGGAGTGCCGACGCGCCCGCCGACACCGCCCTGGGGCTCGAAGCCCGGCCCCTGCCCGCTGCTGTTCTGGCCGTTGCCGAACGGCAGCAGGGAGGACGGGTTGAGCGAGGTCCCCCAGCCCATGAAGGCCATGACGATCACCGCGGCGTAACCGGCGCAGACGACCCCGACGAGGAGGCCGATGCGGCGCAGCACCCGGGACCGGCGTCCGGAGGTGTCAACGAACACGGGCCCCCCGGCGGCAGCCGTCCCGTTGCCGCGTTTGCGGCGGCGACCGCGACCTTCCGCGCGGCTTTCGATGGCAGTCTCTGAATGCATTCCCCAGACGTTAAACAGGCTTTATGTGACCGCAATCGGAGTTCTTGTGAGGCGCCCATGAGAGACGCGTTAAGCTGTGCCTTGCCTGAGAATCTCCAGAGACGGAACCATGGCCGGCGGCCGGAGGGCAGGACCTGAACGCCCCGGTTTGCACCGCCGGATTGGCACCTTTTGCGACTGTTTACCCGTGAGTACCCTGTGCATTTACGATTCTCATGAACAAATGCAGGGTGTGAGAGGTTTTCCTTCTGGACGCCGTTTCTGTTTCGGGTCTGAGACATACGTCACGAGAGCTGGTGCATGCGCAATGAGGAGTTTCCCCAGGCGGGCGATCGGGCTCAGCTGTCTGTTTGCCTTGGCAGTCACCGGGTGCTCCTCCGGTTCCGGCGGCACGTCGGACGCGGCGCCCGCCGCCTCATCGCCCTCGTCGTCATCACCGTCGTCATCGCCGTCGTCATCGTCGAGCACGTCCTATGCGCCCTATGTGAGCGCGACGACGGCGTCGGACAACGACTCGGCGGGCACCCCGACGACGTACAACCTGGCCTTCGTGATCGCCGGCGGCGGCTGCACGCCCCGCTGGAACGGCGAGTACGCGATCGGCGACGCGGCGGTGAAGGAGCGGATCGCGGGGCTGAAGCAGGACGGCGCGACGGTACGGGTGTCCTTCGGCGGCGCCTCCGGCACCGAACTGGCGTCGGCCTGCGGCAGCGTGACCGAGCTGGCGGCGGCCTACGGCGCGGCGCTGGACGCGGCGGGTGCCACCCAGGCCGACTTCGACATCGAGGGTGACGCACTCACCGACTCCGGTGCGACGGCGCTGCGTTCGGCGGCGATCGCCGTGCTCCAGAAGCAACGCCCGGGTCTGAAGGTCACGTTCACGCTCCCCGTGATGCCCTCCGGCCTCGACGCGGACAGCCTCGCGCTGCTCAAGTCGGCCAACAAGTACGACGTCCAGGTGTCCACCGTGAACATCATGACCATGAACTACGGCGAGTCGTACGGCGGCGACATGGGCGACTACGCGATCACGGCCGCCAAGGCCACCCACACCCAGCTCGCCGGAATCTTCGGCACCTCGGACGCCGACGCCTGGCGGGGCATGGCGCTCACCTCGATGATCGGCGTCAACGACGTGTCCGGTGAGACGTTCACGCTTGCCGACGCGGCGCAGGTACGGACGTTCGCGGAGGAGAAGGAGATCGGGTGGGTGTCGATGTGGTCCGCCTTCCGTGACCAGCAGTGCGAGAACGGCGACACCGCGGCGGACGACGCGGCCACGGACTGCAGCGGCGTGACGCAGGGCGCGGGCGCGTTCGCGGAGGCGCTCTCCGGCTGACGTCAGGAGACGGAGCAGTTCAGGAGACGGAGAGGTGAGGAAGGAAGGGCGGAAGGAAGGACGGACGGCGGTTCAGCGGCGCCGGTGGACCAGTCGTCCCGCGCACACGGTCGCTATGCAGGCGCCGGACGGGTCGAAGACGGCGAGGTCGGCGCGGCCGGTCTCCATCAGGGCCACGAGTCGCGCGCCCCCCGCCGCCACCGCGACGCCGCCCCGCGCGGCGGCGGCCCGCAGTTCGGGCGTGGCGGCGTGCTCCGCCAGCACGGCGACCGCGCCCCGTTTCAGCACCTCGTGGATCCGCTCCCGCGGACTCGGCGCGTCGGGAAGCGGCCCCATGTGCACCTTCCCCGGCCCGAGCACCCCGGGCCAGCGCCGTATCCGGGCCGTGGGGAAGCGTTCGGTCAGCTCCGTCAGCGGCCCCACGGCGGCGATCAGGGCGCCGTCGACGACGACCCCGCCGCCCCTCACCGGCGCCGGATCGTCCCAGGTGCGCAGGACCTCGTCCGCCGCATGGATCGTCAGCATCCCCCGTTCGTCCCAGGTCAGTTGGCGGCGAGGATCTTCAACTCGGGGTGCGCGGTGCCGCCCGCGATCGCCGTGGACGAGATGTGCGACATCACGCGCTCGTCGACGGGGTCGTTCGCCGGGTCGTCGTGCACGACGAGGTGTTCGTAGGTGGTGGAGCGCTGCGCGGGCACCCGGCCCGCGTTCCGGATCAGCTCGATGATCTCCATCCGGTTGGAGCGGTGCCTGGCTCCGGCGGAGGACACGACGTTCTCCTCCAGCATGATCGACCCGAGGTCGTCCGCGCCGTAGTGCAGCGTCAGCTGGCCCACCTCCTTGCCCGTCGTCAGCCAGGAGCCCTGGATGTGGGCGACGTTGTCGAGGAAGAGGCGGGCGACGGCGATCATGCGGAGGTATTCGAAGATGGTGGCCTGGGTGCGGCC
>NZ_JBEYWE010000045.1:0-47223 GCF_040644295.1 Streptomyces sp. NPDC047000
CGCTGATGCAGACGCTGGTCATCCCGATCGTCCCCGAACTGCCCCGGTACCTGGACGCGTCGGCGGCCACCCGGCCTGGTGACACCCTCCCTGGTGTCACCGGCTGGGGGTCATCTCCCGGATGTCAACGGGAGTCGCTCTTGCCGGTCCCGTCCTCCAGGGCGGCCCGGCCGGCCTCGAGGCGCGCCGCCGGGATACGGAACGGCGAGCAGGAGACGTAGTCGAGGCCCGCCTTGTGGAAGAAGTGGATGGACTCGGGGTCGCCGCCGTGCTCGCCGCAGACGCCGGTGTGGAAGCCGGGCTTGACGGTGCGCGCGGCCTTGACGGCCATCTCGACCAGCTGGCCCACACCCTCCTGGTCGAGGGACTCGAACGGCGAGACCGAGAAGATCCCGTGGTCCATGTAGAGCGGGAAGAAGGATCCCTCGGCGTCGTCGCGGGACAGGCCCCACGTGGTCTGGGTGAGGTCGTTGGTGCCGAAGGAGAAGAAGTCCGCGGCCTGGACGATCTTGCCCGCGGTGAGCGCGGCGCGCGGCAGCTCGATCATGGTGCCGATCGGGCAGTCGAGCGTCCGGCCGGTCTCCTCGGTGACCTCGGCGAGGACACGTTCGGCCTCGGCGCGGGCCAGCTTCAGCTCCTCGACCGTCCCGACCAGCGGGATCATGATCTCGGCGCGCGGGGTGCCGCCGTCGGCCAGCCGCTGGGCGACGGCCTCGGCGATGGCGCGGCACTGCATGGCCATCAGGCCGGGCACGGCCAGGCCGAGCCGCACACCGCGCAGCCCGAGCATCGGGTTCATCTCGTGCATGCGCTCGACCGCGGTGAGCAGTTCGCGGTCGCGCGGGTCCGGGTTCTCGGTGCGGGCCAGGCGGACGGACAGTTCCACCAGGTCGGGCAGGAACTCGTGCAGCGGCGGGTCGATGAGACGGATCGTCACCGGGAGGCCGTCCATCGCGGTCAGGATGCCGACGAAGTCCTCGCGCTGCATCGGCAGCAGGGCGTCCAGCGCCTCCTTGCGCGCCTCGTCGTCGCGGGCCAGGATCATGGCCTCGACGAGTTCCCGGCGCTCGCCGAGGAACATGTGCTCGGTGCGGCACAGACCGATGCCCTGGGCGCCGAGCGCACGGGCGCGTACGGCGTCCTCGGGGGTGTCGGCGTTGGCCCGCACCTCCAGGCGGCGCACCTGGTCGGCCTCGGTGAGCGCTTCGAGCACGGCGTCGGTGAGCCGGCCGGACGACGTGCCGGACTCCAGGGCCTCGCCGACGATGGACGCGGTCAGCGGGAGCGAGCCGAGGTGGACGGTGCCGGCGGTGCCGTCGACGGAGACGACGTCGCCCTCGGAGACGACCACGCCCTCGGCGGTGGTGAACTTCCTGCCCTCGATGTCCACGGTAAGCGCCTCGGCGCCGCAGACGCAGACCTTGCCCATGCCGCGCGCGACGACGGCGGCGTGGCTGGTCTTGCCGCCGCGGCTGGTCAGCACGGCCTCGGCGGCGATCATGCCGGGCAGGTCGTCGGGGGTGGTCTCGCGGCGCACCAGGATGACGTGCTTGCCCTCGCCGGCCTGCTTGACGGCCTCGGCGGAGGAGAAGACGACGGCGCCCACGGCCGCGCCGGGCGAGGCGGCCACGCCGTGCGCCAGCGGTACGTCGGAGTTGGTGTCGAAGCGGGGGAACATCAGGCGGGTCAGCGCGGTGCCGTCGACCCGGTTGAGGGCCTCGGCCGCGTTGATCATGCCCTCGTCGCGCAGGTCGCGCGCCACGCAGAAGGCCGCCTCTGCGGTGCGCTTGCCGATCCGGGTCTGCAGGATCCACAGCTTGCCGCGCTCGACGGTGAACTCCACGTCGCACATGTCGCGGTAGTGGTCCTCGAGCTTGTGCAGCGTGCTCATCAGCTCGTCGTACGCCTGCTTGTCGAGCTTCTCCAGCTCGATCAGCGGCAGCGCGTCGCGGACGCCCGCGACGACGTCCTCGCCCTGCGCGTCGGGCAGGTAGTCGCCGTACACGCCCTTGTCGCCGGTGGCGGGGTTGCGGGTGAAGGCGACACCGGTGCCGGAGTCGTCGCCCTTGTTGCCGAAGACCATCACCTGGACGTTGACGGCGGTGCCGAGGTCCTCGGAGATGTGCTCGCGCATGCGGTAGATGTGGGCGCGCTCGCCGTTCCAGGAGTTGAAGACCGCCATGATGGCGCGGTGCATCTGCACCTTCGGGTCCTGCGGGAACTCCTCGCCGGTCTCCCGGAGGACGATCTGCTTGAACTCCTCGGTGAGGGCGACGAAGTCCTCGGTGTCGAGGTCGTGGTCGGTGGCCACGCCCTTCTGCTCCTTGTGGGCGGCGATGGCCTCCTCGAAGTGGTCGCCGTCGACCCCCATCACGGTACGGCCGAACATCTGCACGAGACGGCGGTAGGAGTCCCAGGCGAACCGCTCGTTCCCGGACGCCTTGGCGATCCCGGTGACGGAGTGGTCGTTGAGGCCGATGTCGAGAATGGTCTCCATCATGCCCGGCATGGAGAACTTGGCGCCGGAGCGGACGGACACCAGCAGGGGGTCGCCGGCCTCGCCCAGGTGACGGCCCATGACGTCCTCGAGACGGGTCAGCGCGGCGGCGACCTCGCCCTCAAGCTCGGGCGGCTCCTGGCCGGTCCTCAGGTAGGTCCGGCACGCCTCGGTGGTCACGGTGAAGCCGGGAGGCACGGGCAGTCCCATGCGCGTCATCTCGGCGAGACCGGCCCCCTTGCCGCCCAGCAGGTCGGCCATGTCCCGGCTGCCCTCGGCGAATCCGTACACGTACTTGATCGGTGCGCTCATCAGGGCTCGGACCTCTCATTCGTGGGACACGACGGCCACGGGGCAGCCGGCGTGATGGATTACGGAATGCGCGACGGGTCCGGTGCGCGGACCCGTGGGTCGTGCGGTGCTGCGGCGGCCGACGACGACGAGACCCGCCCCCGTGGCCGCCCGGATCAGTGCGGACTGGGCGCTCCCCTCGGTCACGGCCGTGACGGCCTCGACCTCGGGGTACTTGTCCCGCCACGGCTGGAGGACGGCCGTCAGGAAGCCCTCCCATTCGTCGCCCCGCCGCGGTCCCTCGACGAGCCCGATGTCACCGGGGCCGAGGGAGATCGGGGCGGGCGGCTGCCAGGCGTGCACCACCTTCAGGCGGGCCCGCCGGACGCGGGCGGCCTCGAAGGCGAACTCGGTCACCTCGTCGCACGGACGGGTCAGATCGACGCCGAGGACGACGTCGCGGTAGCCCGTGCGGGTGGAGGGGGTTCCGTCGTCGGCGGGCAGATGCTCGTCGGCGGCATCCTCGCCGGCCCGGACGAGGACGACGGGCAGTCCGGCCCGCGCCACGACGCCCAGGGCGACGGATCCGACCAGGAAGCCCGTGAAGCCGCTGAGGCCGCGCGAGCCGAGGACCAGCAGATCGGCACCCCGGGACACCTGGAGCAGGGCGGCCGTCGCGGGCCCCTCGACCTGCTCGTCGTGGACGGTGAGGCCGGGGCAGAGCCGGCCGACGCGGTCCTCCGCGTCACGCAGCACACGCCGGGCGAGATGCCGGGCGGCGGCGGAGGCGGGTTCGGTGTCCTGGTGGGGGTGCCAGTTCCAGGCGTGCACGAGGCGCAGCGGACGTTCGCGGCGTACGGCTTCGCGGGCGGCCCACTCGGCAGCGGCAAGGCTCTCGGCCGAACCGTCCACCGCGGCGATCACGGGCGGAAGCATGTGCGTACCTCCTGGCGCTCGGACTGCTCCGGCTGCACGTGCCTGCTCCAGCATCTTTGCTGGTCCTTTGCCAGCGTCGTGCCGGGCTCGGTATCCAGATAGGGGCCGCCAGGGGTTCCGCCCGGGTCCGTTCGGCCCCCTTCGGCGACCCCGTACGGACGATCAAGGTGGGACCGTTCGTCACCCTCCGGTGCCGGCGTCCGTGCCGCGGGTGACGGGTGGCCGCCCGCGGTACGGACGGTCCGGTGCCGTCCGGGCGTCACCCGGCCGGGCCGCCGGCGGGCACCACGGCACCGGCCGCCCCTGCGGACGGCAGGAGGGATTTTCGATACTCCGCCCGCATTGTCCCGCACCCCGGCGGGCGGTGCATCCGGAGCCCGGCTGACCGCGCCGCGGCCGAACTGTCCTGGGCTCGGGCGACGTTGGCGGTCCCCGGCGGACGGGGTGCGGGTGCGGTCGGCGCGGTGGGCGCGCAGCCGCCCCGATCACGCCGAACCGCTGGTCGGCGGGCGGTTCCGGGAGGGCGGCGGCGCCGGGAGGAGGGGCGTCCGCGGCACCGCGGCGCGCGCCGGTCCGGCGGTGCCGACGCCGGTCGCGCCCGCGCCCCGGGCGGTCCGGACGGCCCGGGCGGATCGGCACGGTGATCGCCGCCGCGACCGCCGAGGCACCGTCCGGCAGCACGCCCGGGACCGTCCCCCGGGCCGCCCGACGGCTCCCCGGACCCCCTCCCGAAACGTATGCGGCTGCAAAGCGACGAGGGCCCTCGCAAGCGGCCGACCGGCCCCCTCACGGCCCCGATGGGACCCCCGGCCGCCCCGCCGGACACGGATGCCGCCCCTACCCGACGCGCCGCGACCAGGCACCTCCCGCGCACCCGCCCGGCACGGAGAACGCCAAGCGCACCGGCTCGGGGCGAAGGGCATCCGGCGTGGCCGGAGGAGGCGTCCGGTGCGCCTGGCACGGCCGCCCCGTCGCTCGGGCGCGCGGAGCGGGTGGGGGCGGCCGTACCGTGAGAAGGGTCGCGAGACGACGTGGTGCGCGGTGCCGTGCGCGGGGTGCCGGAAGGCATGCCGCGGGCGCGCCGCGAGGAGTGTCGGCCCCGCTCATGGGTCCTTCGGCCCCTGTGGGGCCACGGCGCGGAAAGGCCACGGTAAGAGGCATGAGGACGAGTTCGACGTGCACACGGATCGCGGTGGTCGGTGTCGGGAACGAGTTCCGGCGCGACGACGGGGTGGGCTGGGCCGTGGCGGCCCGGCTGCGGGAGCGGACGCTGCCGCCCGACACGGTGGTCGCCACCTGCGACGGTGACCCGGGACGGCTGATCGGTCTCTGGGAGGACGCCGCCCTCGCCATCGTCGTCGACGCGGCCCACGCCCACCCGGGCACCCCCGGCCGGGTGCACCGCCTCGAACTCGACTCCGGACATCTCGCCCCGCCGTCGGCCACCAGCACGCACGGGCTGGGTCTGGGCGAGGCCGTGGAGCTCGCCGGAGTCCTCGGAATGCTGCCGGAACGGCTCGTGGTGTACGCGGTGGAGGGCGCCGACGACGACTTCGGCACCGGCCTCACCCCGGCCGTCCAGGCGGCGGTGGAACCACTGGCGGGAGCCGTCGAGGAGGAGATCGTGCGGTACCGGGACACGGTGTCCAGGGGGCCCGCATGAGCGTGCGCCGCTTCCGGGTCGACGGCATCGTCCAGGGTGTGGGCTTCAGGCCGTTCGTGTACCGCACGGCCGCCGAGCTGGGTCTCGACGGCTGGGTGGCGAACGTCAACGGGCATGTGGAGGGTGAGGTCGCCGGACCCGCCCGGGTGATCGAGGAGTTCGCGGGCCGGCTGCGCGCCAACGCGCCCGCGCTCGCCCGGGTGCGCGGGGTGCGGCTGACCGACGGGCTGCCGCGCCAGATGTGCGGGCCCGGTTTCCAGGTCCGGCACAGCGCGCCGGGGCCGGGCGGCACGGCGGTGCGCGAGGTGCCGCCCGACGCGGCGATCTGCGACGCCTGTCTGCGCGAGCTGCGCGACCCGGGCGACCGCCGCTACCGCTACCCGTTCGTCAACTGCACGGACTGCGGTCCCCGCGCCACGATCATCGAGGACCTCCCCTACGACCGGGTCCGCACCACCATGCGCGGCTTCGCGATGTGCTCCGACTGCGAGGACGAGTACACGAACCCCGGCGACCGGCGCTTCCACGCCGAGCCGGTCGCCTGCCCGGTGTGCGGGCCGCGGCTGTCCTGGGACGGGCTGCTCGGCGAGGCCGCGCTCGGCGCCGCCGTCGAGACGGTCGACGCGGGCGGCGTCGTCGCCGTGAAGGGCATCGGCGGCTACCAGCTGGTGTGCGACGCGACCGACCAGGGCGCGGTGGCCGAGCTGCGGCGCCGCAAGGGGCGTCCGGCCAAGCCGTTCGCCGTGATGGTCCCCGACGTGCCGTCCGCGGGACGGCTCGCCCGGATCGGCGCCACCGAACTCGCCGCCCTGACCGCGCCGGAGCGCCCCGTGGTGCTGCTGGCCCGTTACCCCTGGCACGGCACCCCGCCGCTGGCCCCCGGTGTCCACCCCGGACTGAGCCGCGTCGGCCTGTTCCTGCCCACCACCGGGCTGCACCACCTCCTCCTCGACTCGCTGGCCCGCCCGCTCGTGGTCACCAGCGGCAACCTGAGCGACGAGCCCATCGCCTGCGACGACACCGAGGCCCGCGAGTCGCTCGGCGCGGTCGCGGACGGCTTCCTCACCCACGACCGGCCCATCCGCTCCCGCTACGACGACTCGGTGGTGACGTTCGCCGGCCGCACCCGCATCACCGTCCGCCGGGCGCGCGGCCTCGCCCCGGCACCGCTGCCGCTGGTCTCCCGCGAACCGGTCGCCGGGGCCGGCGCGCAGCTGAAGCACACCTTCACCCTGGCCGGCGGCGGCCACGCGCACCTCGGCCCGCACACCGGGGACCTGGCCGACCTCGCGGCCTACGAGGCGTTCCAGACGTCGTACGACCGGCTCTCCCGGCTGACCGGCATCGTGCCGAGCGTGATCGCGCACGACCTGCACCCCGGGTATCTGTCCACGCAGTGGGCCCAGGCGCAGCAGGTGCGCCGCATCCCGGTGCAGCACCACCACGCCCACGTGGCGGCGTGCGCGGCCGAGCACGGGGTGCGCGGCACGTTCATCGGCGTCGCCTACGACGGGCTCGGCCTCGGTGACGACGGCACGCTGTGGGGCGGCGAGATCCTCGTCGGCGACCTGGCCGGCTACCGCCGGGTGGGCCGCTTCGCGACGGCCCCGCTGCCGGGCGGCGACGCGGCGGTACGGCATCCGCACCGGGCCGCGCTGGGGCATCTGCTGGCCGGCGAGGCGCTGGGCGCCGCCCCCGCCGACCCGCGCCTCGTACAGCGGTTCACGGACCGGCTCGACCGGCCCGAGACGGCCGCCGTACGGGCCATGCTCGAACGGGGGGTCAACTCCCCGCGCGCCTCCAGCGCCGGCCGGCTCTTCGACACGGTGGCCGCGCTGCTCGGCCTGGTCGGCGGACGGGTGAGCTACGAGGGCGAGGCGGCCGTCCTGCTGGAGGCCGCGGCGGGCGACACGCACGCCGTACCGCTCGCGCACCGGCTGCTGCCGGTGGACGGCATGTGGGTCTACGACTCCGCGCCCACCCTCGCCGACCTGCTGGCCCGCAAGGCCGACGGGGAGCCGGTGCCCCGGCTGGCCGCGGCCTTCCATCTCACGCTGGGCATCGTCACCGCGGGACTGGTCGCCCGCGCCGTCGCCGACGGGGCGCCGCGCACGGTGTGCCTGGGCGGCGGCTGCTTCGTCAACCGGCGGCTGCTGACCGAGGTCAAGCGGCGGCTGCACGCCGAGGGGCTGCGGGTGCTGGTCGGCGGGCAGGTGCCCGTCGGGGACGGCGGTGTCAGCTACGGCCAGGCGGTCGTCGCGGCCGCGCGGCTCGCCCGGGAGGGGTGAGGGGACATGTGCCTGGGCATTCCGGGGCGGGTCGTGGAGCTCCACGAGGACGCGGGGCTGTCCATGGCCACGGTCGACTTCGGCGGGGTGCGCCGGGAGGCGTGCCTGTCCTGTGTGCCGGAGGCGGTGGTGGGGTCCTACGTGATCGTGCACGTGGGGTTCGCGATCACCCTGGTGGACGAACGGGAGGCGGAGCGCACGCTGGCGGTTCTGCGGGAGATGTCCGACGCGGTCGCCGGGGAGCTGGGCGAGCCGTTGCCGTAGCCCGGCGGTTTGCCTGGCGGCGGCGGGGGCGGGTGCGGGTGCCCTGGTGGGCGGGTGCAGGTTGTCTGTGGCTGGTCGCGCAGTTCCCCGCGCCCCTGGGGAGTTGCAGTTCTGCATGCCGCAGCTCTGCCGCCGGCCGGTCGCGCCCACGCGGCGGAGCCGCACACCGGCACAGCCCCGCGCCCCTGGGGAGTTGCAGTCCCGCACACCGCAGCTCTGCCGCCGGCCGGTCGCGCCCACGCGGCGGAGCCGCACACCGGCACAGCCCCGCGCCCCTGAGGAGTTGCAGTCCCGCACACCGCAGCCCTGCCGCCGGCCGGTCGCGCCCACGCGGCGGAGCCGCACACCGGCACAGCCCCGCGCCCCTGGGCGTGCTCGCATGGGTGTGCTCGTGGGGCGGGGTTCGTCGGGCTGGGGGAGACTGCACGTATCCCGCTCACGGGACCGCAGTCCGCCCCCCAAGGGGCGCGGGGCTGTGCTCGTGTGCGGCTCCGCCGCGTGGGCGCGACCAGCCACAACGCACCCGCACCCGCACAGGGCCGCCTCACCCGCCGGCAGGCGCCCCGCACCCGCTCGCGAAGCCGCCCCACCCGCCGGCAGGCGCCCGGCGAGGGATCCGGTCGGCTCGGGTGGGAGGGACCGTCGGCCCCTGCCCGGGGGACCTGTGGCGGTTCGACGCTGTAAGGGGAGCGAGCCGGAAGCGCCCACCGACGAGGAGGTCCGAGATGGCCGCCACCGCACACCCGGCCGTACTCGATCGCGACGGGCTGGAGGCCCTGGTCGTCGCTCTGCTGGCGCAGGGCAGGACGGTCGTCGGACCCACGGTGCGGGACAGTGCCGTCGTGCTCGCCGAACTGACCTCCGCCGCGCAACTGCCGTACGGCTGGGGCGTCGAGACGGACGCCGGACGGTACCGGCTGGTGCGGCGGGCGGACGGGGCGGCGTTCGCGCACAGTGCCGGGCCGCAGTCCTGGAAGAACTTCCTCCGTCCGGCGCGGGAACGGCTGTGGAGCGCCGACCGGACGCCGGACGGCGGGGTGGTGTTCACCGAGGAGGACGCCGAGCCGCCGTCGTACGCCTTCCTGGGGGTACGGCCCTGCGATCTGCGGGCGATCGCCGTGCAGGACCGGGTGCTGACCGGCGGACGGTTCGAGGACTCCCGGTACGGCCGTCGCCGGCGGGACGTGCTGCTGATCGCCGCCGAGTGCACCGAGCCGGGCGGGACCTGCTTCTGCGTGTCGGCGGGCGGCGGCCCGGAGGCCGACGGCGGCTACGATCTGGCGCTCACCGAGGTGGTCGACGACGCCGGTCACCGGTTCCTGGTACGGGTGGGGAGCGAGGCCGGGGCGCGGCTGCTGGAGCAGGTGCCGCACCGGGCGGCGGACGAAGGGACCGAGGGCGCCGCGCGGGACGCGGTGGACGCCGCCCGGGAGCGGATGGGACGGACGCTGCCCGAGGTCGATCTGCGGGAGCTGCTCACCGGCAGTCCCGGCGCCGCCCGCTGGGACGAGGTCGCCGCGCGTTGTCTGACCTGCGGAAACTGCACCATGGTGTGTCCGACCTGCTTCTGTGTCACCACGGAGGAGGTCACCGATCTGACCGGTGACCACACCGAGCGCCGGCAGCGCTGGGACTCCTGCTTCGACCTCGACTTCTCGTATCTGCACGGCGGGCCGGTCCGTACCTCCGGCCGCAGCCGTTACCGGCAGTGGCTCACCCACAAACTCGCCACCTGGTACGACCAGTTCGGCAGCTCCGGCTGTGTCGGCTGCGGGCGCTGCATCACCTGGTGCCCGGTCGGCATCGACATCACGGAGGAGGTCGCCGCGCTGCACGCCGAGCGGGAGGCGAAAGCCGGGACGGGGACGGCCGGGACAAGGACGGTCGGGACGGGGACGGTCAGGACGGGGACGGAGGTCCGGTGATGAAGCCCTCGACCACGCTGCGCCTGTCGCAGGCCCTGCCCCCGGAGGACCGGGACAGGCTGCTGCGCATCGCGCGTGAGGCCGATTTCCGCGAGGACACCCGGATCTTCGAGGAGGGTGCCGAGGCGGACCGTTTCTGGATCGTCCGCGAGGGCCGGGTCGCCCTCGACATGCACATCCCCGGCCACCGGCCGCCGGTGATCGAGACGCTCGGCGAGGGCGACCTGGTCGGCTGGTCGTGGCTGTTCGAACCGTATGTGTGGCAGCTCGGCGCCCGGGCGCTCACCCCGGTGCGGGCCTACGAGTTCGACGCCGTCGCCGTCCGGCGGATGTGCGACGGCGACCCCGTGTTCGGCCGGGCCGTCGACCGCTGGGTCGGCCGGGTGCTGTCCCACCGGCTGAACGCGGCCCGCGCCCGGCTCGTCGACCTGTACGGCACCTACGAGACGAGGGAAGAGCCATGACCGCCGTGCCGGTGCCCCACCGTGTGGTCCTGCGGCAGCCGGAGACCCCGGACACGGTGACGCTGCGCCTGGAGCCGGTCGGCGCGGCGCTGCCCGGGTTCGCGCCGGGACAGTTCGCGATGGTCCACTGCTTCGGGCGCGGCGAGATCCCCGTGTCGGTGAGTTCCGTGCAGTCCACGGGCGGGCTCGCGCACACCGTCCGCGCGGTGGGCGCCGTCTCCGCCGGGCTGTGCGCGGCCCGGACCGGCGACGTCATCGGGCTGCGCGGGCCGTACGGCACCGCCTGGGAGCTCGAACGGGCGCGCGGCGCGGACCTGGTCGTGGTGGCGGGCGGCATCGGGCTCGCCCCGCTGCGGCCGCTGGTGCTCGCCGTGCTGGCCGGGCGGGAGGCGTACGGCCGGGTGAACCTGCTGGTCGGCGCGCGCACCCCGGCCGATCTGATCGCCCGCGAGGAGGTGACGGGCTGGGACACGTCGTACACCGGGGTGATGGTCGACCGGCCCGACCGGCACTGGCGCGGTGACGTCGGCGTGGTCACCCAGCTGATGGGGCGGGCCCATTTCGACCCCGACCGCACCTGGGCGTTCGTCTGCGGGCCCGAGCCGATGATCCGCGCCGCCGCCCGTGAGCTCGCGCACCGCGGCATCCCGCGGGAGCGGATCCGGGTCTCGCTGGAGCGGAACATGCGCTGCGCCACCGGGCACTGCGGGCACTGCCAGCTCGGCCCGCTGCTGGTGTGCCGGGACGGCCCGGTCGTGGACTGGTCCGACGCCGAACCCCTTTTGTCGGTGAGGGAGTTGTGATGACACCCACACTCGCCGTGTTCAAGCTGGCGTCCTGCGACGGCTGTCAGCTCACCTTGCTGGACTGCGAGGACGAACTCCTCGCCCTCGCCGGGCAGGTGGACGTCGCACACTTCCTGGAGGCGTCCAGCGACGTGCGGCCCGGACCCTACGACCTCGCCCTCGTCGAGGGCTCGGTCACCACCCCGGCGGACGCCGAACGCGTCCATGTGATCCGCGCGGCCGCCCGGCATCTGGTGACGATCGGCGCCTGCGCCACCGCCGGCGGCATCCAGGCGCTGCGCAACCTCACGGACGTCGACGAGTTCCGCCGCACCGTCTACGCGCGCCCCGAGTACATCGAGACGCTGAGCACCTCCACCCCCGTGTCCGCCCATGTGGACGTCGACTTCGAGCTGCGCGGCTGCCCGATCGACAAGGGTCAGCTGCTGGAGGTGATCACCGCGTTCCTCGCCGGGCGCAGACCGGACGTGCCGAACCACAGCGTGTGCTTCGAGTGCAAGCGGCGCGGCACGGTGTGCGTGACCGTCGCGGAGGGCACCCCGTGCCTGGGGCCCGCGACCCATGCCGGGTGCGGGGCGCTGTGCCCGGCCTACCGGCGCGGCTGCTACGGCTGCTTCGGCCCCTCCGGGTCGGTGAACCTGCCCGCGCTGATCCCGCTGCTGCGCCACGACGGACTGGGCGACGACGACGTGGAGCGCTTCCTGCACACCTTCAACACCGCCGCTTTCGACAGGGAACCCAGGAGCTGAGGAGCTGATGACGTGACACACCGCGGATCCCGTGTCCTGCACGTCGGTTCGCTCTCCCGGGTCGAGGGCGAGGGCGCGCTGAGCCTGTACGTCGACGACGCCACCGTCACCCGGGCCGAACTGCGGATCTACGAACCGCCGCGGTTCTTCGAGGCGTTCCTGCGCGGCCGGTCGTACACCGAGCCGCCGGACATCACCGCCCGGGTGTGCGGGATCTGCCCGGTGGCGTACCAGATGAGCGCGTGCGCGGCCGTCGAGGACGCCTGCGGGGTGGAAGTCCCGCCGGAGACAAGGGCGTTGCGTCGGCTGCTGTACTGCGGCGAGTGGATCGAGAGCCACGCCCTGCACATCTACCTGCTGCATGCGCCGGACTTCCTCGGCGGCGCGAGCGCGATCGAGCTGGCCCGCACCCACCGGGCCGAGGTGGAGCGGGGGCTGAGGCTGAAGAAGGCCGGGAACGCCCTGATGGAACTGCTCGGCGGGCGCGCCGTGCATCCGGTCAACGTCCGGCTCGGCGGCTTCCACCGGGTGCCCTCCCGTGACGAACTCCGGCCGGTGGAGGAGCTGTTGCGGCGGGCGCAGGACGACGCCCTGGAGACCGTGCGCTGGGTGGCGGGCTTCGGCTTCCCCGACGCGTACACCGGCGCCGACCTGCTGGCGCTGGCCGAGACGGACACGTACGCCATCGAGGGCGGCACCCCCACGGTGGTGCGCGCGGACGGCGGTCGCGAGACTTTCCCGCTGCGGGACTTCACCGATCGTGTCGCCGAGAGCCATGTCGAGCACTCCACCGCCCTGCACTCGCGCCTCGACGGCCGACTGCATCTCACGGGGCCGCTCGCCCGGTTCGCGGTGAGCGGCCGGCTGCTCCCGCCCGAGGCCCGCGACGCCGCCGTCGCGGCCGGGCTCGGCGATCCGTACGCGGGTGCCGTGTGCCGCAACCCGTACCGGTCGGTCCTGGTGCGGGCGGTGGAGGTGGTGTACGCCGTCGGGGAGGCGCTGCGGCTCATCGCCGCCTACGAGCCGCCCGGCCGCCCGTGCGCCGAGGTGCCGCCGCGTGCCGGGACCGGCCACGGCGCGACCGAGGCGCCGCGCGGGCTGCTCTACCACCGCTACGGCATCGACGCGGACGGCATCGTGACGAGCGCGGTGCTCGTGCCGCCGACCGCCCAGAACCAGGGCGCCATCGAGGACGACCTGCTGCGCCTCGCCCGGCGGGCGGTGGCCGCGCCGGGCCTGGGCGACGACGAGCTGACGGCGCTGTGCGAGCGGGCGATCCGCAACCACGACCCGTGCATCTCGTGCTCCACGCACTTCCTGGACCTCACGATCGTCCGCACCCCGTCAGCGGCCTCGCCGAAGGCCGCCCAGAAGCCCCCCGGAGGCTGTGATGCCTGAATCGCCGTACACCGTGAGCGATGTCATGACCCACACCGTCATCGCCGTCGGGCGGGACGCGCCCTTCAAGGAGATCGTCGAGCTGATCGACCAGTGGAAGGTCAGCGCGCTGCCCGTGCTGGCCGGTGAGGGCCGGGTGATCGGCGTGGTCTCCGAGGCCGACCTGCTGGCCAAGGAGGAGTTCCGGGACACCGACGAGGGCGATCTCAAGGCCCGGGCGAAGGCGGGCGGACTGACCGCGGGCGAGCTGATGACGACACCGGCTGTGACCGTGCACGCGGACGCCGCGCTCGCCGAGGCGGCCCGTGTCATGGCCCGCCGGCACGTCAAGCGGCTGCCGGTGGTGGACTCCGTGGGGCTGTTGCAGGGCGTGGTCAGCCGCAGCGACCTGCTGAAGGTGTTCCTGCGCACGGACGACGAGATCGCCGGGGAGGTCCGGGACGGCGTCCTCGCCCAGCTGCCGGCCGGCGCCGACGGGCTCACCGTCTCCGTGGCGGACGGCGTGGTGACCCTGGGCGGCGCGCTGCCCGACCGGGCGCTGGTGCCGGTGGTGGCCCGCGCGGTGCGCGCCGTGGAGGGGGTCGTGGACATCAGGCTCGATCTGTCCCACCGGTGAGCCCCGTGGGCCGCGGGACGTGACGCCGTGAAGTACCTGGACGAGTACCGCGATCCCGTGCTCGCCCGGCGGCTGCTAGACGAGCTCGGGCGCACCGCGTCCCGGCCCTGGCGGATCATGGAGGTGTGCGGGGGCCAGACCCACACCCTGGTCCGCCAGGGCATCGACGAACTGCTGCCCGCCGGGATGCGGATGATCCACGGGCCGGGCTGCCCGGTCTGTGTGACACCGCTGGAGACCCTGGACCGGGCCATGGCCATCGCCGCGCGGCCCGGTGTGATCCTCACCAGTTTCGGCGACATGCTGCGGGTGCCCGGCACGGACACCGACCTGCTGTCGCTGCGGGCGCGCGGCGCGGACGTACGGGTGGTGTACGCCCCGATGGACGCCGTACGGCTGGCCGCCGCGCACCCCGGCCGCGAGGTGGTGTTCCTCGCCGTCGGCTTCGAGACCACGGCACCCGCCGCCGCCACCGCCGTGCTGCACGCCGCCCGGCTCGGCCTCACCAACTTCTCGATGCTGGTCAGCCATGTGCTGGTGCCGCCGGCGATGACCGCGCTGCTCGACGACCCGGACTGCGAGGTGCAGGCGTTCCTGGCGGCGGGCCATGTGTGCGCGGTGACGGGCTGGCGGGAGTACGAGCCGATCGCCGAGCGCTACCGGGTGCCGGTCGTGGTGACCGGGTTCGAGCCGCTCGACCTGCTGGAGGGCATCCTGATGGCCGTACGGCAGCTGGAGTCGGGTCGTCACACCGTGGAGAACCAGTACGCGCGGGCGGTACGGCGGTCGGGGAACACCGCCGCGCAGGACACCGTCCGCCGGGTCTTCCGGGTCGGCGACCGGGCCTGGCGGGGCCTGGGCCCGCTCCCGGCCAGCGGGCTGGAACTCGCCGGGGAGTACGCCGCCTTCGACGCGGCCCGGCGCTTCGACGTGGACGGTCTCAGCCCGGCCGAGGACCCCGCGTGCATCGCGGGCGCGATCCTCACCGGGGCGAGGCTGCCCACGGACTGCCCGGCCTACGGCACCCGCTGCACGCCCCGGCGTCCGCTCGGTGCGCCGATGGTGTCGGCGGAGGGCACCTGCGCCGCCTTCCACGCGGCCGGACGTGCCGCCACCACCACCGCAGGAGGTGTCCCGTGAACCCCGAGTGTCCCGCGCCGCGTCACGAGGACGAGGTGGTCCTGCTCGGTCACGGCGCCGGCGGGCGGCTGACGGCGGAGCTGCTGGAACGGGTCGTGCTCCCGGCGGTGGGCGGCGCGGGCGGGCCGCTGGAGGACGCGGCGCTACTGCCGGACCGCCCCGACCTGGTGATGAGCACCGACAGTTTCGTGGTGAGCCCGCTGTTCTTCCCCGGCGGGGACATCGGGTCCCTCGCCGTGCACGGCACCGTCAACGACCTCGCCATGCGGGGCGCGCGGCCGCTCGCGCTGTCGGTGTCCCTGATCGTCGAGGAGGGCCTGCCCCTGACGGAACTGCGCGCCGTGGCGGACTCCCTGGGGAAGGCGGCGCAGGACGCCGGGGTGCCGGTGATCACCGGGGACACCAAGGTGGTCGGCCGGGGCGCGGCGGACCGGCTGTTCGTCAACACGACGGGCGTCGGGGTACGGCATCCGGGTCTCGCGCCGTCCGCCGCCGCGGCGCGGCCCGGTGACGCCGTGCTGCTGTCCGGTCCGGTCGGGCTGCACGGCACGACGGTGCTGTCCACCCGCGAGGGCCTCGGCTTCGAGAGCGTCATCGCCTCCGACAGCCGCCCGCTGCACCGGCTGGTCGCCACGCTCGCCCCGCTGGGCGGCGCCGTGCACGCGCTGCGCGACCCGACCCGGGGCGGGCTGGCCGCCGCGCTGAACGAGATCGCCCGCGACTCGTCGGTCGCCGTCGAGATCGAGGAGCGCGCGGTGCCGGTGCCGGAGGCGGTCGGCGCGGCGTGCGACCTGCTCGGCCTGGACCCTCTGACGGTCGCCAACGAGGGGTGCCTGGTCGCCTTCGTCGACGCGGCGGCCGCCCCGGCCGCTCTTGCGGCACTGCGCTCCCGGCCGGAGGGAGGCGCGGCGGTACGGATCGGGGAGGTGCTTGCCGAGGGGGCGCCGGGGCGGGTGACCGCGCGCACGCTGGTCGGTGCCCGGCGGATCGTGGAGATGCCGCTGGGCGAGCTGCTGCCCCGTATCTGCTGACCGCGGCCGGCCCTCCCGGCCGCGGGACGAGGGAACCGCGCGACCCGTCGGCGCCGGGTCGCGCGGCCGCGGGTGAACCGGACCGCCGGTCAGTCCGCCGGTCAGTCCGCGGTGCGGCCCGCGCCGGCCGGGACACGGTTCGGGAGCATCAGGTCGGACATCGGGCGGCGCGGGGTGGCGCAGAACTGGTTGGCGCGGCCGAGCCGCAGGACGACCTGCGGGAAACGGCCGGCGGTGATCCGCGTCCGCACCTCGGCGCGGGACTCGGGCAGTTCGAGGGGCTGGGTGTGGAAGGCGGCCCTGATCTGGTGGCCGGAGGCGTACAGCAGGACCCGCTGGAGGGCCTGTCCGGCGCGCAGCCAGTCGGTGCGGCCGTCGTACGGCGTGGACAGGACGGCGACGGTGCCCGTCCCCTCGTTGCGCTTGCGGCCCGGGACGATGTAGCGGTGGGCGAGGCCGAGATAGTCGCGGCCGGGCAGCAGGGTGCGGTCGGGATGGTGGCGGCAGGCCTCGTGCGGGATCCCGAACGGTCCGATGGCCTTGGACACCTCGGCGGACCGCCAGGGGTCGTTGCGGTGCACGTCCTCCGCCGTGCGCACCAGCTGGGCGAGCAGTTCCAGCTGCTCGGCGCTGTCGATGACCTGGAGCACGCCGCCCTCCGCGGTGGCCTGCTCGCGCAGTTCCTCGACGAGGTCCTCCGGCAGGGCCTCGTGCTCGAACGGCCCCCGGTGGGTGTGCCGGTGGGCCATCGCGCGGGCCATCATGTCCTCCTCGCGCGTCGGCGCCGCGTGCGCGCCGAAGCCCAGGCGGGCCAGATGGTCGAAGTCGCCCGGCTCCGGCAGGACGTCGACGACCGGCCGGAATCCGAGATGGCGCATGGCGATCCGCGCGTTGAACAGGGCCGCCCCGCAGGCGATCACCATCTCCCGGCCGCTCGGGTCGGCGAGCGTGAGCCTGCGGCCGGCGTCGGCGTGCACCTCGAAACCGCGGTCACGGCCCTCCTCCGCGAAGTACCACGGCTGGGTGTTGTGCGGGGAGGGCGCCAGAGATGCAGCGCGGGCCAGGTGCAGGGCCGCGCGCCCCACGCTCTCCTTCGACACGGTCATGATTCTCCGCCCTTCGTGAACCGTCGTTCCCAGCCTCCCCGGCCCCAGGTCCCGGCGACATGGGCCTTCAGTCCCGGGCTCGGGCCTGGGCGTCCCATCCGGCGTATGCTTGGGACGGTTCGGACTCTTATGTGCCTCCTGTACCGAACAGGCCGGGGTTGTCCGGCCGTTCGGCCTCTTGACGGGGCCGGCCGGCCCTGGGGCTCCGGCCCCTCACGCGCTTCGCTGGAAGTGCCGGAGGAGGATGCCATGTCCTCGGAACACCTCGAACCGTCATCTCTGCCGCACGGTCGCAGCACCCGCTCGGCCGCCGTGCTCGCCACCGCTCTCACCCTCCCTCTCGTCGCCCTCGCCGCCTGCGGAACCGGCGGCACGGGCGCCTCGTCGGACGCACCCGCCGCTCCCCGTACAACCGGCACGCCCGGCACGCCCGCGGCCGGTCCGGACGGTCCGGACGGTCCGGCCGGCTCCGGCGGGACCTCTACGGCCCCGTCCGCGTCCGTCGCCCCCGCCCCGCCCGCGGCCACGCCCGCGGTGCCGTCACCGGCCGTCAGAACCCGTACGGCGGCCGTGTACCTCCTGCACGGCGAGCATGTCTCCGCCGCCCCGCGCACGGTGACCGCGCCCGCCACCGCGACCGGGGCGGTCCGTGCCCTGCTGGCCGGGCCGAACCGCTACGAGCGCGCCCACGGCCGCAGCACCGCGATCCCGTCCGGCACCGTGCTGCGCTCCCTGACGCTGCGCCGGAACGTCGCCACCGTCGATCTGTCCGGCCGTTACGACGACGGCGGCGGCAGCCTGTCCATGCGGGCGCGGCTGGCGCAGGTCGTGTTCACGGCGACCCGGTTCCCCGATGTGCACCGGGTGGCCTTCGAGATCGACGGCAAGCCGGTGAAGGCGTTCGGCGGCGAGGGCATCGTCCTGGACAGGCCGGTCGGACGGGCCGACTTCGAGGACCTGTCCCCCGCCGTCCTCGTCGAGTCGCCGATGACCGGCCAGTCGGTGCACAGCCCGGTGCGGGTGTGGGGTTCCGCCAACACCTTCGAGGCGGTGTTCCGGCTGCGGATCACCGACGCCGCCGGGCGCACCGCCGCCGACGTCGGGGTGACCGCGACCTCCGGGACGGGCACGCGCGGCACGTTCGACGTGACCGTCCCGTACCGGGCCGTCCGCGACGGTGCCGGGCTGCTGACGGCGTACTACCTGTCGCCGAAGGACGGCAGGCCCGTCACCGTCGACACCGTGCCGCTGACCGTCCGCCGCTGAGACGCCGCCGGCCGGTGCCGTGCCGCCGGCCGGCGGGACCGCACGGCGCCCCGGCGCGCGCGACCGCGCCGGGGTGCCGGCCCGGGTGCCGTGGGAGGGGCGCGGGATCAGAGGGTCTTCCCCTCTCCCGCGCCGCCCTCTCCTGCGCCGCCCCCGCCCTCGAGCTGGCCGGCGACCTGTTCCGCCCATGCCTCGATCTCGGTGAAGTCGCGGAAGTCGCCGCCCTTTCCGTTGCGGACGATCATCTTGGCGATACGTCCCTTGGCGCCCTCCTCCAGACGGCCGCCGAAGGTGACGTGGCCCCGCGCGTCGACGTTGTCCATCGCGCGCCGCACCGCCGGCACCGGCGGGATGTCCTTCTCCGACGCCGAGGGGTCCAGCGGGCCGCTGCTGAAGAACCAGACCGGGCGCTCGGCCAGGGCACGGCGGTTGCGCCGCACGAACCGGCGGGCGTCCCGGTGCCAGCGGCCCCCGTACAGTCCGCCGCCGACGAGGACCGCGTCGTACGCCGTGATGTCCTTGACGGTGCCGGCCGGCGCCGTCTCGGCCGGGATGCCGTCCTTGGTGAGGACCCCGGCCACCGCCTCGGCGATCTCCGCGGTCGAGCCGTTCGTCGTGCCGTAGGTCACCAGGACCTTGCCAGTCATGGGTCAGCCTCCTTGTGTGTCGCGGACCGGGGTGTCGCGGACCGGTGTGTCACAGCCCGCGCAGCCAGCCGTCGGTGACGCCGTGCATCGTCTGTTCCCCGGGCTGGACGTGCGCGTCGTCGAGCCGGTAGGTGAGCTTGTCGACGACCGCCACCACGCCGTCGGTCTGCCGGGCCATGGAGACGGCGATCTCCGTCTCGCTCTTGCGCTCCAGGTGGCCGGTCAGCGTGACGACGCCCTCGGTCACGGCGACGTCGACGGCGCGCGGCGGCAGCCACAGCGTGCGGGCGAGCACCTCCTCGACGATCTCGGTGCGGATGTCGTCGTCGGGCCGCAGGAACACGGTGAGCAGGTCGCGGCGGGTGACGATGCCGACGAGCCGGTCCTCCTCGTCGAGGACGGGGAGCCGTTCGACATGCCGCTGGGCCATGGTGCGGGCCGCCTCGACGATGGTCTCGGAGGCGTGCACGGTGACGGCGGGCCGGGTCATCAGCTGTCCCGCGGTACGGGCCCCGGCCTTGGCGGCCCGGCGGCGGGCGGCGGGAGTCAGTCCGGTGGGGCGGAACCGCTTCTTCGCGCCGTACGGGTCGGGGGTGTCCGCCTGCCGCATCATCAGGTCGGTCTCGGAGACGACGCCGATGACCTTCTCGTCGTCGTCGACGACCGGCAGTCCGCTGATGCGGTGCTCACCGAGCAGTCGTGCCACTTCCTTGAACGGAGTGCCGTACGCGGCGCGGACCACCCGCGTGCTCATCACGGAGCCGACCTTGTCGTGCCTCATGGCTGTGCCTCCTCAGCGAAGCCTGCGCAGGTAGGGGTCCTGCGGCCGGCGCGGCAGCAGGCGTACGCGTGCGTCGAGCACGGACACACCGCCCGGTGTCGCGAGTACGGGGTTGAAGTCGGCCTCCGCGACCTGCGGGAGATCGCTCGCCATGCGGGACAGCCGCAGCAGGAGCCGTTCGAGGCCCTGGACGTCGACGGGGCGTCCGCCGTCCGCGCCGAACAGCAGCGGGGCGCAGCGCGGGGCGGTGACGAGGTCGTGCACGTCCTGGTCGGTGAGCGGGGCGAGCCGGGCGGCGTGGTCGGCGAGCACCTCGGTGGCGGTGCCGCCGAGCCCGAACAGCACCAGGGGTCCGAAGACCTGGTCCTGGACGACCCCGGCGAACAGTTCGGTGCCGCGGTCGGCGAGGGGCTGGACGACCACGCCGGTGAGCAGTCCGGCGAACCGGGTCTCCAAGTCGCGGTAGGCGGCGCGGACCTGGAAGTCGCCGCGCAGGTCGAGGTGCAGGGCGTGTTCGGCGGTCTTGTGCAGCAGCCCCGGCCAGTGCCCCTTGAGGACGACGCGGCCGTCGGCGCCCTGCAGCCGCTGGGCGGCGAGGACGGCGGCGTCCTCGGTGTCGGCCCAGGCCCAGGGGAGCTGGGGGACGGCGTAGCAGTCGAGGAGTTCGGCGCACACGCGCGGCTCGAGCCAGCCGCCCTCCGGGCAGTGGTCGAGGTACTCCTCGACGACGGTGCGGGCGCGTTCGGTGTCGACGTCGTCGAGCCGCGGGAGTGTCCCGGCGGGGCGGGCCAGCCAGGCGGCGCGGCGGGCGGCGTGGGCGAGCGCGCGGGCGGCGGCCTGGGAGTCGGCGTAGGAGGGGATGCTGCCGCCGCCGTCGGCGGGCAGCAGGTCGACGGTCCGTTCCTGGGCGAGCCGTACGGCGACGACGGGCCGGCCGCGGCGGCCGGGGGCGCGGGTGAGGGCGCGGACCAGGTCGTCGCCGGTGGCGGCGGCGAGGGCGGTGGGGACGAGGACGACGAGCACCGCGTCGGTGCCGTCGTCCTCCAGGAGGCGGTCCACGCACTCCTTGAGCTGTTCCTCGGTGACCGCGGCGCCGGCGTCGACGGGGTTGGTGGCGGTGGCGTTGTCCGGGAGGACGGCGCGCAGCGCGTCGGCGAGCGGGGCGGCGGGCACCGGCAGGACGAGGCCGGCCTCGGCGCAGGCGTCGGCGGCCAGGACTCCGGCGCCGCCCGCGTTGGTGACGACGGTGACGCGGGGTCCGGTGGGCAGCGGCTGGGAGTGCAGCAGGGCGGCGGCCTCGATGAGTTCGGACACGGAGCGGGTGGCGGTGATACCGGCCTGGGTGAACAGGGCGGCGCGGGTCATGGTGCGGGTGGCGGCGGCCGCGGTGTGGGAGGCGGCGGCGCGGCGTCCGGCGTCGGTGCGTCCCGCGTCGACGGTGAGGACGGGGATGCGGCGGGTGACACGGCGGGCGGTGCGGGAGAAGGCGCGCGGGTTGCCGAAGGACTCCAGGTGCAGCAGGGCGAGGCCGGTGCGGCAGTCGCTCTCCCACCACTGGAGCAGGTCGTTGCCGCTGACGTCGAACTTGTCGCCGAGGGAGACGAAGGTGGACACGCCGATGCCGAGCCGGGACAGCCCGTCGAGGAGGGCGATGCCGACGCCGCCGGACTGCACGGCGATGCCCGCGCTGCCGGGGCGGGGGTGGTCGGCGGCGAAGGTGGCGTCGAGGCGGATCTCCGGGTCGGTGTTGGAGACGCCGAGGCAGTTGGGGCCGACGAGCCGCATGCCGTGGTCGCGGCAGGCGGCCAGGAGTGCCTTGTTCTGCCCGGCGTCGAGCCCGGCGGTGACGACGAGGAGGGCCTTGACGCCCGCCGTGCCGCATTCCTCGGCGACGGCCGGGACGGCGGCGGCGGGTACGGCGATCACGGCCAGGTCGGGTGTGACGGGCAGCGCGGTGACGGACGGGTGGCAGGGCACGCCGAGGAGGGAGGTGGCCGCGGGGTTCACGGCGAAGACGCGCCGGGTGTAGCCGCCGGTGTGCAGATGGTGCAGGATCGCGCGGCCCACGGAGCCGGGCCGGCGTCCGGCGCCCACCACGGCGACGGCGTCGGGCCTGAGCAGCGGGCGCAGGCTGGCGACGTCGGCGGCGCGGCCGCGTTCCTCGACGGCGGTGAGGTAGCCGTCGCTCTCGTCGAGGCTGATGGTGCAGCGCACCTCGGACCCCTCGAAGCGGCGGGCCATGCGCAGTCCGAGGTCGGAGAAGAGGCGCAGCACGTCGTGGTTCTCGCTGAGCGCGTCGGCGGTGAAGGTGCGTACGCCCTCGGCGCGGGCGGCGGAGATCAGGTGCTCGACGAGCAGGGTGCCCACGCCGCGGTGGTGGAGGGTGTCGGCGACGGCGATGGAGATCTCCGCCTCGTCGCCGCTGCCGCCGGTGTCGTACTCGGCGAGCCCGGCGACCCGGCCCTCGCGTTCGGCGAGCAGGGCCCGGTAACCGGGGCGGCGGGCGCAGGCCCGGTCGGCGGCGAGCCGGCCGGAGCGGCGGCTGGCGGAGAAGAACCGCAGCCGGAGGTTCTCCGGGGACATCTCCTCGTAGAGGCCCTGGAGCTGGTCGTGGTCGCCGGGCTGTGCGGTACGGATGCACACGATGGTGCCGTCCGCGAGCAGCGCGTGGACGGGCGGCCGGCTGAGCGCGTCTGACGTCATCGCGGATCTCCTCCACGTGTCGGGACACTTCGAGCGTCCGCCCGTTCCGGGCCGCGCCCCAGGGGCTGTAAGGGCCTCATATGGGCCGTCCGGCCCTCACCTGTGCGCGCGGGCGTGCCGTTCCGCTTCCCCCGGGCGGGAGGGCGGGCGGCCGGGGGGTGCGCGGCGGTGCGCCGGTCAGTACGGTGGCGTCCGGGTGTCAGGCCCTGGGAAGGGACGGCTCCGTGGCCGGGTGGGATCGCCCGGCGGCGCGGGTCCACGGCTGTGGAGGCGGCATTGGCCGACAAGAAGGCGGCGGAGCTGCCGCGCAAGGTGTACGAGCGGGAACTGCTGCGGCTGCAGACCGAGCTGGTGAAGCTCCAGGAGTGGGTGAAGGCGGAGGGCGCCCGGCTGGTGGTGGTCTTCGAGGGCCGGGACGCCGCGGGCAAGGGCGGCACCATCAAGCGGGTCTCGGAGTACCTCAACCCCCGGGTGGCGCGGATCGCGGCCCTGCCGAAGCCGACGGAGCGCGAGCGCACGCAGTGGTACTTCCAGCGGTACGTGGAGCATCTGCCGGCGGCCGGGGAGATCGTGCTGTTCGACCGCAGCTGGTACAACCGGGCCGGGGTCGAGCATGTGATGGGCTTCTGCACCAAGGACGAGCACCAGCGGTTCCTGCGGCAGTGCCCGATCTTCGAGCGGATGCTGGTGGAGGACGGGATCCTGCTGCGCAAGTACTGGTTCTCGGTGAGCGACCGGGAGCAGCAGGAGCGGTTCAGGCGGCGGCTGGACGACCCGGTGCGGCGCTGGAAGCTGTCGCCGATGGACCTGGAGTCGATCACCCGCTGGGAGGCGTACTCGCGGGCCAAGGACGAGATGCTGGTGCACACCGACATCTCCGACGCGCCGTGGTACGTCGTGGAGAGCGACGACAAGCGGCGGGCCCGGCTGAACATGATGGCGCACCTCCTGGGCTCGGTGCCGTACCACGAGGTGGAGCCGCACGTCCTGGAACTGCCGCCGAGGCCCCCGTCGACCGGCTACCTCCGCCCTCCGCGCGATCTCCAGAACTACGTCCCGGACCACGCGGCGGGCCTCTAGCCCCCGGCGGCTCCGGCCGGGCCGGAGCCGCCGGGGGCGGGGACGGGCAGGGGCGGCGGGGGCGGAGACCCCTCGCCGGCACCCTCCCGTACGCTCCCCGGCCGGCCGGGGAGCACCCCGTCAGGGGTTCAGACGCGGTGCGGTACCACGGCCACCGGGCAGGCCGAGTGGTGCAGTACCGCGTGGGCGACCCGGCCGAGCTGGAGTCCGACCGCGGCGTCACGCCGTTCGGCACCCACGATCAGCAGATCCGCACCGTGCGAGAGGCCGACCAGGACCCGGCGGGCGTGGCCCTCGACGGTGCGCCGCACCACCCGGACGTCGTCCGGGGCGCCGGCGAGCGCCGCCTCCAGCGCCCCGGCGGCCTGCTCCTCGTGCAGCCGGGCGGGCTCTCCGGACATCAGCGGGTGGTCGGTCGTCTCGTGCGCGGGGTGGCGCCAGACCCGTACGGCCTCCAGGGGCACCTTGCGGCGGCGGGCCTCCTCGTAGGCGAAACGCACCGCCGGGGACTCCTTGCCCTCGTCGCCCACCGCAAGCACGATCCTGCCGTGGGTACCCGGGACGGCCTGGTTGTCGTGACTGCCGCGCAGCACGATCACCGGGCAGGCGGCGTGCGCGGCCACGGTCAGGCTGACCGAGCCGAGCAGCAGTTCGGCGAGACCGCTGCGGCCCCGGGAGCCGACGACCACGAGGGCGGCGTCCCGGGCCTCGCGCACCAGCCCGTACTCGGGTTCCTCGGGCAGCACCTCGGTGCCGATCCCCAGTGCCGGTTGCCTGCCCCGGGCGCGCCGCGCGGCGCTCGCGACGATGTCGTCCGCGCGGATCTCCTCCGGGGCCTTCTCGAGCTCGCCGGCGAAGGCCTTGCCCTCGTAGCGCTCCCACAGGTCGGCGTAGACCAGCCGCAGCGGCAGTCCGCGCAGCACGGCCTCGTCGGCGGCCCAGTCGACGGCGCGCAGGCTCGGCTCCGAGCCGTCGACACCCACGACCAGCGGCGCGGTCATCCCGCTCACCGCCCGGCGCCGAGGTCGAAGACGATCCGCGCGGTCACCTGGCCGCGCAGCACCTCGGCGATGGACTCGTTGACGGTCTCCAGCGGGCGGGTCTCGTGGACGACCCGGGTGCGGCCCGCGGCGTGCAGCCGGAACACCTCGGCGAGGTCCTGCCGGGTGCCGACGATGGAGCCGATCACGGAGGTGCCGTTGAGGACGGTCTCGAAGATCGGGACGTTGATGGTGCCGTGCGCGGGCATGGCCACCATGACGAGCTTGCCGCCGCGCCGCAGCCCGGCGTTGGCCGCGGCGAACGCGGGCTCGTTGACGGCGAGGGCGATCGCCGCGTGGGCTCCGCCGTGCTGCTTGAGCACCCCGGCGACGTCCTCCTTGCGGGCGTCGATGAGGATGTCCGCGCCGAGCTCGCCCGCCAGGGCCAGCTTGTCGTCGGTGACGTCGATCGCGGCGACCGTGGCACCGGCGATCTTGGCGTACTGGAGGGCGAGGTGACCGAGGCCGCCGACCCCGGAGATCGCCACGAGCTGCGTCGGCCGCACCTGGGCGACCTTGAGGGCCTTGTACGTGGTGACGCCGGCGCAGGTCAGCGGGGCGGCGTCGAAGGGGCTGACGCCCTCGGGCACCGGCTGGGCGAAGTCGGCCCAGGCCAGCATCTTCTCGGCGTAGCCGCCGTCGCAGCCGTAACCGGTGTTGATCTGGCTCTCGCACAGCGTCTCCCAGCCGGAGAGGCAGTGCTCGCACCGTCCGCAGGCCCAGCCGAGCCACGGCACCGCGACCCGGTCCCCGACCGCGAGGTGGGTGACTCCCTCACCGAGTTCCTCGACGAGGCCGACGCCCTCGTGGCCGGGCACGAACGGCGGGACCGGCCTGACCGGCCAGTCGCCGTGCGCGGCGTGGATGTCGGTGTGGCACAGGCCGGAGGCCTCGACACGCACACGGACCTGGCCGGGGCCGGGCCGGGGGTCGGTGCGCTCCTCGATCACCAGGGGCTCGCCGAAGGCTCGTACGACCGCTGCCTTCATGGTTCACACTCCTCGGGGTGGTGCTGCGCGGGTGGACGGGTGGGGGGAAGGGGCCGGGGTCCCGGGCGGCGCCGGGGCCGCGGGGGTCTCCCGCGGCCGCTGCCGGATGCTCGTGCCGCCGGTCCGGCCCGTGTTCCCCGGTCGGACGGCCGCTCAGGGGCCGGAGTCAGGGGCCGGAGGTCAGTCGTGGGCGACCACGGCGACCGGGGCCGCGGCGTGGTGCAGGACGGCGTGCGTGACGGAGCCGATGTGGATGCCGAAGGGGCTGTGCCGCACCCGGCGTCCGACGACGACCAGGGACGCCTCACGGGACGCCTCGATCAGCCGGCTGGACGCGCCGCCGGTGCCGGAGTCCTCGGTGATCTCGACGCTCGGGTACTTCTGCCGCCAGGGCCGCAGCGCGTCGGCCAGCTTGGCGGCCTGTTCGCGGGCGACGTCCCGGTCGAACTCCGGGTCCACGGCGAGACCGTAGGCGTAGTACGGCGGCAGGTCCCAGCCGTGCACCACGCGCACCGAGGTGCCGCGCCGGGCGGCCTCCTCGAAGGCGAACTCCAGGACCGTGCCGTCGACGCTGCGGGTGTCGAGCCCGACGACGACCGGCCGGAAGGCGCTCTCGGTGGACGGTCCGCCCGCCGCGTCGGCCTCGTGCTCGTCGGCGGCCTGCTCACCGGCGCGGACGACGACCACGGGGGTCCGGGTGTGGGCGATCACGGACCGGCCGACCGAGCCGACCAGGAAGCCGGTGAGTCCGCCGATGCCGCGGGAGCCCAGGACGAGCAGTTCCGCGTCCTTCGCCGCCGCGGTCAGCGCCTCGGCGGCCTGCCCGGTGCGCTGCTCCGCGATCACCTCGATGCCGGGGTGGCGCATCTCAAGACTCTGGGCGGTCTCCCGCGGGATGCGTTCGCTCCAGTGCTGCTGGGTCTCCCCGCCGAGGAGCGGGGCCTCGGCCATCGGCTCCGGAACCGGCTCCCAGACATGGACGACCTTCAACGGCAGGCCGCGCACCTTCGCCTCGCGGGCCGCCCATTCGGCCGCGGCACGGCTTTCCGGGGAACCGTCGAGACCTGCGACAACGCTGCGCACCATGTTTCTGCCTCCTGATCGGTGATCTGGCTCCAGATTCACGGAGAAGTGTCCGGCACAGCATGGGCCGCCTTTCCCCCGCAGGGGCCGTTCGGCCCAACGGCCCCGGACCACCGGCACGGCGGTTCCGGGGCGAGGACCAGCCACGATTCCCGCCGGCGGCCCCCTCACCCTTCAGCCTTGTCCTCCGTCCGCCGCCGCGCGCAGGCCGAAGGTCCGCAGGAAGGGGCCCTTGGGTCCCTGGCGCGACCCCCCGGTGAGCGGCCATGCCGGATCCGGACGGGTTCACGGACGGGCTCCGGACGGGGCGGAAGTGCGGGCCCCGGGCGATCCTTGAGACGTACGGCGGAAGGAACCGGCATGGCGCACGGCTCGGGCGGCCCCGGCTCGGGAGGACGCGGCGCGCTGTCCGGCCGCCCCGGTGTGTGGCGGCGGCTGGTCCCGGGACTGGCCCAGCTGATCGGCTACCACCGTGCCTGGCTCGCCGGTGACGTGCTGGCCGGGCTCACGGTCGCCGCGTACCTGGTGCCGCAGGTGATGGCGTACGCGGGTGTGGCCGGGCTGCCGCCGGTCACCGGGCTGTGGGCGATCCTGCCCGCGCTCGGCCTGTACGCGCTGCTCGGCTCCTCGCGGCTGCTGTCGGTCGGCCCCGAGTCGACGACCGCGCTGATGACGGCGACCGTGGTGGCCCCGCTGGCCGGCGGGGACCCGGGCCGCTACGCGGGCCTGGCCGCGGCGCTCGCGGTGACGGTGGGGCTGCTGTGCGTGGCGGCGTGGGCGCTGCGGCTCGGCTTCGTCGCCGATCTGCTGTCCCGGCCGGTGCTGATCGGCTATCTGGCCGGGGTCGCGCTGATCATGATGGTGGATCAGCTGAGCAAGCTCACCGGGGTGCCGGTCAGCGGCTCGAGGTTCCTCCCCCAGCTGTGGTCGTTCCTGGAGCACCTGGGCGAGGGACACGGCGGGACCATGCTGTTCTCCGCGCTCACCCTGGTGTTCCTGTTCGCGGCGGCCCGCTGGTTCCCCAGGCTGCCCGCGCCGCTGCTGGCGGTGGTGCTGGGCACGCTGGCCGTGGCCGCGTTCGGCCTCGACGACCGGTACGGCCTGAAGGTCGTCGGCGGCCTCCCGGCCGGGCTGCCCCCGGTGGCCGTGCCGGACCTGGGCGAGCTGCCGCGCCTGGTGCTGCCCGCCCTGGGCGTCGTCCTCGTCGGCTACACGGACTGCGTCCTCACCGCGCGGGCCTTCACCGGCGGTGCGGGGCAGGACCCCGAGCACGACCCCAACCAGGAGTTCCTGGCGCTCGGCGCGGCCAATCTGGGCGCCGGTTTCCTGCGCGGCTTCCCGGTGAGCAGCAGCGCCAGCCGCACCGCGCTGGCCGCCTCGAGCGGGGCCCGCAGCCAGGCGTACTCCCTGGTGGCGGGCGTGGTGGTGCTGGCCGTGCTGCTCTTCCTGAGCCCGCTGCTGCACCGCACCCCGTCCGCGGTGCTGGGCGCGCTCGTGGTGTACGCGGCGGTCCGCATGATCGACCTGGCCGGCTTCCGGCGGCTGGCGGCCTTCCGACGCCGTGAACTGCTGCTGGCGCTGTGCTGCCTGGCGGGTGTGCTGGCGCTGGACATCCTCTACGGCGTGCTCGTCGCCGTCGGCCTGTCGGTGGCCGAGCTGCTGACCCGGGTGGCCCGCCCGCACGACGCGGTGGAGGGCCTGGTGCCCGGGGTGGCCGGCATGCACGACGTGGACGACTACCCGACCGCCCGCACCGTCCCCGGCCTGCTGGTCTACCGCTACGACTCACCGCTGTTCTTCGCCAACGCCGAGGACTTCCACCGGCGCGCCCTGGCCGCGGTGGACGAACAGGCCGGGAAGGTGCGGTGGTTCGTCCTCAACACCGAGGCCAATGTGGAGGTGGACATCACCGCCCTGGACGCGGTCGACGCCCTGCGCCGCGAACTGGCCGACCGGGGCATCGTGTTCGCCCTGGCGCGGGTCAAGCAGGACCTCCTGGACGACCTGGAGGCGTACGGCCTGGCCGACTCGGTGGGCCACGGCCTGATCTTCCCGACCCTGCCGACGGCGCTGGCCGCGTACCGGGCGTGGTGCGGCAGACGGTAGGACCGGCGTCCGGCCCGGCCCCGGTCCGACGGCCGCCCCGTGGCCCAGCCGCGCCGACGGTCGCGGTGTGCGGAGACGTGCGGAGGAGCGAGGAGGGGAGGCCCTCCCGGCGGTACCGGCCGTGACCGGCGGCGCCCGCGCCGGGGCACGGTCCCCGCGGGTGCGGCGCGGACCGCGGGGCTGACCGGCACGGCCGGCGCCGGGACACGGACAGGCACCGGCGGCTCGCGGACCGGGCCGCCGTGTGCCGCGCGGGCGGCCATGGCCGGATGCGGGGCCGCCGGCGCCGGGCGGGGCTTCAGACCGGGTACAGGTCCGGACGGACGAGCGTGCCGGAGCGGCCGTGGACGATGGCGTACGCCGCGTCGAGGGCACCGATGGCCGCCAGGCCGCCGGTGCGCTCGACGAAGCGGGCGGCGGCCTCCGCCTTGGGGCCCATGGTGTCCTCGGCGCAGCCCGCGCGCCGCAGTTCCCCGGGGGTGGCGTCGAGGACGGGACGCTGCCGCGGGGTGCCGTAGTCGGTGTAGACGTTGGGCACGTCGGTGAGGATGAGCAGGAAGTCGGCCTCGAGGTCCTCGGCCAGCAGGGCCGCGGTGAGGTCCTTGTCGACGGCGGCGTCCACGCCGCGCAGGGCGCCGGCGCGGTCGGCGACCACGGGCACTCCCCCGCCCCCGGCGCACACCACGACGGTTCCGGAGTCCAGCAGTGCCCGCACGGTGCCGGTCTCCAGCACCCGCTCCGGGCCCGGCGCGGGGATGACCCGCCGCCAGCCGTGGGCGTCGCGGGAGACGTGCCAGCCGTAGCGGGCGGCGAGCGTCATGGCGAGGCGCTGCGGGTAGACCGGGCCGACGAACAGTCCCGGCCGGTCGAAGGCGGGGTCGTCCGCCCGGACCACGGTGTGCGTGACCAGCGCGGCCACCCGGCGCCCGGGCAGCGCGTCGTGCAGGGCGCAGGTCAGCAGGGAGCCGATCATGCCCTGGGTCTGCGCGCCCAGCAGGTCCAGCGGGTAAGGGGCGCTGAGTCCGGGGTCGTTGGCGCTCTCCACGGCCAGCAGGCCGACCTGCGGGGCGTTGCCGTAGGTCATCACGATGTCGTGCTCGTGGGCGAGCGCGGCGATCGCGGTCGCCACCCGCACGATGTTCGCCCGCTGGACCTCGGCGTCGGGGTGTTCACCCCGGTGCAGGAGGGCGTTGCCGCCGAGAGCGATGACGATACGCATGGATCGGTCCTTCGCGAACGGATGCGTGCACCGGCCGGACGCCTCCATGGAACCGCCCGCCGACCGGCCCCCGGAGATGCTGAACGTCACCCCGGATCCGCCGGTGGGCCCCCACCCGGGGCCGGGTGGCCCATGGAACGCCGGGACCGTCACGACCACGCTGGGGGTGGTAGGTCCGTCCCGCCGCTTCCTGGAGTAACGCCATGAACGCTCCCGTCACGAGCAAGCCGCAGGCCCTGCCCGCCGATGTCCGGCAACGACTGATGGCCATCGCCGACGAGGTGTCCTTCGCCCAGGGCACGCGCCTGTTCGAGGAGGACGGCCCCGCCGACCGCTTCTGGCTCATCCGTACCGGCACGGTCGACCTCGACATCCGTGTGCCGGGCCGCCGGGCCGCCCTGATCGAGTCGCTCGGCCACAACGAACTGGTCGGCTGGTCCTGGCTGTACGGGCGCACCTGGCACCTGGGAGCCGAGGCCGCGACCCCGGTGCGCGCCTACGAGTTCGACGCCGAGACCGTGCGCACCCTGTGCGCGGAGGACCCGGTGTTCGGGCAGAGCATCGCCCTGTGGATCGGCGCCGTGGTGGCGCACCGGCTGCACGCCGCCCGTACCCGGCTGCTCGACCTCTACGGCCCCTACGGCAGCGGCGGGATGCGGTGACCACCGGTCCGGCCGGCGGCGATCAGGACCAGGGAGGCACCGTGTACAGCTCCCCGCACATCGTGGGCGACGTGATGACGCGCGTCGTGGCCACCGTGGAACGCGGCGCCGAGTTCAAGGACATCGTGCGGGCCCTGCACGAGCACAGGGTGAGCGCGCTGCCCGTGGTGGACCGGTCGGGCCGTGTCGTCGGCGTCGTCTCCGAGGCGGATCTGCTGCCCAAGGAGGAGTTCCGCGACAGCGACCCCGACCGGGACACCCAGCTGCGGCGTCTCACAGACCTCGCCAAGGCCGGTTCCGTCACCGCCGGCGAGCTGATGACGTCGCCCGCGCTGACCGTCCGGGAGGACACCACACTCGCCCAAGCCGCCCGCGCCATGGCCCGCGCCAAGGTGAAACGGCTGCCCGTGGTCGACGGCGAGGACCGTCTCGTGGGCATCGTGAGCCGGGTCGACCTGCTGAAGGTGTTCCTGCGCCCCGACGAGGAGATCGCCGAGGAGGTCCGCCGCGAGGTGGTGGCCTATCTGTTCCCGGAGCCCGCGTCGGCGGTGCGGGTGGCGGTCGAGGACGGCATCGTGAAACTGTCCGGCCGGGTCCGGGACGCCTCACTGGTGTCGGTGGCCGAACGGCTGGTACGGGCCGTGGAGGGCGTCGTCGACGTACGGTTCGCGCTGGACGTACCCGACGCGGCACGGTGACCTCGGCAGCGCGGCGACGGGACCGGTGACGGCCTCGGCCGTACGCCTCACCGGCCCGGGACCGTCCGCCGTCGTCCGCCCGGGTGACGGGCGGTGCCGCGGAGGTGACGGATCCCGGTACGAAGCCGGGGAAGTGATGACGGCCTGTCCCTGACGGCGGCCCGTCCATGACGGCACGTCGCGGTCGGCCCGCCCGTCCCGTCCCGTTTCGGCGGTCCGGGAACGGACCGCCCCGGGGAGGAACCGCCGCCCGGGTGGTCAGCCCGGGGTGCTCCCCCACTCGCGGTCGGCACGTGCCCACTCCGCGTCCCACCGCTCGGTGGCCCGCCGTTGCACCCTCAGCCGCGCGACGCGGCCGCAGGAAAGGGCCACCAGGCCGGTCGCGCCCGCCACCCACACCCCGCCGAGCACGCCGCGGGCGGTCGCCTCCGCGTGATCGACGGGCGCGGCCACGAGACGGCCCTCCCGGTCGGCCCAGACCCGCACCGTGTCGCCGGGCACGGTGCCGGTTCTCACCTCGGTCGTGGCGGTGCGGACGGTGCCCGTGGCGTCGGTCCAGCGGACCTCGGCGGGGACGTGGCCGAGGCTGAGGCCCCGCAGGACGGGACGGGTCCCGGTCATCACGGCGGCGACCGGCGTACGGCCCGCCGCGTCGTGTTCGATCGTCGCGTCGACGACGTATCCGGCGGCGGCGCCGAGCGCGGCCCCGCCCACGACGGTCAGTGTCCAGGCGGCCAGCACGATCCGCGCCTCGCGGACGTCGCTCGGCCTGCGCAGCGGGTTGGAGCGCCAGCGCCACCCCACGACCGTTCCGTTCCCGTGCTTCCGCATGGGTCACACCCTCTCGCGGGCACAATGGAGGACGAACACCGCTTCGGAGGCTCCCACGGTGCCGCCGGTGGCCGCGAGGGGCCGCTGGTCCGTCCCGGCAGGGCCGGTCGGGGTGCTCACCGGGTAGCGTTTGGGCCGATCGGCCCTGGCTACCATGGTCCGGTCGGGCCATGATCATCACTGCTGGCGGCCCACGGTCCGCCACAATCCGGGGAACAGGGGTCGAAATGACCGAGGCACGCACTTTCACGGCGCAGGACCCGATCCGCGTCTTCCTGCTCGACGACCACGAGGTCGTCCGGCGCGGACTGGCCGACCTGCTGGACTCCGAACCGGACATCTCGGTGGTCGGCGACGCCGGGAACGTCGAGCACGCGCTGGTGCGGGCGCCCGCCGTGCGGCCGCACGTGGCCGTCCTCGACGTGCGCCTCCCGGACGGCGACGGCATCTCCGTCTGCCGCGAACTGCGCAACCGCATGCCGGACCTGGCGGTGCTGATGCTCACGTCGTTCGACGACGAGGACGCCCTCCTCGACGCCATCATGGCGGGGGCCTCCGGCTATGTGCTCAAGCAGATCCGGGGCTCCGACCTCGTCTCGGCGGTCCGCACCGTCGCCTCGGGCCAGTCGATGCTCGACCCGGCGACCACCGCCCGGCTGATGCGCACGCTGCGCACCGAGCCGACGCAGAGCCCGGAGCTGCCGCCCGAGCTGGCCGGCCTGTCGCCGCGCGAGCGGGAGATCCTGACGCTGATCGGCGAGGGTCTCACCAACCGGGAGATCGGCAAGAAGCTGTATCTGTCGGAGAAGACGGTCAAGAACCACATCTCCCGGCTGCTGTCCAAGCTGGGCGTGCAGCGGCGGGTGCAGGCGGCCGTGATCGCCTCGCATCTCGAACAGAACGAGGGGGGCGACCGTACCGCGCGCTGAGCCGGGTCCGTCCGGGGCCTTGTGGCGGGAGACGGGGCCTTCCGGCCCCTCCCGCGGCCCCGGCGGCGCCGACGACCGTGGACAGCACCATATCCAGCTACCCGGAGGCCCCTGAGTACGGCGCTGGGGCGGGGAGGAGAACCTCATGTCCACGGCGGTCCTCGACGTCCCTACCCTCGAGAAGCTGATCGCGGCGGCCGTCGCGGCTCCCTCGGTGCACAACACACAACCCTGGCGGTTCCGGCTCGATCCGGGGTCGGTGACACTGGAGATCCGGGCGGCGGCGGACCGGGGCCTGCGTTTCAGCGACCCCTCGGGACGCGCGTTGCACGTGTCAGTGGGCTGTGCGCTGTTCAACCTCCGCGTCGCGGTGGCCCACTTCGGCTGGGAGCCGGTGACCAGGCTGCTGCCCCGGCCCGAGCAGCCCGACCTGCTGGCCACCGTACGCCTGACCGGCGCGGCCGGTGCCACCGGGGCCGGGCCGGGAGCCGATCCCGGTGTCGAGGAGCTGTACGAGGCGCTGTGGACGCGGCACAGCAGCCGGCTGCCGTTCGCCGACCGGCAGCTGCCCGCCGGGGTGCTCGACGAACTCTCCGAGGCCGCCCGGGAGGAGGGCGGGGTGTTCACCTTCTCCGAGCCCGCCGGCGCCGAGCGGCTGCTGCGGCTGACCGGTGAGGCGGAGCAGCGCAACCGGGCCGACGCGGACCGCGCCGCGGAGAGCAGGCGCTGGATCGTACGGCTGCCCGACGCCGCGTCGATCGGGGTGCCGCCCGCCGCGATCGGGCCGCAGGACTACCGGGACCACATCCCGATGCGGGACTTCGGTGCCCACCGCCACCCGTCGGTGCTGGCCGCCCGCGCCTTCGAGACCCGGCCGTCGATCGCCGTGCTGGCGACCCCGCACGACCGCCGCACCGACTGGCTGCGGGCGGGCCAGGCCCTGGAGCGGGTGCTGCTGGTGGCCACCGCGCACGGCATCCGCGCGTCGCTGCTGCACCAGGCCCTGGAATGGCCCGACCTGCGGGAACAGGTCACCGGCGACCCCGACGACCGCCGCACCCACGCCCAGATGGTGATCCGCCTGGGCTACGGCCCCGAGGGCACCCCCTCCCCCCGCCGCACGGCGGCGCAGGTCCTCGAACAGCAACGCCTGACCGCCGCGCGCTGAGCGTCCGCGGGCTTCCTCCGGCCCTGAGCCGGTCACCCGCCCGCTCCTCCGGGGCCCGCCCCGGGCGGCTCGGCTCCCCCGGCCGGTGACGGCCGGCCGCACGCGGTCGCGCGGGCCGGCTGCCGTGGGATACGGTACGGGGCCGTGGAATCGTGCCGCTCGGCGGAGCCGGCGACGTGGCACGCGCCGGGCCCGGGACGCCGGACAGGCCGCCACGGCCACGGTGGTCCGGCCGCCCCGGCACCTGCGCACCGGTTCCCCGGAAAACCGCGCCCGGCACCACGCTCCGTGCCGCCGTGCCGGGCCCGGGAGCGGCTCCGCGCCTCCTTTCGCGCGGCCCGGGACCCCTGGGTCCGCACTCCGCCCGACGGGCCGCCACCGGGTCACCGGCGAGCTCCCGGATCATCCGGCCTTCTGGGCGTCTCCGCAGACCAGACCTATGATCACCACGATCGGTCACCGGTCACCGGCCGCCGGACGGACGACGGGACGGACGACCGGCCGCCGGACGGACGGTCGGACGGGCCATCGGACGGCCGTCGGACGGGCCGTCAGGCGGCCGGTCCGGGACGGCCGGGAGGACGGACGAGGAGGCGCGGCGTATGGACCGGCACATCCGTACCGTGGAGGACGTCCTCCGCCTGCTGGACGGGCTGTTCGCCCCCGGGGCCGACCGGTGGAGCGCGGACGCCGGTGACTGGTGGGACGGCTTCTACGCGGACCGCGACAGGTCCGTGCCGTTCTTCGCGGCGAAGCCGGACGAGAACCTGGTCGCCTACGGCGAGGCGGGGCTGCTGCGGCCCGGCCGCGCCCTGGACCTCGGCTGCGGACCCGGCCGCAACGCCCTCCACCTGGCCTCGCTCGGCTTCACGGTGGACGCCGTGGACCTCTCCCCCACGGCGATCGCCTGGGCCGGGGAACGGGCCCGCGAGGCCGGTGCCGACGTCCGTCTGCTGTGCGGCGACGCGTTCGCCCTGGCCCGCACCGGGGAACTGGCCGGGCCGTACGACCTCGTCTACGACTCCGGCTGCTTCCACCATCTGCCACCGCACCGGCGCGTCAGCCATCTGGCTCTCCTGGACGAACTCCTCGCCCCGGGCGGCCTGTTCGGCCTGGCGTGTTTCGCCGCGAGGGCGATGGGATCCGAGGCGGGTGACGCGGAGTTCTACCGGCGGGGCGGCCTGGGCGGCGGCCTCGCCTACACGGCAAAGTCTCTGCGGGAGATCTTCGCCGGGCTGACGGAACTCGAGATACGCCGCATGCGGGACGAGCCGGATCACTCGCCCCGCTTCGGCGAACCCTTCCTCTGGACGGCCCTGTTCCGGCGCGGACCGGGACCGCGCTGAGCCGGGAGCCCCGGCCCGGCGTCACACGGCCGCGCCCCAGTCCCGGGGCACGAGCACGGTGTCGGCGCCCGGGACCGGAGCGGGGCGCGGGGTCGCCGCGGGGGTCCGGGTGAAACGGGGGGCCGGGGACGGCTGGAGACGGCCCGCGACCTCCACGAAGGCCGCACGGTCTTGCAGGGCGGGGTGCTCGGCGGCCTCTTCCCGGTCGAGGACGGGAACCACGCATGCCTCGTTCTCGGTGAACACCTTCACCCAGTGGTCCCTGGGGCGGCCGAGGAACGCCCTCGCGAACCGCTCCCGCAGCCGGGGCCAGGCGGACTCGTCACCGCGGTCGGGCAGGTCGTCGCCGAGACCGAGCTGCGTCACCAGCACCTCGTAGAAACGGGGCTCGATCGCGCCCACGGCCACATGGCGGCCGTCCTGGCACGCGTAGACGGTGTAGTAGGGGGCGTCGGTCACGGTGACGTTGCCGGGGTTCTCCCGCCACTGGCGGACCATCACGTCGAGCAGGGCCGCGCCGTCGGCCATGGCCGCGTCGACCACCTGCCCGCGCCCGCTGCGGGACCGCTCGTGGAGCGCGGCCAGCACGCCCACCACCTGGAGCAGTCCGCCGCCCGCAAAGGTGGACAGATACGTCGACGGGGGCGCCGGGACGCCGGCGGCCCCCGCGTCGGCGTCGAGCAGCCCGGACAGCGCGAGAAAGCTGATGTCGTGTCCCGGGCGCCGCGCCCAGTCCCCCTTCCGCCCCCATCCGGACAACCGGGCGTAGACAAGGCCCGGATGGGACTCGGTGAAGGAGTCCGGCCCCAGGCCCAGTCGCTCGCACGTGCCCGGGCGCAGCCCTTCGAGCAGCACGTCGGCGCGGTCCACGAGGGCACGCACGCGGCGCGCGTCGCCCGGGTCCTTCAGGTCGGCCGTGACCGAGCGCCTCGAACGGCTCAGGGGATCAGCGGGTCCGGACCCGCCCTCCCCGGGGCGGTCGACGCGGACGACGTCGGCCCCCAGGTCCGCAAGGACCGTCGCGGCGAACGCGCAGGGGGCGCCGCTCGCCAGTTCCACCACGCGCACTCCTTCGAGTGGTCCCATGAAAACCATCTCCTCATCATCCGCTGCCCAGAATTGCTGACTGATTTCCTTACGCACGGATTCCGGCTCTCCGTTCGGAATTCCGTATGGTTCGGCCTCCGCTTTCCGCCTATCTTCCGAGTGTTTTCCTCCGCCTTCCGCGAACAGAAGGGAATGGAATCGTGGCAGTTCTCTACACGGCCGAGGTCACATCGTCCGGAGACGGCCGCAAAGGCCGGGTCGTCTCCTCCGACGGCGTACTGGAACTGGCTCTCGACGCGCCGAAGGAGGTCGGCGGCACCGGGGAACGGAGCAACCCGGAACAGCTGTTCGCCGCCGGTTTCGCGGCCTGCTTCCACAGCGCGCTCCGGCTGTCGGCGCGCGAGGCGCGGGTGACGCTCACCGAGGAGCCCACCGTGACGGCGCGGGTGCATCTGGAGCGCGACGACGACGGTTACGGCATCAGCGCCGACCTGGTGGTACGGCTGCCCGGCGTCCTCGCCGCGACGGCCCGGGAGCTGGTCGGCCGGGCTCATTCCCGCTGCCCCTACGCGCGGGCCGTGCGCGGCAACGTCCGGGTCGGGATCGAACTGGTCCCCTGAGGCCCGCCGCGCGGTACGCGCCGCGGGATGTGCCGCCGGCCCGCTCCCGGGCCGGCGGCACATCCCGGCACGGGCCCGGTCAGACCGCCGGGGGGACCGCTCCGGCCGCCGCCCTGGCCGCCTGCGGCAGGGCGGCGACGATCCGGTCCACAGCGCGGTCGTCGTGCGCGGCGGACACGAACCACGCCTCGAACGGGGACGGCGGCAGGTAGACGCCCTGGCGCAGCATGGCGTGGAAGAAGGCCCGGTAGCGGAACGCCTCGCTCGCCCTCACGTCGTCGTAGTCCCGGACCGCGCGCGAGGAGAAGAACACCGAGAACATGGTCCCGGAGTACTGCAGGACGTGGGCGACACCCTCGGCCGAGAGCGCGTCGGAGACCGCGGAGCCGATGGTCGCGGACACGGCCTCCAGCCGCTCGTAGACCTCGTCGGTGCAGTGGCGCAGGGTGGCGAGACCCGCGGCGGTGGCCACCGGGTTTCCCGCGAGCGTGCCCGCCTGGTAGACGGGGCCCACCGGGGCGAGACGGTCCATGACGTCGGAGCGGCCGCCGAAGGCGGCGGCGGGAAAGCCACCGCCCATGACCTTGCCGAACGTGAACAGGTCCGCGGCCACGCGGTCCCGGCCGTACCAGCCGTCGCGTCCGGCGCGGAATCCGGTCATGACCTCGTCGGAGACGAACAGGGCACCGTGGCGCCGGCACAGCTCCAGCAGTCCCGCGTTGAAGCCGGGCAGCGGGGGCACGGCGCCCATGTTGCCCGGGGCGGCCTCGGTGATGACGCAGGCGATCTCGGCGCCCTGTTCGGCGAAGACGCGTGCCACGGCGTCGAGGTCGTTGTACGGCAGGACGACGGTGTCGGCGGCCTGGGCGCCGGTGACGCCGGGGGTGTCGGGCAGCGCGAAGGTGGCGAGGCCGGAGCCCGCCGCGGCCAGCAGTGCGTCGACGTGGCCGTGGTAGCAGCCGGCGAACTTCACGACCTTCGAGCGGCCGGTGAACCCGCGGGCCAGGCGGATGGCCGACATGGTCGCCTCGGTCCCGGAGGTCACGAGGCGGACCTTCTCCACGGGAGCGACCCGGGCGACGATCTCCTCGGCGAGGAGGATCTCCCCCTCCGTCGCCGTCCCGAACGAGGTCCCGGCGTCGAGGGCGGTCCGCACGGCCTCCAGGACGGCGGGGTGCCGGTGCCCGAGGATCATCGGGCCCCAGGAGCAGATGAGGTCGACGTATTCCCTGTCGTCGGTGTCGACGAGGTAGGGGCCGTGCGCCGAGGCCATGAACACGGGGGTGCCGCCCACGGAGCCGAAGGCGCGCACCGGGGAGTTGACACCACCGGGAATGACCGCCGCGGCCCGTGCGAACAACGGGGCGGAGGCCGCTCGCGCGGCGCCGTCGAGAGTGGCGGAAGCGGTGGGTGAGGACATCGGTGGTGGGGCCTTTCGCTGCTGGGTGCCGGACGGAACGGGTACGGGACGGGGTGCGCGGGAGCGGCGGGAGCCGGCGGCGGGGAAGCCGTAGGCTCCCGCCCGCCGGGGACGGCGCGACGGCCGTCCCCGGGAGGTGGGCGGAGGAGCGCTCCGCCCGGGAGCGGTTCAGCCGGCCGGCCTGTCCCCGGCGGAGAACGCGGCGTCCAGGACGATCGCGCCGTCCGGCCGCAGCCGCACCGGGTTGAGGTCCAGTTCGAACTCGCCCGGCCAGTCGCGGACCGCGTCGGACAGCCGGTACAGCAGGCCGGCCAGCGCGTCGGCGCCGACCGCCTCGGTGCCGCGGGCCCCGTGCAGCAGGGCGGCACCGCGCAGTTCGGCGATCATGCGTTCGGCGTCGCCGTCGGCGAGGGGCAGGACACGGTGGGCGACGTCGTCGAGGAGCTCGGTGAAGAGCCCGCCGAGCCCGACGGTCAGGACGGTGCCGAGCGGGCTGCTGCGGACGCCGACCAGGGCTTCGGCACCGTCCGCGGCGAGCTCCTCGACGAGCACGTCACCGCCGAGCGCGGCCAGGTCCTGGAAGGCGTCCCGGGCCTCCTGAGGCGTGACGCCGACCCGGACGCCGCCCGCCTCCGACTTGTGCAGCAGGCCGGGCAGCACGGCCTTGAACACCGCTCTGCCGCCGAGCGCGGCGGTGAGCGCGGCGGCCTCCTCGGCGTCGCGGACGACACGCCCGTCCGGCACCGCGATGCCCGCGCCGGCCAGCAGTTGTTTGAGCTGGGGCTCGGTGGCCCGGGGCGCGGGCAGCGGCAGGGCCGCGCCGACGGCGCGGGTGATCCGCGGGCGGGGCCTGCTGACCTGCCAGAGCGCACCCGCGGCCTTCAGGGCCCGCGCCGGGGTGGGGTAGTCGGGGAGCTGGGCGTCCCGGAGCATGGCGGTGGCGTCCGGGGCGAGGAAGTCCGCGCCGGTGCGGGCCACCAGGACCGGTTTGCCGCCCTTGCGGGCCGCCTTGGACAGAGCGGTGACCGCCTTCTCGACGTCGGGTCCGGCCATCACGCAGAAGCAGGCGACGATGATGTCGACGCCGTCGTCCGCGAGGAGCACGTCGAGCGACCGGTCGAACAGGGTGGGGTCGCTGAGCACGGTGGCGGTGATGTCGACGGGGTTCTGCACGGCGCCGAACGGCGGCACGATCTCGGTGAGGGCCTCGATGCTCTCCTCGGACAGCCGGCTCAGCTCCAGCCCGCAGTCCCCGACGGCGTCCGCGGCGAGGATCCCGGAGCCGCCCGAGGTGGTGACCACGGCGACACGCGGTCCCTTCGGCCGCAGCGGGAACTCGAACGCGGCGGCCGCGTCGAGCAGTTCGTCGATGTCGTCGACGCGGGCGATGCCCAGCTGCCGCAGTGCCGCGTCGAGGACGCGGTCGTCGGTGGCCAGCGCCCCCGTGTGGGAGGCGGCGGCCCGGCCGCCGGCCTCGGTACGGCCGGACTTCAGCAGGGCGACCGGTGTGCCCGAGGCGCTCAGGGCCCGGAGGGTGTCCGGGTCGGGCACGTCCTCGAGGTAGCCGAGCAGGCCTCGGCACCCGGGCTCGCCGGCCAGCTCGCGCAGTACCTCCAGGGCGGTGACGTCGGCGTCGTTGCCGGTGCTCACCACCCAGCCGGGGCGCAGTCCCCGCTGCAGGGCGAGGCTTGCCGCGCCGAAGCCCAGGGCGCCGCTCTGGCTGACGAAGCCCAGGGTGCCGGGTTCGAAGGGGACGTTCTCGGCCCCGAACAGGGGGCTGAAGGTGGCCAGGACGCGGTTGTTGAAGCTGACGGCACCGATGCAGTTGGGCCCGATCAGGCGCAGCCCGCCCGCCCGGGCCCGGGCGACCGTCTCCGCCTGCAGGGCGGCTCCCTCGGGGCCGGTCTCCGCGAAGCCGGAGGAGGCGATGACGGCGAGCGGCACCCCGGCGGCTATGCAGTCGTCGACGGCGCCGGGCACCCGGTCGGCGCCCACCATGATCAGGGCCAGGTCGACGGGGCCGGGCGCCTCCTTGAGGGAGGCGTGGGCCGGGACGCCGAGGATCTCGCCGCCCTTCGGATTGACCGGCAGGATGCGGCCCTTGTAGCCGTGGCGCAGCAGGAAGTCCATCGGCTTGCGGCCCAGTGCGCCGGGGCGTTCGGTGGCACCGACGACGGCGATGGAGTCCGCGTTCCACAGTGCTGAGATCGCGCTCATGCCATGACCTCCTGGGCGGGAGCGGGAGTGGGAGCGGGAGCGTGCTGGGGGTGGGGCGCGAACAGCGCGTGCAGGACGTCGACGTAGACCTCGCCGTCGGGGCGCCCGGCCAGTTCGCGGGCGCGGACGGTGGGCTGGTGGAGCACCTTGTCGACGATGCGCCGGACGGTACGGGTCACCTCCTGCAGGGTGTCGCCGTCGATGGCGTCGAGGCGTTTGCCGAGGCGGCCGATCTCCGCGTCGGCGGCCTCGGCGGCGCTGGCGCGCAGTGCGGCGAGGACGGGGGTCGCCCGGGCCGCGCGACGGGCGGCCTTCAGGTTCTCGATCTCCGCGTCGACGATGCGGTGCGCGGACTCGACGCTCGCCACGGACAGTTCGTCGTCGCCGCCCTCCTCCGCGATGCGCTGGAGGTCGACGAGGGTGGCGCCGGGCACGAGTCCCGCCTCCGGCTCGATGTTGCGGGGCAGCGACAGGTCGAGCAGGTACAGTTCACGCCCGCCGCGGACGGCCATGGAGGCCGCCACCTCGCGGGCCGTCAGCAGGGGTTCGGTGGCGGCGGTGCAGCTGACCACGACGTCGACCTCGGCCAGCAGCCGGGGGACCTCCTCCAGCGGGAAGCCGTGTCCGCCGGCGGTCTCCGCGAGCCGGTGCGCCTTCTCCGGGGTGCGGTTGGCCATGTGCACCGTGCTCAGCCCGGAGCGGCGCAGCGCGGCGAGGACCACTCCGCCGAACGAGCCCGCCCCGATGACCAGGGCGGTCTTTCCGTCGAGGGAGCCCACCAGCCGTTCGAAGAAGGCCAGTCCGGCGGTGGCGAGGGAGCGTCCGGCCTCGTTGAGCCCGGTCTCGTTGCGGGCTCGCTTGCCGGCCCGCAACGCCGCCTGGACGGCCTGGTGGAGGGTCTTGCTGGCGGACCCGACGCGCCGGGCACGTTCGAGGGCCTCCTTGACCTGGCCGAGGATCTGGTCCTCGCCCAGGACCACGGAGTCGAGGCCGGACGCGACCTGGAACAGGTGGCGCAGCGCGTCGTCGGCCCGGCGTACGTACTGGTAGGGCGTCAGGTCCTGGGCGGCGACGCCGGTGTGTTCGGCGATCAGGGTGCCGAGCTCCGCCACCGGATCGGTGTCCGGGTCGGCCTCGGCGTACACCTCCAGCCGGTTGCAGGTGGACAGGATCAGGGCGGAGGACAGGCCCTCGGCGGCGGCGACGCGCTGCGCGAGGTCGTCGAGAGGTCTGGGACTCTCGTAGAGCTGTTCGAGCAGGTCGAGGGGGGCGGTGGCGTGGCTGATGCCCACGGTGAGGAACCGGTGGTCGTCCGGTGTTGTTCGTCGCACAGTCCTTGCACCTCGATGGATGACGTGAGGGGAACCGATGGGGCCGGGCGTGCGGCGGGAGGCGGGCACGCCCGGGGTGGGACCGGTGGACGGGGAGTGCGGGCCCGGCGTGTACGGGGCGCCGGTCGCGGTGGGCGGTCAGCCCAGGCGGGGGGCGAACTCCGTGGCCCAGTAGGTGATGATCTGGGAGGCGCCGGCCCGGTGGATCGAGGTGAGGCTCTCCGCGATCGTCTCGTCGCGGTCCAGCCAGCCGCGGGCGGCGGCGGCCTCGATCATGGAGTATTCGCCGGACACCTGGTAGGCGGAGACGGGCACGTCGACGCGCTCGGCGATCAGCCGGACGATGTCCAGGTAGGCGAGGGCCGGCTTGACCATCACCATGTCGGCGCCCTCGGCGAGGTCGAGGGCGACCTCGCGCAGGGACTCACGGATGTTGCCCGGGTCCTGCTGGTAGGTGCGGCGGTTGCCCTGCAGGGAGGACTCGACGGCGTCGCGGAACGGGCCGTAGAAATGGGAGGCGTACTTGGCGGAGTAGCCGAGGACGGCGACGTTGTGGTGGCCTGCCGTGTCGAGGGCCGACCTGATGTGCCGTACCTGGCCGTCCATCATGCCGCTGGGAGCCACGACGTGGGCGCCAGCGTCGGCCTGCACGACGGCGGCCCGCGCGTACAGCTCCACGCTGGCGTCGTTGTCGACGTCCCCGTCGGGTCCCAGGACCCCGGTGTGGCCGTGGGTGGTGTATTCGTCGAGGTTGATGTCGCCGATGACGACGGTGGCGTCGCCGACCTCGGCGGCCACGTCGCGCAGCCCGACCTGGAGGATGCCGTCGGGGTCGACCGCACCGGTGCCGCGCGGGTCCTTCTGTTCCGGGATGCCGAACAGCATCAGCCCGCCCACACCGGCGGTGACGGCCTCCACGGCGGCCTTGCGCAGGGTATCCCGGGAGTGCTGGTACACGCCGGGCATGGAGGGGATCTCCCGGGGCTCGGTCAGGCCCTCGCGCAGGAACAGGGGCTGGATCAGGTTGTTCGCGTGGACCTGGGTCTCGGTGGTGAGACGGCGCAGCTGCGCGGTGCGGCGCAGCCGGCGCGGCCGGTGCAGGGGGGAGTCGGCGGGGGTGCTGAAGGGGGCGGGGCCGAGGTTCGACTGGATGGTCATGCGGGGTCACGCTCCTTGGAGGATCGAGCCGAGGAAGACCTTCTCGAGGTGCTGGGAGATCTCGGCGGGCGGCCGGTGGAACCAGTAGCCGGCGTCGGACCGGGCGAAGATGCGGAGGTCTCGCAGGGTCACGGTGAACTCGGCGAACTTCACGGCGAGACCGGCCGGGTCGATCACGGGCATGCCGTGCAGTTCGCGGACGCCGAGGTGCCAGAAGATCTCGTTGGGGATGCCCTCGGCGGGGACGATGATCTCCGCGCCGGCCTTGCGGGCGCGGGCGGCGCCTTCGGAGTAGACGGTCAGGAACCGGTCGTAGTCGCCGTCGAGGGCCTGGTGGACGCCGTCCCAGCCGCCGGGCACCACCTCGTACGCGGCGAGGGAGGACTCCAGGCCGTAGTGGTGGATGTTGGCCCGGATGGGTTCCTCGAGCGGTGGCATGAAGCCGAGCAGGCCGAAGCGGTGCCCGGTCAGGGAGGACAGGAAGAAGGCCGTCTCGCCGTAGCCGATCGTCGGTACGGCGGCGAGGTGCCGGGCGTCGCGGAGGCCGGGGTCCTGGCCCGCCGCGGTGATCCAGGCGTCGTAGCCCTCCCGTTCGGCGCGCAGGGCGGCGTGCGCGAAGTGCTCGCTGAAAAGGACCTGGGCGGCATGGTGGCCGACCAGTCCGAACGGCGTGTTGTCGGGGTAGGTCTCGGCCGGCAGCGTCTTGATGTCGACGACAGTGCCGGGGGCGGCGACCGCGTCCAGATGCTCGCGGTACCACTGGTCCAGCAGTGGCAGCCGTCCTTCCACGGTGTGCTTGTGGAACCAGATGCGCATGGCGTTTCCGTCCTCTCGGTGGGAAGGGGGAAGAGAGGTGCGAGGCGGTCGGTCAGTGCGTGAGCTGGGGCCGGGGCGCGCAGTCCAGGAGCGACGCCTCGACGAGGTAGTCCGCCGTGCGGCGCGGGTCGTCCGCGACACGGCCGATGTCGTCCATCGCGTGGCGCAGACGGACCGGGTCGTCGAGGCCGGCGGTGCGGGCCTCGCTGCGCGGGATCACCTTGCCGGTGAGCGCCCGGCGGCGCTCGGCGGCCACCGAGCTCAGCAGCCGTTCGCCGGCGTCGCCCCGGTGGACCCGGGTCAGGGCCCGTCCCCAGGCGACGGCGTCGTGCAGACCGCAGTTCATGTTCATGCCGCCGGCGGTGGAGGTGAGGTGGGCGGCGTCCCCGGCGAAGAGGACACGGCCCTGGCGGAACTCCGGCAGCGCGAAGGCGGCCAGCCGGTAGGTGTGCGCGTCGGCGATCTCGATCCGCTCGGCTCGGGCCGGCAGCGCTCGTTCGAGGAGGGCGCGCACCTCGGTCCGCTCCACGGCCCGGCGGCGCGGCACGTCCGCGAGGACGCGGAAGACCAGCCGCCAGTGGTCGGGCATGCCCAGGAGGCTGAAGGACTGCCGGGGGTCCCGGACGTACGTCAGGGGCGCGAGGCCGGGCAGCAGTTCGTCGAGAGGTGTCCGGGTGACGACCCGCAGGGCGTACCAGGGGTACTCCGTGGGACGGGAGGGCAGCCCGAGGGCGGCGCGGGCCCGGCTGCGGCTGCCGTCCGCGGCCACCACGTACCCGGCGTCCAGGGGGGTGCGCAGTCCGGTCGGCCCTTCGGTCCACACGCGCACCGAATCGCCCCGGGCCCGCAGGTCGAAGACGGTGCTGGAGAAACACACCTCGGCGTGCGGGTACGCCTCGAGCGCCGCGAGGAGCAGCGGGGTGAGCCGGGACTGCTCGGCGTGGAGCCGGTAGGGGTGGGCGGTGCGTCCCACGAGGGCGTCGTAGCGGATGCGGTGCAGCACGCGCTGGTCGAGGTCGCGCCACTGGATCTCGTGAACCTCCCGCCCGAGGCCGCGCAGCCGGGCGGCGACGCCCAGTTCGTCGAGCAGGTCCAGCGTGGCCGGATGGAAGGTGGAGGCGCGGGAGGCCGTCGACAGCTGCGCGGCGGACTCGAGGACGGTGACCGGCACACCCCCCCGGGCCAGGACCAGGGCGGTGGTGAGCCCGACCGGGCCGGCTCCCACCACGACGACGGGGCGGTGGGGGACGCTCATGCCGTTCCGCCCGCGAGGGCGTCCAGTCGGCGCAGCAGGCCGGTCTCCTCCGCAGGGTCGGCCCGCAGTCCGGTCTGTTTCAGGGCCCAGCGTGCCGAGCAGATGTTCGAGGTGAGCAGGACACGGTCGTTGCCCTGGCCGATCTGCCGCAGCGCGTCGAAGGTGAACATGCCGGTGCCGGTGAACAGCAGGGCCTCGTCGGGACCGATGCCGGCGGCACCGACCTGGCGCAGCAGGTCGTCGGTGCTGACGTCGTAGGGGGAGAAGCGGTCCCCGGCCCGGACCGGCACGACCCGGGACACGGTCAGACCCGCCCGCTCCCAGAAGGTCCGCGACAGGTCGGTCAGCCAGGGTTCGTAGGGCGAGACGAGGACGAGCTCGGTGACACCGAGGTCGGCACAGGTGTCCACGGTGGCGAGGGTGGAGGAGGCGACCGGTCGGCCGCCCGCGTCGGCGAGCTTCTCGCACAGGGCCCGGTCGCCGCTGGGACCGAGCAGGTAGTGGGAGCCGCTGCACGCCACGACGACCGCGTCGAGGGCCAGGCCGCCGAATCCGGCGACGACGTCGTCGAGGCGCTCGTTGTAGAGGTCCAGCCGCTCGCGCAGACTCCGGCCGGGCAGGACCGGGAAGCGGGCGGTGTGCACGTTCATGGCCGGCCGGACGAGGGCGGCGGTCTCCGGCTCTGCGGCGGCGTTGCCGGACGGGACGACGACTCCCAGACGTTCCGCGGATTGCAAGGACATCAGTTCCCCTTTTCCGAGGTGATTCCTGCTGCCGTGTAATTCCTGTCGGCCGGCCCTGACTTTTCCTGCCGCATTTCTCAGGCGGCTTCCGGAACGGGACCGGGCGACGCAAGGCACGCTAGGCGGGAATCCGATGCCGGGCACTACGGAATCACGCAGTGAGGGATTCCTCCTGCGGAATTCCGTACCGGAGCACGGTCGTACCGAGAGCGGTGGCGAGCTGGGCACGACGGCTGATCGAGAGTTTCCGGTACATGCGCGTCAGATGCTGTTCCACCGCCCGGCACGAAACGTTCAGCCGTCCGGCGATCTGCTGGTTCGTCATACCGGTGAGCACCATCCCGGCGATACGTGACTCGTGCGGGGTGAGCAGGTCGGCGGTGTCGGCGGTGGCGGGCGGGAAATCGCCGCATGCGCGGCCGGTGAGTGCCTCGTGTCCGTAGGCCACCTGCCAGGAACGGATCCGGGTGCGGGCGACGAGTCCCTGCCGGACCAGCGGATCGGCGCGCAGGGCGCGGTGCAGTGACACCTCGTCGGACACGGCGAGCAGGAGGATGTCCCCGTTCCCCTTCCCGGCGGGGCCGCCGCCGAGCAGGACGCCGCGGGCGGACAGGGACCGCAGATGGGCGAGATGACCGGGCCACGCCTGTTGCAGACGGGGCCCGGCGGACCGGAAGGCACGTTCGACGACATAGGGCATGTGCGGTCACCTCGGCGAGTGGACGGACCACCGTGCGCCGGCCCGGGCGGGCGGGACGGAGGCACCGGCGGCGGACGGCGGAGCGGGCGGAAAAGGCGGTGGCGAGAGGGCGGGACGGAGGCAGGTGACGACCAGGTCCGGCTGCGGTCGGAACGGCCGTCGCGGCGCTCGGAACGGCCGTCGCGGCGCGGGGA
>NZ_JBEYWE010000046.1:0-46787 GCF_040644295.1 Streptomyces sp. NPDC047000
GTCACACCCCGCCCGATCAGACTGCCCGCCACCGGCACCGACGCGCATTCGCAACCCGGCAGCACCACTCCGGCAACCCCGGCCACCGGGACGGCGAGCGCGGGCCGCCTGGGCAGCACCCGGGTGAACAGGTCGGCCGGGACGAAGGCGTTGATGGCGCCGGACAGGACGGTGCCGAGCACCAGGAAGGGCAGGGCCTGCACGGTGACGGCCAGACAGACGGTGCGCCAGGCCAGTACGGCGGGGTGGTGCAGCCCGCCGGTGGCGGAGAGGAGGAGCACGGCCGCCGTCACGGCGACCGCCACCGCGACAGCGGTCATGAGCCCGCGGGTCCGGGCGGGGGCCGGGGCCGGGACGGCGGGTGCCGGGCGCTCCGCCTGCCGTACCGCCGCTTCAACCATGTCATCCGTTTTTGACATTTTTGCTCCGGATGTCGGTGTCCGGCCGAAGATACGCGAGACCACCCGCCCGCGCGGTGCGCACACGCCGCCGCAAACGGATGACACCGGCCGGAGTCCGGCGGCCCGTCAGGTGGACTCGCGCACCACCAGACGGCACGGCACCGTGTGCACGCCCGGTTCGGGTTCGGCGTCGATGGCGCGGAGCAGGCGCAGAGCGGCGATCCGGCCGATCTCGGTGAGGTTCATGTCGATCGTGGTGAGCGGTGGACGGCAGGCCAGCGCCATGGTGTCCCAGTTGTCGTAGCCGACGACGGCGATGTCACCGGGCACGTCCGTCCCGCGTTCCCGCAGCGCGTCGGCGACCCCGCGGGCGATCTGGTCGTTTCCGCAGAAGACGGCGTCCGTGCGGGGCGCGGTGCGCAGGACGGCGTCGGCGGCACGGCGGCCCCACGCCTCGCTCCACTCGCCGAAGTGCACGCGTCCGGTGGAGAGTTCGAGTCCGGCGTCCGCGAGGTGGCCGATCGCGTGGCGGGCGCGGTCGCGGGCCGCCTGGTGGTGCTCGGGGCCGGTGACGTGGGCGACGCGGGTGCGGCCGGTGGCCAGCAGATGCTCCACGGCGAGACGGGCGCCGCCGCGGTCGTCGGTGACCACGGAGGTGTCGGCGGGGCCGGTGGACGGGGAGAGCGCGTAGACGACGGGGGTCGACGGGTCGATGCCGGCCAGCGGCGGCCGGGGATCGGTGCGGCGGCCGGCGACGATGATGCCGTCGACGCGGCGGTCGGTGAGGGTGCGCAGATGATGCTGCTCGCGGATGGCGTCACCCCGGGTGTCGCACAGCAGCACGGAGATCTTCCCGGCGCCGAGCGCGTCCTCGGCGCCGAGCAGTACGGGGGTGCTGAAGCGGCCGATGCCGTCGGTGGTCATCAGGCCGACCGTCCAGCTGCGGCCGCTGTGCAGGCTCTGCGCGTGCTGGTTGGGCCGGAAGCCCAGCTCCGTCACCGCGTCGAGGACCCGCTGACGGGTCTCGGGGCGCATCCGGCCGCCGCCGCTCAACGCCTTCGACGCGGTGCCGACGCTGACCCCGGCCAGGGCGGCGACATCGGCCAGCCTCGCCCGGCCGGTCAGGGAGGACGCCGGGGCGGTCCCGGAGGACGCCGGGGCGGAGGGGGCGGGACCTGGGGCGGACGGGGACACGGACGGCACGGGCAAACCTTTTCCTCACGACGCTGACGACTGCCATCGTGACAGGCATCGCGAGGAAGTGCCAGGAGCGCTCACGGGATCACGCCTGACGCACGGCACCACTGACGGGGCCGGGAAAAAACCGGTGAACCGTTGTCGTGGCCCTTGACCGCACCGTTGAGCTGCCCTGTACTTACTGCCTGAGAAAACGGTTGCGCACCACGGTTCCATCGTCAGCATCGTGGCCTCGACCGGCGTTCGGGATACCGGACATCCCGGCCCCCGGGATGTGCGTCCCGTCGCCAGGTCCCCGCCCGCTCCTCACCTCCGGAGAGCCATGCCCCGCACCCGCTCCACCGCACCCTCCGCCGCACCGCCGGCCCCGCCCGCCGCGCCGCCCGCCGCTGCCCCGGGTCCGGTGCGCCTCGGTCCGGACGCCCGCGCCGCGTTCCGTCCCGCCGCCGTCGACATCACCGCGGGCTTCTGGCACACCCGGCAGGAGACCAACGCCCGGGTCTCCGTACCGCAGGGCCCCGGTCTGCTGGAGTCCGCCGGGAACCTGCACAATCTGCGGCTGGCGGCGGGCACGGCCGAGGGCGCGTTCCGGGGCGCGTACCCGTTCGTGGACACGGACGTCTACAAGTGGCTGGAGGCCGCGTCCTGGCAGCTCGCCCAGCACCGCCCGGACGACGCGGAGCTCGCCGCCGAGGTGGAGCGGATCGTCGCCCTGGTCGCGGCCGCACAGCAGCCCGACGGCTATCTCAACACCTGGTTCCAGCTGGTCAAGGGCGGCGAGCGCTACCAGGACCTGCGCTGGGGGCACGAGTTGTACTGCGCGGGCCATCTCCTCCAGGCGGGTGTGGCCCACCACCGGGCCACCGGGCGCACCGGACTCCTCGACACGGCGCGCAGGTTCGCCGATCACATCGGCTCGGTGTTCGGGCCGCCCGGCAGCGGCAGGCCCGTCGACGGCATCGACGGCCACCCCGAGGTGGAGACCGCGCTGGTCGAGCTGTACCGGGAAACCGGTGAGCGGCGCTATCTGGAGCTGGCGGCCTACTTCGTCGACCGGCACGGACACGGGCTGCTGGGGCACGAGGCGTACTGCCAGGACCGGGTACCACTGCGCGAGGCGGTGAACGTCGAGGGTCACGCCGTACGGCAGCTGTACCTGCTGGCCGGGGCCACCGACCTGGCCACCGAGACGGGGGACGCCGAACTGCGGACCGCCACCGAGCGGTTGTGGCACGCGATGACCGCCACCAAGACACACCTCACCGGCGGCCTCGGCGCGCATCACGACCGGGAGGACTTCGGCGACCCGTACGAACTGCCCAACGAACGCGCCTACTGCGAGACCTGCGCCGCCATCGCCTCCGTCCAGTGGAGCTGGCGCATGGCCCTGCTCACCGGTGAGGCCCGCTACTCCGACCTGGTCGAACGCACCCTCTACAACGGCTTCCTGGCCGGTGTCTCCCTGGACGGCGAACGCTGGCTGTACGTCAACCCGCTCCAGGTCCGCGACGGCCACACCGACCCCGGGGGCGACCAGTCGGCCCGCCGCACCCGCTGGTTCCGCTGCGCCTGCTGCCCGCCCAACGCGATGCGCCTGCTGGCCGGACTCGGGCACTACTTCGCCAGCGGCGACGAACAGGGCCTGCAGATACACCAGTTCACCAGCGGCCGGTACGCCGCCGGGCCGCTGGCCGTACGCGCCGAGACCGGCTACCCCTGGCACGGCACGGTCGCCCTCACCGTCGAGGACACCCCCTCCGGCCGTCCCTGGACCCTGGCGCTGCGCATCCCGCAGTGGTGCCGCGCGTTCCGTGTCGGCTGCGGGGAGTCGGCGTACGACCAGGACGACGCCCCCGTCACCGACGGCTGGCTGCGGCTGACGCGGGAGTGGGCACCCGGCGACCGGGTGGTGCTCGACCTCGCCCTGGAGCCCCGGCTCACCGCCGCCGACCCGCGCGTGGACGCCGTACGCGGCTGCGTGGCCGTCGAACGCGGACCGCTCGTGTACTGCCTGGAGCAGGCCGACCACCCCGGCGGCGGCCTCGACGACCTGGTCCTCGACCCCACCCGTCCGCTCACCGTGGAACACCGGCCCGAGCTGCTCGGCGGCGTCACCACCGTCGTCGCCGCGGGCCGGCGCCGCCGCCCGGCCGACCGTGGCTGGTGGCCCTACGGCACCGCCCCGGACGCCGGCCCCGGCAGCGCGGCAGCGCCCGGCGACGGGGAGGGGGACGGGGACTCCGTCGAGCTCACCGCCGTCCCGTACCACGCGTGGGCCAACCGCGAGGACGGCGCCATGCGCGTCTGGCTGCCGCTCTCCTGACACCCCTCACCCCCGACCCGCCCCCAGCTCCGGCACTACGACTCCGGCACTACGACAACGAGGTCGCCCCGTGACACCCACCCGCCGCACGCTCCTGGCCGCGCTCGCCGCGGTCGGCACGCTCGTCTCCGCCACCGCCTGTCAGGGCGGCTCCGGTTCCTCCGGATCCTCCGGCGCCACCGGGACGTACACCTTCTGGGACCCCTACCCGCAGTTCGACGCCTCCTCGGCCTGGGGCAGGCGCGTCACGGCGTGCGGCACGCAGGCCGGGGTGAAGCTCAAGCGCACCGCCTACGACACCACCGACCTCGGCAACAAGGCGCTGCTGGCCGCGCAGCAGGGCAACGCGCCCGACGTGATGCTGGTCGACAACCCCGTCGTCTCGACCCTCGTCGAGGCGGGCATCCTCAACAAGACCGCCGATCTCGGCATCGACACCTCGTCGATCCAGAAGAACGTCATCGGCGCGGGCACCCTCGACGGCGCCGCCTACGGCGTCCCGATCGGCGCCAACACCCTCGCCCTCTACTACAACAAGAAGATCCTCACCGCCGCGGGCGTCGACCCCGCCTCGGTCAGGGACTGGGCGACGCTGACGGCCGCGCTGAAGAAGGTGAAGGCGGCCGGGAAGAAGGGCATCACCTTCTCCGCGATCAACACCGAGGAGGGCAGCTTCCAGTTCCTGCCCTGGTTCTGGGGCGCGGGCGGCGACCTCACGAAGCTCGACTCCGCCGACGGGGTCGCCGCGCTGTCGCTGTGGAAGGGCTGGGTGGAGCAGGGGTACGCGCCCAAGGACGTCCTGCAGAACACCCAGACCACCAGCTGGCAGGAGTTCGCCACCGGCGAGTACGCGTTCTCGGAGAACGGCACCTGGCAGCTCGGCAACGCCGGCAAGGCGGGCTTCCCGTACGGGATCATCAGCATCCCCGGCCGGGACGGGGGCGCGGCGCCGGTGCCGACGGGCGGCGAGTTCGTCACGGTGCCGGTGCAGAAGGACAGCGCGCGCTACGACGTCAGCAAGAAGATCGTGACCTGTCTGACCTCGCCGTCGAACCTGCTCGCCACCGACACGACGCTGATGTACGTCGCGCCGACCAAGTCCGTGCAGGGCGAGCAGGTCGCGAAGAACCCCGGGCTGAAGCCCTGGGTGGCCGCCGTGGCCGCCGCCCGTGGCCGTACCAGCGGGGGCCTGGGCACCAAGTACCCGGTGATCTCACAGCCGTTGTGGACCGCCGTCCAGTCGGCCCTGTCCGGCGGCAAGGACGCCGGGGCCGCCCTGGCCACCGCCCAGTCGAGCGCGGAGAAGGGCAAGGGCTGACATGGCCGGCATGGCCGTCGCACGGGCCGAGGGGCCCCAGGGAGCCGGGGGGTCCCGGAGCGCCGAAGGCGGCGGGCACGCGGGCACGCGGACGCTGCCGAGCGGGCACCGCCGCGGCAGCCGCCTGACCGCGTTCGCGTTCGTCGCACCGCTCGTCTGCTACCTGGCCGCCTTCTACGTCTATCCGCTCTACCGCAACCTCGACCTCAGCCTGCGCGACTACACCGTCCGGTCGTTCGTGGCGGGCGACGCGCCCTTCACCGGGTGGCGCAACTTCCAGCGGGTGCTGGACGACCCGTCGTTCGGTCCCGCGCTGCGTCACACGGTGGTCTTCACGGCCGTGTCCCTGGTGTTCCAGTACGCCGCCGGACTGGGGCTCGCGGTCTTCTTCAACCGGCACTTCCGGCTCTCGGCGGTCCTGCGGGCACTGTTCCTCGTGCCGTGGCTGCTGCCGCTGATCGTGTCGGCGTCGACCTGGTCGTGGATGTTCAACAGCGAGTCGGGCGTGGTCGATTACGCCCTCCGTCTGGTCGGCGCGGACCCGGTCGGCTGGCTCACCTCCCCCGACTGGGCGCTGACCTCGGTGATCATCGCGAACATCTGGATCGGCATCCCCTTCAACCTGGTCGTCCTGTACAGCGGCCTGCAGAACATCCCCGCCGAGCTGTACGAGGCGGCCGCGCTGGACGGCGCGGGTGCCTGGCAGCGCTTTTGGCACATCACGTTCCCGCTGCTGCGGCCGGTGTCGGCGATCACCCTGCTGCTCGGACTCGTCTACACGCTGAAGGTGTTCGACCTCATCTGGATCATGACCAAGGGCGGTCCGGGTGACGCCTCGACCACCCTGGCCACCTGGTCGTACCAGCTCGGCTTCGGCACCCTGCTGCCGAAGTTCGGCCCCGGCGCGGCCGTCGGCAACATCCTCATCGTCATCGCGCTGGCCTTCGGACTGCTGTACGTGCGGCTGCAGAGGAGGACCGAGGCGTGAACCCCGTCCTGCGGAGCCGGCTGAACACCCTGGTCGGTCTGCTGCTCACCGCGCTGATGCTGTTCCCGGTGTACTGGATGCTCAACGTGTCCCTCACCCCGCAGCGCGACATGCGCAAGGACCCGCCCGCCCTGGTCCCGCTGCACCCCACCTTCGAGGGCTACCGGGCGGTCCTCGACGACCAGGTGCCCTACCTCGGCACCAGTCTGCTCATCGGCCTCGGCACGGTCGCCGTCACCCTCGTCGTCGCGGCGCCCGCCGGATACGCCCTGGCCAAGCTGCGCCCGCGCGGCGGCGGCGTCCTGAGCCTGGCCCTGCTGATCGCGCAGATGATCCCCGGCATCGTCATGGCGATGGGCTTCTACGGCATCTTCCTCGACGCCGGGCTGCTGAACTCCTGGTGGGGCCTGGTCGTCGCCGACTCGACCATCGCCGTGCCGTTCGGCGTCATGATCTTCGCCGCGTTCATGTCGGGCATCCCCGGCGAACTGATCTCCGCGGCCCGCGTCGACGGGGCCGGGGCGTGGCGCACGTTCCGCTCGGTGGTGCTGCCGCTGAGCCGCAACGCCGTCGTCACCGTCTCCCTCTTCGCCTTCCTGTGGGCCTGGTCCGACTTCGTCTTCGCCAACACCCTCGACAGCGGAGGCGATCTGAAGCCGATCACCCTCGGCATCTACCGCTACATCGGCAACAACAACCAGGAGTGGAACGCGATCATGGCGACCGCCGTCGTCGCGTCCGTCCCCGCCGCCGTCCTGCTGGTCCTCGCCCAGCGCTATGTGGCCGCGGGGATCACCGCGGGCGCGGTGAAGGACTGACTCCCGCACCGGATCACCTCCGCACCGCCCGCACGTCCGTCCCGGACCGGCCGTCCCCGACCGCCCGCCCCGGACCGGCCGTCCCGGACGTCCGGACGTCCGCAGCCGCACCGTCAGGACATCCCCCGTCACCTCCGGCAGAGGAGAACCCGCATGAGCCGCACACCCCCTTCCGTGTCCGCCGGCAGAAGGCACCGCGGCCGGCCGGCGGCCTTATGGGCGACGGCGGTACTGACCGCCGCCCTCGCCACCGCCGTCCCCGCCCACGCCGCCCCCACCGCGGCCACCACCCTCGTGGTGAACGCGGGCCAGTCGCTGCGCTCGGTCACCCATGTCGCCACGGGCAGCCTCTACGGCCTGGCCACCGACTCCACACCCGCCGACAGCCTGGTCACCCCGCTCAAGCCGAACACGTTCGTGCAGATGGCACCCGGCGGTTCGCAACTGCCCAACGGGGAGCCCGCTCCCGCCGGTGACGCGCTGAAGGTCGCGGCCAAGGCGGCGCGGGCGGGCGCCAAGGTGGTCGTACGGATGCCGGACTGGTATCCGGACTTCCCCTACAAGTGGGTGAGCTGGAGCGACTGGCTGTCGGCCGTGGACAAGCAGGTGGCCGCGGTGAAGTCGTCCGGCGCCACGAACATCGCCGCGTACGAGCTGTGGAACGAGCCCGACTGGACGTGGAACACCTCGGCCGCCGGGGCGTTCGACGACGGCTGGGCGCGCACGTACAAGGAGGTCCGGGCCAAGGACGCGAGCACCCCCGTCCAGGGCCCCAGCCACTCCGCCTGGAACCAGAGCTGGATGAGCACGTTCCTCACCGACGCGAAGGCGTCCGGCACCGTGCCCGACATCATCGCCTGGCACGAGTTGCAGGGTTCCCAGGACATCGCCGCGCACGTGAGCGCCTACCGGGCCCTGGAGGCGGGCCTCGGGATCAGCCCGCGGCCCATCGCCATCGAGGAGTACGGCACCCCGTCCGAGGTCGGTGTGCCGGGCCCGCTGGCCGGATACATCGCCAAGTTCGAGCGGACCGGTGTGCACGACGCCGAACTCGCCTTCTGGAACCGCTACGGCACCCTCGGCGACACCCTGACCGACACCGGCGGCTCGCCCAACGGGGCGTACTGGCTCTACAAGTGGTACGGCGCGATGTCCGGGACCATGCTGGTCACCACTCCCCCGGCACAGACCGGCATCGACGGCGCCGCCTCGCTCACCGGTGACGGCCGGCAGATCAGCGTGGTCTTCGGCGGCGGCGCCGGGGCGAACGCCGTACGGGTCGACGGGCTGGGCTCGCTGTCCGCGTTCGGGAGCACGGTGCACGTCAAACTGGAGTACACCCCCTCGAAGGGCCGTACGACCGCGGTGTCCGGGCCGGTCACCGTCTATGACACCGACTTCACGGTCTCGGGCGGCTCGGTCACCGTGCCCGTCGCGATGAACGCCTCCGACGGCTACCACCTGACCGTCAGCCCGAGCGGCACCTCGGGTTCCCTCGCCGGGACGTACCAGATCACCAACCGCAACAGCGCTCTCGCCCTGGACACCCAGGGCGCGGGCACGGCGCAGGGCACCTCGGTGGTGCAGGCGGCGCCGGGCAGCGGCAGCAGCCAGTCCTGGACGCTGACGGCCGCGGGCTCGGGCCTCTACAAGATCGCCAACAAGGCGAGCGGGCTGCTGCTGGGCATCACGAACGCGGGCACCACGGACGGCGGCACCGCGCTGATCTGGGGTGACAACGGCACCGCCGACCACCTCTGGCAGCTGATCCCGTCCGGTGACGGCTACTACAAGATCGCCAACTACAACAGCGGTCTGCTGCTCGGCGTGGACGGCATGAGCACGTCGGCCGGCGCCCAGGTCCTCCAGTGGGACGACAACGGCACCGCCGACCACCTCTGGAAGCTGACGTCGCGCTGAGCGTGCGCGGCGGCGTGTGACCGGTGTTCCCGTGCCTGATGTCGGCAGGCACGGGAACACCCACGTCCGGGGCCGCGGGTTCACCTCCCGGACACCCGCGGTACGCGATCCCGACTCCGAACGGACCGAATTCCTTTCCCAACCATCCGTACCCCCATAAAGAATTCCTGATTTCAGGAGCCACTTTCCTTCCGGGGCACAACCAACGGGGCCTGTGCCCCGTCTGACCGTGCGCATCGAATGACGCGCGGGGAGTGGCACCCCCGGAAGAAAGACATGACGTCCCGTATTCCGCTGGGGGTCCACGCGAATGCCGTACTCAGTCCTGCCCACGACCGCCTTACCGGAGCCCGGCGGTATTCCGCGCGGTCCCGGAAGGCCGTGGCCGCGGCTGCCGCGTCCCGGGTCCCCGCGCGGTACGGCGGGCACCGCCGCCCTGTTCGCCGCGCTGCTGACCGTCGCCGCGCTGTGCTCCGGTGACGCGATCGCCGGCAGTTTCCCGTTCGGCCCCCGCACCCGCGACGTCAACGACCTCGGCAACCAGTACGTGCCCTTCCACGCCCATCTGTGGGACCTGCTGCACGGCAGGGCGGACGGCGGATTGCTGATCAACTGGCAGTCCGGGTACGGCTCCAGCTTCCTGCCCGATCTCGGCACCTATCTCAGCAGCCCCTTGGCGCCGCTCGTCGCGCTCTTCCCGCGCGACGAGATCGACCTGGCCGTGTATGTGATCACCCTGCTGAAGGCGGCGGCCGCCGCGGCCGCGATGGCCTGGCTGCTGCCCCGGCTGCAACCGGGCCGCTGGTGGGCGGCGGGGCTGCTGGGGGCGTCGTACGCGCTGTGCGGCTGGACCCTCGCGGACTCCGTGTACAACCCGATGTGGCTCGACGGTCTGGTCTTCCTCCCGCTGCTGATCCTGGCCGGGGAGTGGGCGATCACCGGACGGCACCGGGTGCTCGGCGTGCTGGTCGTGGCGCTCGCCTGGACCGCCAACTTCTACACCGGGTACATGGCCACGCTCGGCGCCGGTCCGGTGCTGCTGCTGAGGCTGTGGCTGGCCGGGCTGCCGCGCCGCCGGACCCTGGCCGCGGCGGCCCGGGCCGCGGTGCGCACCGGCCTGGGCGTCGGTCTCGCCGCGCCGCTGGTGGCGGTCGTGTACTTCGGCACCCGGCACGCCTATCCGGGCCGGGTCAGGCACTTCGTGCCGGTGCCCGCCGAGGACCTGCTGGCCCGGCTGCTGCCGACGACCTACACATTCGGCACCCCGGCCGTCTTCGTCGGCACCACGGCCCTGCTGCTCGCCCTCGCCCTGCCCTTCCACCGCGCGGCACCCGGGCGGGTACGCGCGGGCTGGCCGCTGCTGGTGGTCCTGATGACGCTGTCGATGCAGTGGGGCCCCACCCATCTGGTGTGGCACGCCTTCACCACCCCGCAGGGCAGTCCCTACCGCCAGACGTTCGTGCTCTGCGCGTTCCTGGTGATCGCCGCCTGGCACACCCTCGCCCACGGCACCCCGGACCGGCGCGCGCTGGGCGCGGCGGCCGCGCTGGTCGCCGTCGTCACCGCCGTGGCGAGCGGCAGCGCCCTGGCACACCGCCGTTTCGTCCTGCCGCTGGCCGTGCTCGCCGCCCTCGGCGCGCTGCTCGGCCTCGCCCTGCTGCGTCACGCCGACCGCACCCGCACCGGCGCGCGCCGCGCCCGGGTCGCCGGGCTCGCGGTGGCGCTGCTGCTGTGCACCCAGTTCGGGGAGGCCGCCGCGACGGCCGCGGTCGCCGACCGGGTGCGGCTGGGGCACATGGACGACTACGCGCCCTGGGGAGCACGCCAGGAGACGCAGGCGGCGGCGATTGCCGGGGCCGGCGCCTGGCCCCGGTACCGCACCGAGCCGGGCCGGGAACAGACCGTCGCCAACGACCCGCTCATGGTGGGCGGTCAGGGCGCCCAGTACTACAGCAGTCTCACCTCGGACGTCCTCAGCCGCACGCTCACCGCCCTCGGCGACGGCTGGACCTCTCGCGCCAGGAACCTGCAGAGCCTGGACAACGCCGTCACCGACGCGGTCTTCTCGGTCGGCGCCCGGGTGCACTCGCCGCCGGACCCGCACCAGAACTGGTTCCCGCAGGACGGCACCCGCACGACGGCCGTACGGCAGGCGGCGCCGCCGCTGGTCACGGTACGGCCGGCCACGGCCCTCGCCGGCGCCTTCGGGCCGTCGCCGTACCGCAACCAGGAACTGCTGCTCGGCACCCGCGTCTACACCGTCCCCCGGTTCACGGTGCGCACCACGCCGTCGGCGGATCCCGCGGTCCCCGCGGCCGCGACGATCAGCACCCGCTGTCCGGCGGGCAGCAAGGTCCAGCTGTGGGCACCGTCCTTCGCGGGCACGGCCCGCCTCCGGGACAGCTCCCTGACGGGGCGGTTCAGGTCCGCGTATGCGCGCAGCCGCGCGGCGATGCAGCGGCTCGGCACCGTGCCCGCGTCGGGGCGGGTCCTCATCGATCTGTTCCCCGGCCGCGCGGACCGGGTCCCGCCCGGCGCGGTCGGCTGCCTGGACACCGCCCGGCTGGGCACCGCCGTCGCCCGCCTCACGGCCACCGGTGCCACCCGGGTGAGCGTCTCCGACGGCACCGTGCGGGCCCGGCTCCCGCGGGGAAGCCGCGGGATCGCCGTCGTCGCGGCGCCGCGGATCGCGGGCTGGCGCTGCGCCACCGGCGACCGTGCGGCCGTGCCCGCCGCGTCGTTCCACGGCCTGATCGCCGTCCCTCTCGACGGCTCCGCCACCGAGCTGACCTGCACCTTCCATCCGCCCGGCCTGCGGCTGGGCACCTGGGCCGGGGGCGTCTGCCTGCTGGCTCTCGTCCTGTACGCCGCCCTGCCCGCCGTCCGCCGGCGCCTGCGGCGGACCACCGCACCGCCCTCGGCGCAGGAACAGACGCACGAGCTGCCGACCACCGCTCGCTGAGACCGACCGCCGCACCGCACCCCTGGGGGAACACCGTGCTCATCTCGATCGTCGCACCCTGCTACAACGAGGAGGCCGTCGTCGCGCGCTTCCACGCGGAGGTCCAGCGGGTCGCCGAGGAACTCCTCCCGCTGGGCCACGACATGGAGTTCGTCTACGTCGACGACGGCAGCCGCGACCGCACCCTCACCGTCCTGAAGCGGCTGGCCGAGGCCGACCAGCGCGTACGGTACGTCTCCTTCAGCCGCAACTTCGGCAAGGAGGCGGCCCTGCTCGCGGGACTGGGGCACGCCTCCGGTGACGCCGTGGTCGTCATGGACGCCGACCTCCAGCATCCGCCCGGACTCGTCCCGCGGATGGTGCGGTTGGGCGAACAGGGCTACGACCAGGTCATCGCCCGGCGCACCCGGCACGGTGAGGGCGCCGTCCGCACCGCCACCGCCCGGCTCTACTACCGTCTGGTCAACCGGCTCATCGACGTCGAACTCGTCGACGGAGCAGGGGACTTCCGGCTGCTGTCCCGGCGCGTGGTGGACGCGGTACTGTCCCTCACGGAGCACAACCGCTTCTCCAAGGGCCTGTTCTCCTGGGTGGGCTTCCCCACCACGGCCTTCGCGTACGAGAACGTGGCGCGCGAGCACGGGCACAGCTCGTGGACGTTCCGCGGTCTGCTCAACTACGGTCTCGACGGGCTCCTCTCCTTCAACAACCGCCCGCTGCGGGCCGCCCTCTACCTGGGCCTGGCCCTGCTGCTGTGCGCGGGCGGCTACACCACATGGATCGTGATCGCCGCCCTGGTCGACGGTGTGCGGACGCCCGGCTATGTCACCATCATCACCGCGGTCACCGCGCTCGCGGGCGTCCAGATGGTGATGCTGGGGGTGATCGGCGAGTACACCGGGCGGATCTACTACGAGGTGAAGCGACGCCCGCACTTCCTGGTGAAGGCCGCCAACACGGAACCGGCGCAGGGCCGTCCGGCGTTGGACACGACGAAGGACCTGATCCCCTGATGACCACGGAGACGACCACGGAGACCACCACGGAGACGAGGGCCGGGCGGGCGGCGGAGGGCGCGAGGAGGGCCGGTGTCCCCCGGCAGATGGCCGCCTTCGCCGCCGTCGGGGTCGTCAACACCGGCATTTACTACGGTCTTTATCTGCTCCTGCTCATCCGTCTGCCCTATCTCGCCGCGCACACCGTGGCATTCGTGCTGAGCATGACCGGGTCCTTTTTCCTGAATGCCAGGTTCACCTATCGCACCCGGCCGACGCTGCGGAAATTCCTGCTCTTCCCGCTGACGAACGCGACCAGTTTCCTGTTCACCACGGCAGGCATGTATCTGATCGTCGACGTCCTGCACGCCGGTCACCGCTTCGCCCCGCTGATCACGTCCGCCGCCGCGATCCCGGTGACCTTCGTCGTGTCGCGCATGATCATGCTGAGGGGGACGGCTCCCGGTCCGGCTGCCGCAGAGAGCCGACCGTGACCGGACGGGGCGGCCTGGGGCACGGGACACGTGCGGGCACCGGCACCGTGAGCGGGGCCGGAACGGCCAGATCCACCGGGAGGGCCGCGGGCCGGCGGACGACCGCGGTCGTCGGCGCCCGGAGCCGGTGCGGGACGCGCCGTCCGTGCGCCAGGCCGAGGACGAGGGCCACGGCGACCGCGATCAGATGCTCGCGGCCCGCCAGATTGGGCACGGCGATCGACTCCCACACCATCGACGCGCCGGTCAGGGTGAACACGACGGGCGCGCGCCGTACGACGGCCAGATAGGTGAACAGGCCGACCACCGCGGCGGACGGCCCGGTGTCGAGGACGTGTCCGGCCGACGGCGGCAGCCCCAGCCCGCCGTACCGGCCCGGTCCGAGCGCGATCATCAGGCGTACGGTGAGCGTGCCGGCCAGCGTCGTCGCATAGGCGATGACCAGGGTGCGCCGGCGTCCGAGCGCGAGTTCCGCCAGCGCGAACGCCAGGAACAGCTGGGTGATGCCCGCCCACACCGGCAGATCGAGCGCGGGGACGTACAGCGACACCGGGGTGCGCAGCAGGGCCAGCCCGAGCGGCAGGTCGCCGCGGACCCCGCCGAGCAGCCGGACGGCGACCGCGCCGGACGGGCGCTGGGCGAGGGCGTGGAAGAAGATCACGCCGCAGCAGGCGGTGAAGGCCAGCACCAGCCCGGTGAGCCCCCGGCGCACCAGCTGGCGTACGGGGTCGACGACGATGCCGTACCACTCGCCCCGCACCATTCGCCCCAGGGCTCCGGCACCCCTGAGCAGCGCGGCGGCCGAAGGTGTGCTGTGCATCGTCCCCCCATGGTCGGTCCGTCCCCTCGGTCCGGGTGGTTAGACGTGTGGAGGCGGTCGGGGGTTCATCGGCACGCCCGCGCCGTCCGGCCCGGTGCTTACAATTTGCTGCCGGACGCTTTCCACCGACGTCACGGCCCAAACGAGAACCACGAGATCCACGAGAACGACGAGATCCAGGAGGCGAGGAACGCCCGTGCGCGGCCAGCGATCCATCACGGAGGCGGAGAAACTCGCGGAGGCCAAGCTCGGCGGCATTCCGGTACGCCGGGAGCAGATGGCGGCGGTGGCCAACATCTACCGGGCGGCCGCCGCGGTGCGCCAGCACCTGGAGAACTCGGTACTGCGCGACTCGGACCTGACCTGGACCGCGTTCCTGGTGCTGTGGGTGGTGTGGGTGTGGGGCGAGTCGGAGACCCGGCACGTCGCCGAGGAGGCCGGGATCTCCAAGGGCACCCTGACCGGGGTGTCGCGCACGCTCGAGTCGCGGGGGCTGCTGCGCCGTACCGGACATCCCACCGACGGCAGGCTGGTGCTGCTGGCCCTCACCGAGGAGGGCGAGGAGTTCATGGGCCGGGTGTTCCCGGCGTTCAACGAGGAAGAGGCGTTCGTCACCGCGCGGCTGACCGGCCCCGAGTGCCGGGAGCTCGCCGGTCTGCTGCGGCGGGTGGTCGTCCAGGTGGAGGAGGACGGCGAGGAGCGGCGCCGTACGCTGCTGAACGGCGCTCCGCCCGCCCCGCGCCGCAGCGGCCGCCGGGCGAAGGGCTGACGGTCCGGGGGTCCACGGGCGAAGGGGCCGCCCGCAGGAGGTTCAGGCCGGTCCGAACGGGCAGGTGCCGTGGTGGGACGGAAGCGGGAGCCGGCCGCGTGGTGAGACGGGACCGGGGCCGGCCCACCGCCGGCGGAGCTTCCGCACCCACGTCTCCATCCGCAGATACGGGAGAGCAGAGAACCATCATGTCCAAGATCCTTTTCGTGATGACCGGCGCGGACTTCTGGACCCTCGCCGACGGCACCAAGCACCCCACCGGGTTCTGGGCCGAGGAGGCGGTGGCGCCGTACCGGGCGTTCAAGGCGGCCGGCCACGAGATCGTCGTGGCCACGCCCGGCGGGACCGTGCCGGTCGTCGACCGGGGCAGCCTGACCGCCGAGGCCAACGGCGGCCAGGACAAGGCCGACGAGATCAGGAACGGCCTCGACGCGATGACCGAGCTGCGGCACCCGGTCCGGCTGGCGGACGTCGACCTCGACGACTACGCGGCCGTGTTCTGTCCCGGCGGCCACGGCCCGATGGAGGACCTGGCGGTCGACGCCGTCTCCGGGAAGCTGCTGACGGACGCCCTGGCCTCCGGCAAGCCCCTCGGCGTGGTGTGCCACGGTCCGGCGGCGCTGCTGGCGGCGACGAAGGAGGACGGTTCGAACGCGTTCGCCGGTTACCGGGTGGCCGCGTTCACCAATGTCGAGGAGAGCCAGGCCGGTCTCGCGGACAAGGCCGAGTGGCTGCTGGAGACACGGCTGTCCGACGCGGGCGTGGCGGTCCAGGTGGGCGAGCCGTGGGTGCCGAACGTCGTCGTGGACCGCAACCTGGTCACCGGCCAGAACCCGGCGTCCTCCGCTCCCCTGGCCGCCGAACTCCTCACGAGACTGGGCTGATCCGCGGCTGGTCCGCCGGGGCGGGCGGCCGGGCCGGGCGCCGGCCGAGCGCCTCGGCCCGCCGGTCGAGCAGCTTGAGCGCCCGCTCGCCCCACGCGAGGTTCTCCCGTTCCAGCGCCAGCCCGCGCAGACAGGTCAGATACGGCCCGACCCGCTCCGCCGTGCGGAAGAACTCGTCCTCGCCGCGCCCGGCCAGCAGCCGCACCCGGCCGCGTTCGAACCGCGCCGCCTTCGCCGCCGCCAGCTCCATGCGGTCGGTGATGGCGGCCCGGACGGCGTCGAGGTCGCCGACGTCGACGCACTGGACCTTGACCATCAGCTCGTCCCGGATGGCGGTGGGGCGGGCGGGCGGCTCCGCGGTGTAGGCGCGGACGGCGTCGAGCCCGGCGCCGGTGAGGGAGTACAGCCGCTTGTCGGGCCGGTGCTCCTGCGGCACGACCCGCCCCGCGACCAGTCCCTCGCCCTCCATGCGTTCCAGCTCGCGGTAGATCTGCTGGGCGGTGGCCATCCAGAAGTTGGCGACGGATGCCTGGAACCCCTTGGCCAGGTCGTATCCCGACGCCTCGCCTTCCAGCAGAGCGGCCATGACCGCGTTGCGCAGAGCCATGCGGTCAACGTAACACCGCCGCCGGACACCGCCGGGCGGCGGGCGCGGGAGGACCCCGGACGGCACCCGGGGACGCCCGCGGCACACGCCCCGGCGGCCTGTCAGGGCTGCGGCGCGGAGCCCATCTCCGCGGTGAAGCCCACCGGATCGCTGTCGAACCCGCGGAGCGCCTCGTGGAACTCCCACTCCCCCGAGGCGGTGTCCCGGACGAACTCCGCGACGGTCACGGACGTGGACCCGGCGAACCGCGCGAAGTCGTCCTTCAGCAGTTCCCGGTATCCGTCGACCACCAGCACCCCGGCGTTCGACATGTCGCCGAAGGTCCTGGGAACGGGGTCCTGATGGATGGCGACCCCGACGACGACCCGCGCGAAGGAGGGCGCGAGACGGTCGAGTTCGAAGCTCATCGCCTCGACGTAGCCCAGTCCCAGACCGGTCCGGCTGTGCCGGCTCATGTTGATGGTGCCGTCCGGGGAGCGGCTGTCGCAGTGCACGACGTACACGGGCCGCCCGTGGGGATCGTCCGCCGCGTAGGTCGTGGCGATGATGTCGAGATGCCGTGGTGCCTCCCCGAACGGACTCGGGTCCCACTTGATCCGCACCTCGACCTTGCCCAGCCCTCTGCCCCCGTCGCCCACCGGATCGCCGCCTCTCCTGCCGCCGGTCTCCACGGGATGGTTCCCGCATGTCAAGTATCGCTCGGCGCGGCTGGGTTGAGCACCGCACGGGGCACCATGAAACGGTCACGGAGGGTTCCGTCGAGGTGTTCCGAGAGGATCACCGGCGGCTCCGGCCTCCGCGGGCCGCAGCCGCCGTACGCGCGTGTCCCGCACCGGTGTCAGGAGTTCGACGGAAGCGGGTACGGGCGGGTACGGACGGGACCGAGGCGGGCCGGCCGGTCGGATCCGTCAGAGAAGGTGCTCGTCCTCGTCGGTGGTCCTGCGGTTCCGGTTGGCCATCGCCTCCCAGAAGGCGTGCAGTTCCCTGACGGGAATGCTCACCCACGGCGCGGTGTGCCTGCTGACGGCCGGCAGGCGCCAGCGGAAGCGGCTGTGCAGGAGCGCCTGCTGCTGCCGGCAGAACAGCTCCGCCATCTCCGCCTGGGCGTCCCCGGCCTTCAGGGGATAGGGGCACAGACGGAACTCGCACGAGGACACACAGGTGGTGCGGGGTTCGTCCCTGTCGGCCCGGCCGACGCCGCGTTCCGGGTGGAGCAGCCTGCGGTCGTGGGTGAGACAGTGCGGAAGCCGGTCCTTGTCCGCGAGTTCCAGACGTTCCTCGATGTCGTCCGGGCTCCCGTTGCCCTCGGTGAGGTTGAGCATGACCAGTACGTCGGCGACGAGGCGCTGCGCCCGGGGGTGCAGGCTGCTCCAGCCCACGGAGGGGGCGATCCACAGATTGTGCTTGCGGTAGCGCTCGGGATCGGCCGGGGCGGAACCGACGCTGTCGGTGGCCCCGTTCTCGTCGATCCAGATGAACCGCTCGGGGTGTCCCGTCTCCAGGGCCAGGGTCGCCAGATCGCCGGCTTCGGCGACGAACGGGTGGAGGACCTTCTCGGCGCGGCGTTCGTGTGCGGCACCGGCAGAGGCCGGGGTGCCGTGTGCGCTGCCCGCCATCGCGAGCCATCGGGTGACCGACGTGACGGGCTCCAGGGGGCCGCCGGACGCCGGGTCGCCGCCCGTCGTGAGGTCGGTCGCCGGTGCCGCGGAACGGCGCCGGTGCCGTTTCCCCGCGCCGGATCCGTCGGCGCGTCCGACGGTGTCGGGAAGCTCCCACAGGCACAGTGCGTGGAGCAGACTGAGCTGGGCGTACCAGTAGCGGCTGCAGGTGAGCATCCTCTCCGCCTGCTTCACCAGGTGGGCCCGGGTCTCCTCGTAGGCGTCCGGGTGCCGTCTCCTGCGGTTCGCCGCGTTCTTGAAGCCCTGGGCCAGAGCGTTCTCCAGGGAGAGCGGCATGAGCGGGGTCTGCCGGCCGGGCGGGGTGCTCAGGTTGCGCAGCCAGAGGTTCAGCCGTTCCTTGGCCTCGTCCCGGTACTTGTCGGAGACGGAGCCGACGAGCATGGGAACGAGCCACGCCCGGAGGGTGAAGTGGCGGGACCACATGGTGCGGCTCCGCTCGTACTCCTCCACGATCTCGTCGTGTCTGCGCTGTCTCTTCTCCGCCGCCTCCGGGTCGGCGGCGGGGTTCGCGTCCTCCTCGTTGAGCCAGGCGGTGTAGTCGTCGTCGAGCTTCCGCTTGGCTTCGCCGAACTTCTCCAGGTACTGGGCTATGGGATCGGATCCGAGGGGGAATTCCGTGCGCATGTCCTGGAAGGCCGCGTCGCCACCGGCGGCTATCTGATGGGCGATCGCGATCCTGACGGCGTGGGAGGGCTCATGGGTACCGATCTGGAAGAGGCGCTTGTACGGAAGAGGCGGCCGCGCGGGCTCCTGACCTGAGCGTTCCGAGCGCCGTGCGGGTCCCGGGCGCCCCGAGCGGGGCTGGTCGCCCCTGCTGCGGCGGTCCCGTTCCCGCAGCGCGGCCCCGAAGTTCCGGGCCAGCCTCAGCTTCGCGTCCTCGACGGTCCGCTGATCGCCTCTGATGTCGAGGTCCTCCCACTGCTCGTCGAGTTCCCGGGCCAGTTCGTCCTGTACCGGCACCGGATCGACGCAGTCGATCTCCAGGGCCGCGGAGTACAGGTCGAAGTACTTCGCGTCGTGCCGGTTGGCCGCGGCTTCGCTGAGCAGCCGGGACAGCCTCGGCGGCGTTCCGTCACCGCTCCGGGCGCGAAGAGCCGTGTGCGACACGGTGGCCGGCCGGGTGGTGGGGGAACCGGCCCGGTGGCGTGAGAGCAGCACCAGGGCGATGAGCAGTTCGCGGGACGGACCCGGGCTCCGGAGCGCCGGTTCGACGACCGCGACGAGTTTGTCGTCCGCCACCTCCCTCAGCAGGCGGTAACCCAGATACGCCTGGAGGATGCTGTGCGGGAACCGGACCCTGTTCTTACGGCCGTACACCAGTCCGAGGAGCTGCCCGTCGGCGGTGTATCTCGCCAGTTCGGTCCGGCACTCGCCGGGATAGTCCAACGCGTTGAGCCAGGGGGCGGATCCGCCGATCTTCCGGCGCAACACGGCCCATATCGCCTCGCGTTGTGCCGGGGACACCGTGAGGCGCGTTCCGTACCGCCGGGCGTCGTCCGGCACTTCCCGCTGACCGTTCCCTTCCCGCGGCGAGTTCCCGGACTGTCCGCGGTCGCGGAGGTCGTCCACGTGCGCGCTGACGAAGTCGTCGAACGTCACCTCGAGACTGTCCTGCAGCAGTCCCAGGCAGGCCAGTGCCGACACGACCCACATGGTCTCCCGGCGTTCCCCGCGGTCCATCACCAGATCGTCGAATACACGCCCGTCCTCGATGGCCTGGCGGTAGGTGTTGAGGAAACCGAGTCTGAGGGTGGAGCAGTCGTTGCTGCGTGTGTCCAGGCGCTCGTTCTCGTCGCGGAGGGTCAGGTGTTCCAGCAGCCCGCGCTGCTGCAGCAGACGGGCGATCCGGAGATAGATCGGTGAGTCCACGACCTCGGCGGTCTCCACCACCCAGTCGAGACGGCGCTCGTCCAGCTCGCCGGAATCCCGGACCAGGTATTCGAGGGCCGCCTCCTCACTCAGCGGTTCCATGTCGGCGATCGCGGCCCGGGTGCCCTCCAGCGGTGCGTGCGGGCGCGAGGCGATGACCAGGGGCAGTTTCTGGCGGTCCGCCCGCTCGATCGCCCGCCGGATGACGTTGTCGCGGTCCTCCTGGTACTTCTCGTCGAGAAGGGCCTCTTCCAGACCGTCGGCGATGACCACGACCTTGTCGTCGAGCCTCAGTTGCCGCCACGTCTTGTCGATGTTGCTGCCGGCGAGCACTCCTTGGTCCGCTTCCTCCGCGAAGCGGCGCCGTGCCATCTCCTCGAAGTCGAGTTCGCCGTCGCCCTTCATGTCGCGCAGGCTTATGGGCACCGGGACGGCGGACTGCTGGGCCAGCACCCGGGTGAGTTCCACCAGGACCGCCGTCTTGCCGACACCCACACCACCGACGAGAAGATACGGTTTTCGGGTTTTCCGATTACGCAGGGTCTGAGCCATCACCTGGGACAGTTCGCGGCGTCCCACGATCCGGTTGACGAGGGTCCCGGCCGTGGGGACCAGCTCATGCGGACGGGTACGCGCCTTGTCGACGAGCGGCTTCTTGGTCCTGTGGTACCAGTAGAGAAGGAAGAACGCCAGCAGCAGGGAACCCGTCAGCACAGGGCCCACGATGTGGGAGACGGCGTCGAACCACGGGGATTTCAGTGCCTCGTCGAACCGCGAATGACCGCCGTCCGCATAGTCGTAGACGGCCAGCCCCACCCAGACGCCGATCAGGACCGTCCCCACCAGGGCGTACGCACGCAGCAGGGGGCCGAGGGAGAACCATCCCGGGCGCCAGCTGTGCACCGTGGCGGTGCTCCTGCGCGCCTCCCTCTCCGTCCTGAACGTGCGCCACCTTCTGCCCGTCCTCCCTGAGATCCGGGACCACCAACGCCTCGGATACAACGTGTACCAGGGGGCGCTGTGCGGCCGTTCCTTTCCTTCCGGATGGCGGATCACCTTGGTGGGCATGAGGTCCGTTCCCTCCGCGCGGACGTGTGCCCCGCGGATATCTGCTCGCGCTCACGCATGCGTTCTTTCCATGGAAACACCGGTGGGGAGGACCGCAACACGGTCACCGACCGGGCCCGCACATCTGACGTCCGTTCAGTTCGGTGCGGAAGGCGACGGGCGGCAGGGCACGGCGACGGGCGGGCCGTGCCGCCGGGCCGGCCCGGGCGACCGGCGCGACGGCCGCGACCGGGGCACATGCCCGCGGCCCACTCGGCGATCTTGACGGTTCCCGCGTATCGTCGGAGACGCGGCAGTGGTCTGCGCACCGCTCCACCAGGAGCGGCACCGATACGCAACCCGACCACCGATGCCGCCGTGAACAACTGCGCCCGATTGCGCCGTCCGTCCGGCTCGCTCCCCCAGATGTCCCGCGGCAGCCCATGGACACGGCCGGTTCCGACCCTTTCGTATCGGCCCGGCCACGACGCCGACCGCCGAGGCGCATCCGCGGCAGACACCCAGCAGACACAACGGAGTTCGGTCCCGGCCAGACATGGCAGTGGAGGAGTGACCGCCCTGTGTACACAAAGTTTCCCCAGGGAGCGCCGCAGCGCACCGACCCGGCGGCGGCCGCCGAAGTGCTCTACGACGCCGTCATCGTCGGCGGCGGGATATCCGGCGCCCTCGTCGCCGCACGGCTGAGCGACGCCGGCAAGAGGGTGCTGATACTCGAGGCGGGCCCGGCCGAGGACCTCACCCTGAGGGGTTACGAGAGTTATCTCGACCGGTTCTACTCGGCCGTCAGCAAGGACAACCAGGCCCCCTACCCGGCCGTCCCCAACGCGCCGATGCCCCGCGGCACCGACGCACGGCCCATCACCCCGGGTGCGCCCGACGCCTCGTCGTACATCGTGCAGAGCGGGCCCTTCGCCACCGACACCACGTACACGCGGGTGCTCGGCGGCACCACCATGCACTGGGAGGGCAAGACGCTGCGGATGCTGCCGGAGGACTTCCGGATGCGGACGCTCTACGGCGAGGGGGCCGACTGGCCGCTCGCCTACGAGGATCTCGCCCCGTACTACAACGAGGCCGAACGCGAGATCGGCGTCTCCGCCGACGTGGAGGACCAGGCGTACCTCGGGATCACCTTCGACGAGGGCTACGTCTTCCCCATGAGGGGGATCCCCCTGTCCTATCTGGACCGGACGGTCGCCAAGGACGTCGACGGGATGCCGGTCCACCTCGACGGGGAACTGCGGGAGCTGCGGGTCCGGCCGTTCCCGCAGGGCCGGAACGGGATACCGAACCCGGCCTACGACGGCGGGAAGGGTTATGTGCCGCAGGGCGCGGTGAGCACGTACCAGGTCGAGGTCGGCGAGCGCTGCCAGGGCAACAACAACTGCGTGCCCCTCTGCCCGGTGCAGGCCAAGTACAACGCCGGGAAGACCCTCGCCGTGGCCCTCCAGAGCGGCCGGGTCGACCTGGTGGCCCAGGCGGTGGCCCACAAGGTGCACATCGACGAGCACACGCGCCGGGTCACCGAGATCGAGTACCGCCGCTACGACCGGCCCGAGAGCCCCGGCTTCACCACCATGAGGGCCCGCGGCCGGCTGTTCGTCCTGGCCGCCAACGCGGTGGAGAACCCCCGGCTGATGCTGGCCTCCGGCCTGCCCGGTTCGAGCGGCCTGATGGGGCGGAACTTCATGGACCACGCCTATCTGCTGACGTGGGGTCTGCTGCCGGAGGTGGCCGGCACCTTCCGCGGCACGAACTGCACGGGCGGCATCACCGACCTGCGCGGGGGCCGCTTCCGCAGCCGCCAGGCGGCGTTCGGCGTCGACATCCACAACGACGGCTGGGGCTGGGCCCGGGGCGCGCCGATGACCGACCTGATCGACCTGGTCGACTCCGGAGGCCGCTACGGCGAGTCCCTCCGCCAGGGCCTGGTGGACCGGGTGTCCCGCCAGTTGCAGATGGCGTTCATGGTGGAGGTCCCCGCCGACCCGGGCAACCGCATCACCGTGAGCCCCGACTTCACCGACCGGCTGGGGAACATGCGGCCCGTCCTCACCTACGACGTCCCCGAGTACACGATGCGGGGGGTGGCGTACGCCCGGCAGCTGTCGAGACGGATCTTCGCCCGGCTGGGGGCCGAGGACCACACCGCGTACGACCCGAACTTCTGGGGCTACGCCGTCCACGACGGTGAGGGGTACGAGATCCGCGGGGGCAACCATCTCGCCGGCACCCACATGATGGGCCGCGACCCGTCGGCCTCGGTGGTCGACGCGGACCAGCGGTGCTGGGACCACGGCAACCTCTACCTGGTCGGCGGGGGAAGCATGCCGACCGTGGGCACGTCGAACGTGACGCTCACCATCGCCGCCCTGTGCCTGCGCAGTGTCCGGGCCATGCTGGCCCAGCTCGACTCCGAGACCGCACCGGTCGGCATCACGGCGGCCGGTACCACCCGGCAGCAGTCCCAGGAAAGGCGGGTCCGGTGACCGTTTCGACCATCGAGAACCGAGACGACCTGGTCAGCTACCTGAACACGGCGATGGCGCTCGAGCACGCGACCATCCCCCCGTACCTGACCGCGTACTACTCCATACGGTCCACCACCAACTCCGACGCCGCCCACATCATCCGGGTGGCCGCGGTGGAGGAGATGCTGCACCTGACCCTCGTCGCCAACGTCCTCAACGCCATCGGCGGGAAACCCGACCTGACCCGCCCCGGCTTCGTCCCGTCCTATCCGGCCTACCTGCCCGACGGGGAGGACGACTTCACCGTCGATCTGCGGCCCTTCTCCCCCGAGGCGATCGAGACGTTCTGCAAGATCGAGCGGCCGGGCAGGGCGCCCAGTCCCGACGCGCGGCTGCTGAGCACACCGGACGGCGGGAACCCGCTCCTGGTCTCCAGCCCCACGGCCGAGGGCATGCGCTTCTACAGCATCGGCGAGTTCTACGAGGAGATCATCGAAGGACTCGAGAAGGTGGCGGCCGGCGATCCCGGACTCTTCCGCGGGGATCCGGCCCTCCAGGTGGGGCCGGAGTACTTCTACTCCGGCGGCGGGACCATGATCGTCGTCTCCGGCCTGGAGTCCGCCCAGAGCGCGCTCCGCTTCATCGCCGCCCAGGGCGAGGGCCTCGACTCGGGCATCTACGACGCGGACGGGGAACTGGCCCACTACTACCGGTACCGGCAGTTGCAGCTCGGGCGGTACTACCAGGTGGGCGACCACCCGGGTGCGCCTTCGGGACCTCCGCTGAGCATCTCCTGGGACGACGTGTACAAGGTGAAGGTGAGCGCCCGGCTGGCCGACTACCCGCCGGGTTCGGAACTCGCCCGTGTCGCCGAGGACTTCAACGCCGAATACGGCGCTTTCCTGGCCCTGCTCACCGACGCGTTCAACGGGCGGCCGGCCCTCCTGCAGGACGCCGTCTGCGAGATGTTCCGCCTGCGCGACGGGTTCGCCCGGCTGGTGCGCACCCCGCTGCCGGGGAGCGACGGCCTGCACGCCGCGCCCACCTTCGAGATCCCCGGCGCGGCCGGGCCCGAGCCGCGGGACACGGTGGACGCCGCCGGGACGATCCGGGCGGTGACGCGATGACCGCCCCGTCGTTCGAGGAGTTCCTCCTTCTGTCCGCCGGTCTCACCGCCTTCGAGGAGACGGACCTGCTCGGCACCGGAATGGCCCACAGATATCTGGCGAAGGTGCGGGCCGCCTGCGGCGACGAGGTCGTCAACGGCCTTCTGGACGCCCACCGGGCGGCCCGGTCCGACGCGGCCGGTGGTGCCGGTGGTTCCCGTGGAGCCGACGGCTTCCGCGGTGACGGTGCTGCCGGTGGTTCCCGTGGTGCCGGGAGCCGTGCCCGGCACCCGCTCGACCGGGACCGGTTCGACCGGGCCCTGCGCCACCGGATCTTCAGCGACGACCGGCTCGGCCCGGTGGCCCGCAATGTGATCAAACTCTGGTACGCCGGGATGTGGTACGCGCTGCCACCCGAGTGGACCGACCGCTACGGCGCCCGGAGTGCGGCGGGCACCTCCACGGTCACCGCGGCCTCCTACCAGGAGGGACTGCTGTGGCGGGCCATCGGGGCCAATCCGCCGGGCGCCAAGGCACCCGGCTACGGCTCCTGGGCCCAGCCGCCCCGCATCGCGGAGCGGTATCTGAAAGGGGCGACACGATGACAGAGCTGGCCGACCGCCTCAGCCCGGACAAGGTGAAGCTCGGTGTCTGCTGCACCCTGTGGTGGAACGACGACTTCGACACGATCGACGCGGGTATCCCCTTCGGCCAGGCCGTGAGCGAGATGGCGCTCGCCGGCTTCCAGGGCTGCAGCATCGGGCACAAGTACCCCTCGGACGCCGCCGAGCTCAAGGCCGCCCTCGATCTCCGCGGTCTGCGGGTGTCCGAGCCCTGGACGAGCACGTACTTCACGATCGGCAAGATGCGTCGGAAGACGATCGCCTCGTTCGAGGAGACGCTGGCCCACGTCAGGGCGCTGGGCGGGACCGAACTGGTCGTGGCGGAGTTCGGCGCCTCGTCGCACCTGCTTCCGGTGGACGTGTTCGCCAACCGCCCGGTCTTCACCGACGCCCAGTGGGACGCCCTGACGTCGGGCCTGGACGAGCTCGGCTCGATCGCCCGCTCGGCCGGGATGAAGCTCAGCTACCACCACCACATGGGCACCGGCGTCATGACCCGCGCCGACATCGACCGGCTGATGACCTCGACCGATCCGGACCTGGTGCATCTGCTGCTCGACACCGGCCACATGGCCTTCGCCGGCGACGATCCGCTGGACCTGGCCCGGGCCTGGGCCGACCGTATCGGCCATGTCCACATGAAGAGCGTCCGGCCCGAGATCGTGAGCCGGGTACGGGAAGAGGGCCTGTCCTTCCAGGAGGGCATCGAGCTGGGTGTCTTCACCGTGCCCGGAGACGGCGCCATCGACTTCCGGCCCATCCTCGAGGTGCTGGCCGACGCGCACTTCCAGGGGTGGCTGGTCGTGGAGGCCGAGCAGGATCCGAACAAGGCCGTCCCGCTCGAGTACGCCAAGAAGGCCCGCGCCTATCTCACCGACGTCCTGGGGTGGTGACGATGAACGCGACACCCGGACGAGACGTGTTCTTCAGCTTCTTCATGTTCACGGCCGATCTGCGGCCGCAGGACACGCGGTACACCCGGATCCTGGTCGACCATCTGAAGGCCCTGACCGACATGGGCTACGACGGCTTCGACGTGCACATCGCCTCCCGGCCCGCGACCGTCGACCACAAGCTCGAGGTCGACCGGTACGCCGGCCTCCGGAAGGCGTTCGAGCGGGCGGGGCTCGGGGAGGCGAAGTTCACCACCAACGTCGGGACCACGCGGACCTTCGACCCGACGTCGCCGTACGAGGAGCAGCGCAGGCAGGCCCTGTCCTACCTCAAGTCACGCGTCGACATCACCCGGATCCTGGGCGGCGACTCCGTCATGTCCGGCCCGTTCATCTACCCCTACGGCGTCTTCCCGCTCACGGACACCGACGAGCCGATCTGGAGCGACGCGCTGCAGGACTGGATGAAGCCGCGCTACCACGCGGCGCGTTCCGTCTTCGAGGAGCTGGTCGAGTACGCCACGGCGCGCGAGGTGCGGCTCGCCGTCGAGCCCGTCAAGAGCTGGGAGACGCCACCGCCCAACATGGTCTCGGAGGTACTCGACTTCCTGGAGGGCCTCGAACAGCCGCAGGGCGGCGTCGCCATCGACACCGCACAGGTCGTGATGGAGAGCCAGGGTCCGTCGGTCTTCAGGCAGAACGTCGCGCGAGCGGTGCGGCAGGACCGGCTCTACTACGTCCACATCTCCGCACCCGACCGGGGCGCCGTGAAGGACAGCTGGATCCCGTGGGACATCGTCTCGGACGAGATCGAGCCGGTGTACCACGGGCCGTACCTGATCGAGGTGTTCAACGCCATCCCGCCGTTCGACAGTTCCATGCGCATGGCGCGCCGCCGTTTCTGGCGCCCCGGCGAGGACGACCCGGTGCCCGGCGTGGACAGCGCCTACGACGTCGCCGGGGCCGCGCTGGAGGAACTGCGGGAGCGGACCGCATAACCCCTCACCCCTAAGGGGCTCTCATGCCGGCTCAGTTGCCAGATCCCATCGTCATGGTCGTGCAGCGGACGGACGACGTCCGCGTCCACACCTGCGTCGCGTCCTTCGCCTACGACAACATCGCGAACGCCACCCACATCATCGAGACCAGAAGCCGGTTGGTGCTCGTCGACGCGCAGTTCCTCGCCCCCTGTGCGAGGGCGTTCAGGGACTACGCGGACAGTCTGGGCAAGCCGATCGAGAGGCTGTACCTCTCCCACCGGCACCCCGACCACTGGTTCGGGCTGGGGGCCGCGTTCACCGACGTCCCGGTCCACGCGCTGCCCGAGACCATGGCCTTCATCGAGGAGCACGGGGAGGAATCGAGGAGCGACCACTGGAAACTCGGTGACCTCCTCCCGGAGCACGTGGTCGTCCCCAAACACGTCGTCGGTCCCGGCGAGGAGACGATCGACGGGGTCAGATACGTCTTCGACCGGGTGACGGACAGCGAGATCGATTACCAGCTCACCCTCAGTCTTCCCGAGACGGGTGTGTACGTCGCACAGGACCTGATCTACAGCGGCACGCATCTGTATCTGACGAAACACATGGACCACTGGATCCGGGTGCTGCAGGACATGCTGGTGTCGGACCACCGGTTGTTCCTGCCGGGGCACGGTCTGCCGGCCGACAAGAACGAGGTCGCCCGCAACATCGAATACCTCTCCACCGCCCGGCAGGCCGTCGGTGACGGGCTGGCGGACGACGCCTTCAAGAACTTCCTGCTCCAGCGGTATCCGGAACGCCGCTGCCCGGGAATTTTCGACATCTACCTGCCCCGGCTTTTCGGCGGCGCGAGCGACTACTGACCACGGAGGTGTTCCCGCCATGAACGAGAGCTGCACGGTAGGACAGTACTTGGTGGACCGGCTCCGTCAACTCGGCCTGGAGCACCTGTTCGCCATCGCGGGCGACTACTCGATCGAATGGCTGAACCGGTGCGTCGCACCGGGCGGCATCGAGATCATCGAGGAAGTCAACGAGGTGAACGCCGGTTACGCCGCGGACGGATACGCGAGGCTGAAGGGAATCGGCGCCCTCTGCGTCACCTACTCCGCTGGCGCGCTGTGTGCCGTGAACGCGGTCGCCGGCGCCTATGTCGAAAAGGTGCCGCTCGTGCTGATCAACGGCACACCGAGTGTCAAGAAGACCATCACGTTCGAGCAGACCGGCTTCAGCGCACACCATTTCATCAGCGGGCGCGAAACAGATCTCCAGTCGTTCGAGCACCTCACGGTCGCAGCCGTACGCATCGACGATCCGGACCTCGCCCCGACGGTGATCGATTACGCGCTGACCAAGTGCATCAGTGAACGACGGCCGATCTACATCGAGTTGCTCCAGGACATGGTCGACCTGGCGTGCGAGCCGCCGAGGGGTGTCCTGAAGCCGACCAGGACCCTGTCGGACGGGACCAGCCTGGACCAGTCGGTCGCACAGATCCGCGCACGGCTCGAGAGCGCCGAGAACCCGCTGGTCTGGCTCGGTGTGGAGATAGACCGGCTCGGCCTCCAGGACAAGGCCGCGAGGCTGATCCAGCAGCTGAACGTCCCCTTCGTCACGGAACTCCTCAGCAAGGCCGTCCTTTCCGAGGACGACGCGCTGTTCGCCGGTGTGCTCGACGGCCAGGCGTCGTCGACGGCCGTGACGGATCTGGCCGCCGCCTCGGACTTCGTACTGGCCCTCGGTGTGTGGCTGACGGACATCAACTCGCTGGGCTGGGAACCGGACTACGACAAGACCGCGTTCGCGTCGTTCGACGCGGTCAAGCTCGGAACCTTCTTCGGCGGACAGGTCGCGCTGGAACATCTGATGGACGGCATCCTGGCGGCGGACATCGCCCCCGGAGCGGGCAAACTTCCGGGGAACTCGGCTCACGGCGCACCGGCCGCGGGCGAGACGGACGCCATCACGTACCAGGGGTTCTACACCTACGTCCAGCAGTACATCGGCAGGAACACCATCGTCGGCGCCGACGCGAGCATGAACTACTTCGGGAGCCTGCTGCTCGAGGTGCCCGCCCCGGGAGGGTTCGTCGTCCAGTCGTCGTACTCGTCGATAGGCTACAGCGCACCGGCCGCGACGGGTATCTGCCTGGCGAAGCGCCCCGACCAGAAGGTGCTGGTCTTCTCGGGCGACGGCGGATTCCAGATGACCGCCCAATGCCTCTCGACCCAGACCCGGTTCGGGCTCGATCCCGTCATCTTCGTCATCGACAACGGCGTCTACGCCGTGGAGCAGTGGCTCGCCGACGCGGCGGTCTTCCATTCCGACGAACCGTTCTACAAGCCGTGTCTGCTGCACCGGTGGAATTACGGCAAGCTGGCCGAGGTCTTCGGCTGCCGGGGGTGGGAGGCCGGCACGTACGGGGAACTGGGGGACGCCGTGCGGGGTGCGCTGGAGAACTCGGACGGCCCGTCCGTCATCCATGTGCGGATTCCTGAGAAATCGATCCCCGACAACGCGAACTGGAAGGCCCATTAGCGGTATCCGGTGAACCACCTACCGAAAGGTGCGCCCCGATGGACGGCTATCCACTGATCGAGAACCACGGTCTCATCGGCGATCTGCAGACCGCGGCGCTGGTGAGCACCGAGGGCGTGGTCGACTGGTTCTGCTCCCCGCGGTTCGACTCGCCGAGTGTCTTCGGGGCGCTGCTGGACGCGGAGAACGGCGGCCACTGCACGGTCCGTCCGGCCCACCGGACCCATACGATCAAGCAGTTGTACCTGCCCGGCACGGCGGTCCTCGTGACCCGGTTCATCACCGAGGCGGGCGCCGGCGAGGTGGTCGACTTCATGCCCGTGACGGGGACGACGGTCACCTTCCGCCACCGGCTGGTCCGTCTGGTCCGCTGTGTGCGCGGCAGCATGACGTTCGAGGTGGAGGTCGCCCCGCGGTTCGACTACGGACGCAGCGAGCACACGCTGGACATCACCCGCAACGGAGCGGTCTTCGCCGCGAAGGACGGCACGGAACTCACCGTGCACCCCATCAGGGAACCGGAGGACGAGCGGTTCGCCGGCGTCCTCACGGACCGGAACGGCGACCTGCACCTCTCGCTGGCGCTGGATGCCGGTCAGCAGCACGGCCTCGTCCTGGAGATGGGCGCCGAGGGGCCGCCCGCCGAGGTCCGCCCGGACGCGTACCGGCAGCTCTTCGACGAGACCGTGGCGTTCTGGCGCTCCTGGCTGGCGCAGTCGCGCTACAGCGGGCGCTGGCGCGAGGTGGTGGAGCGTTCCGCCGTCACGCTGAAACTCATGACCTTCGCGCCCAGCGGCGCCCTGGTGGCCGCTCCGACAACGGCTCTCCCGGAGCAACTGGGCGGAGTACGCAACTGGGACTACCGCTTCACCTGGATCCGGGACGCCTCCTTCTCCGTGTACGCCCTGCTGGGGCTGGGGTTCACGGAGGAGGCGCGGGCGTTCATCGGCTGGCTCGACGACCGGGTCAAGGAGCAGGCCGGCAGCGGCGGGGACACCGGCCCGCTCAACGTCATGTACCGGGTCGACGGCTCGTCCGACCTGGACGAGCAGACCCTCGGCCACTGGCAGGGCTATGCGGGCTCCTCGCCGGTACGGATCGGCAACGGCGCCTCGACACAGCTCCAGCTGGACATCTACGGCGAGGCGCTGGACAGCATCTGCTTCGCGCACCAGCACGGGATCCAGATCGGGCACACGGGCTGGACCGCGATGCGGGCGAACCTGGACTGGCTGGCCAACCACTGGGACCAGGCGGAGGAAGGCATCTGGGAGACCCGCGGCGGACGCGAGAACTTCACCTACGGCCGGGTCATGTCGTGGGTGGCGTTCGACCGCGCGCTGCGCCTCGCCTGGTGGAAGGGCTGGCCGTCGGCGGCCGGACGGTGGCAGACCGAGCGGGACGCCGTCTACGAGCAGGTCATGGCGAAGGGGTGGAGCGACCAGCAGCGGGCCTTCGTCCAGCACTATGGCAGTGACGTACTGGACTCCTCGCTGCTGCGCATGGCGACGGTCGGGTTCCTCAGCGCCGAGGATCCGATCTGGGGGTCGACCCTGGACGCCATCGAGCGGGAACTGGTCAGCGACAGCCTCGTCTACCGCTACAACCCGGACGCCTCGCCCGACGGGCTGCGCGGCTCCGAGGGCACGTTCTCGCTGTGCTCGTTCGCGTATGTCGAGGCCCTCGCCCGTGCGGGGCGGACGGACAGTGCGCGGCTGGTGTTCGAGAAGATGATCGGGTACGCCAACCATCTGGGCCTGTACTCGGAGGAGATCGCCCCGACGGGGCGCCAACTGGGCAACTTCCCGCAGGCGTTCACGCACCTCGCCCTCATCAACGCGGCCCTCACCCTCGACAAGGCGCTCGGCGGACGGTAGTCCGGGCCCGTTCACCCGGCCGGCAGCACGCCGGCCGGGTGAACCATGCGACGCCGCCCGTCCCGGCGCTCTCCGATCAGCCGTCGGCAAGCCCCCGGCCGGGTGACCCGCCCCCCATCGAACGAGTTCGGAATCCGTCGGCCGCCACCCGCCGCAGCCAACCGGCCCTATCGGAACATCAGTTCGCCGATTGCCTCGAAAAAGCCGTGACGCCCTCCGATCCGGCACGTTTTTCAGAGCAGAGTGCCGACCCGAACCCCCGACGGAGGACACCATGCATCCCGTACCCGTGCCGGCGCGTCGGTCTCCCGGATGCGAACAACGGCAGCGCACCGGCCGAGACACCCCCGCTGTCGTGCGGCGTGCCGCCGCCCTCGGCCACCGCGGGGCACGACCGGGTACGAGGGGGACGTCAGCCCGGCCACGGCAGCACGGTGAGCTCCGGCCACTCGTCCCTCCAACGTCGCCGCCCTGGTCATCACCTCGGTCAGAACCTCGTTCCGGGAGAGCACGGACCGCAAGCCATCGAGCCGCTCAACGAGCGGGAGTCGGCCAAGCATCCGTACTCCGTATCACGAACATCCCCTCTCACACGGCGCGTCGGCCGCGGGCAGGCATCCCGGCCCGAGCGGCGGAAGGGTCAGGACCGCGCGCTCCGGAACGCGCGATACCGTCTGAAGATTTCGTGGCTGTCAGGGGTGAAGCGCCACTCCGACAGGGCCGAGCCGAGCTCCGGCTCGGTCAGCCGGCCGTGCCAGGCGACCTCGTCGGGATCGGGGACCACGGCGTCCGGCACCACGGCTTCGTGCACGCCGAGCCAGTGAGGGCTCAGACCGCTGCGGTTGACGAACGTGAACAGTAGGCGCGGCAGCGCACGAATGCCCAGCTCTTCGGCCAGCTCCCGCGCGGCAGCCTGCTCATAGGATTCGCCGACATGTGCGGCGCCACCGACCACGACCTCATAGAACCCGGGGAAGCGCGACACCTGCTCCGACCGCCGGTGGACGAGGATCCGGCCACGATCATCACGGCACAGCGTCACGGCGACCCGATGCAGCCAACCCTCCCGGACGGCCTCCCGGCGGCTGACCACCCCCAGCACACGATCCAGGCCGTCGACACGCTCCACCGATTCATCCACGACGCACACCCTGGCACAGCCCACCGACAACGCCGTTTCCCGATGACACGCGGAGGCCGGACGCGGATGACGACAGTTGTCGTGCGCATACGACACCTATCGTGCTCAGGCTCATCCGTGGTGTCCGCAACCCCCCGAAGGAGTGATCCGACCTGATCGAACGAGTTTGAGCGGCGACACCCCAGAGCCCGCACGGCCCACCCCCGGCATGAGAACTCGCGTTCATCGAATACCCCCCGATCGGGCCGTGACGGGACCAGATCCAGCGCGTTTTTAGAGCATCAGTGCCACATCGACGCCCAGACGGAGGAACGCCGTGCACCCCACCCCCGCCCCCTTGCAGCAGCCTCCCGGAATCGAACGCCGGCCCGGCCTGATCACGTACAGCGTTGACGGCACGCTCACCTCAGAACGTCCGGATACGGGGTGGGCGGCATGAGTGAGCCCACCGATGCATCAGCCGACAGCGTTCCGGGACCGCGCACCACCCCCGCAGCGCCCGTCGCCTCCTCCACCGCGCCGTCCGCGTCCGCCCCCTCGGCGGCGGCCGGCACGCCCCCGGCCGCTCCCGAGCCGCAGATGCGGTACGTCGACCTGACCGGCAGCCGCGAGGCAGCCGGCCGTTCGATCCGGATGCGCGACATGGCCCGACGCCTGCCGCAACTGGTGCGCCGCTCGCTGGCCCTGGCCTGGCGCGTCGACCGCCGGGCGACCGCCGGCCTCCTGCTGTGCCAGACCGTCACCGGCGTGATGCAGGCCCTGGGCCTGGTCGCCATCGCCGGCACCCTGACCGCCCTGCTGCGCGACGGAGACGTCTACCACCGGCTCCTCCAGGCATGGCCCTCCGTCGCCCTGCTCGCCGGTGCCGCCGGCGTGCGTGCGCTCCTCGGCATCACCGTCAACTGGCTCTCCTCCCGGCTGGGCCCGTTGATGTCCCGCGAGGCCGAGCAGATGCTGCTCACCGGCTGCGCCGAGGTCGAGTTGTGCGCGTACGACGACCCCGGCTTCAACCGCGACCGCGAAGCCGCCGACCGCGGCGCCCAGGTCACCGGCGACCTGATCAGCGAAGGCCAGGACCTGATCGCCTCGGCCGCCGGCTTCCTCGCCGGGGCCCTCGTCCTCGCCGGCGTGCACTGGGTCCTTCTCCCCCTCCTCGTCGCCGCCAGCCTGCCGCAAGCCCTGGCCCAGGTCAGCGCCGCGCGCGTCCGCTACCTGGCGAACCTCCGCAGCAACGGCGACAACCGGATGCTGTCGGTGTTGCGCTGGCACATCTACACCAAGGACGCCGCCGACCAGATCCGCGCCGGCACCATGACCGATTTCCTCTCCGGCCGGTACCGGCACACCGTCGCCCGCATCAACCACGAGGACCGGGCCGCGGCCGACCAGGGCGCCCGGATGTCCCTGCTCGGCGCGGTGTGCGGAGGTCTGGGGTCGGCGGTGGTGTGGGCGGCTGTCGTGTGGCTGCTCGCCACCGGCCGCATCAGCGTCGGACATGCCGGCACGGCCGTCTTCGCCCTGCAGACCGTCGGCATGTCGGTCCGCGGCCTGGTGGCCGTCGGCGCCCGCGCCGTACGGACCGGGCTGTACATGGACGACTGGACCGGCTTCCTCGACAAGGCCGGCGGCTTCCGCATGCGCCGGGGCCCGCACCGCCCCGAGCCGCCGGAGACGATCGAGGTCAGGTCGGTCACCCACCGCTACGCCGGCAAGGACGGCGACGCCCTGTCCGACGTCTCCCTCACCCTGCGCCGGGGCGAGGTCACCGCGCTGGTGGGATTCAACGGCTCCGGCAAGTCGACGCTGTCGAAACTGGTCAGCGGCCTCTACCTGCCCACAGGCGGACAGGTGCTCTGGGACGGCGTCCCCACCGGCGACTGCGACCCGCAGGCCCTGTGGCAGCAGGTCGCCCTCGTGCCGCAGAACTACGCGCACTGGCCGCTGACCGTGCGCGAGAACGTGACCCAGGGACAGCCCACCACGCGCGGCGACGCGGCCGTCCACGAGGCGTGCGAGGCGGCCGACGCCGACGAGGTCGTCGACAAGCTCGGCGCCGGCCTGGACACCCTCCTGGCCCGCGAGTGGCTCAACGGGGAGGAACTCAGCGGCGGCCAGTGGCAGCGCATCGCCCTGGCCAGGGCATTCTTCCGTCAGGCCGGGCTGCTGGTCCTCGACGAGCCCACGGCCAACCTCGACCCCCGTGCCGAGTTCCGCATCTTCCAGCGGCTGAGGACCCTCGCCCGGGACCGGGCGGTGCTGCTGGTGACCCACCGCATCACCAATGTCGCCATCGCCGACCGCATCGTCGTCCTCGACGAAGGCCGCATCGTCCAGGAGGGCACCTACGCCCACCTCTCCCGACAGCCAGGCCTCTTCCAGCAGTTGCTGTCCTACCAGATCACGTCCGAGCCGGACGGTGACAAGCAGGAGACCCCCGCATGAGCCGCCCCGACGCCCCCTCAGTGCCCCCCGAACCGGCCGCCTCGACGGCCGCGGACCTCTCAGCCCTCCCCTTCCGCCGTCCCGAGGTGATGACGTGCCGCTCACCCGCTCCGACATCCGCACGACCACCGAGGCGTACCTGGCCCGGCAGCCGCACGAGCGGGCACCCCTCGCCGGTCGGCTGACCGGCCACCCCAACCACGTATGGCTCTGTCGGTGCACGTGGTTCCACCAGAATCGGTCCGGCTTGGACCCACGTACGTGTTCGGTTCCGGCCTGGCGACCACAACGGAAGGACGTACCTCTCGAGAATATCTGATGACACGTCAGTAAAGTCGGCAAAGGGTCGGCAAGAGTCCTGCCGCGGCCGCCCGCGGACGGACATACCGTGGAATGCCGCACCGCCCTCGCATCGGGCTTGCAGCACTCCCGGCCGCTCTTCCGGACGCGACGGGACGGCGACCCGTGGGGAGACAGCGAGTCGCCGGCCTGTCGCCGTTCAGTCGGGCATCGCGCCAGGTCAGCGAGCCCTTCCCCGGGGCTTCAGCGGTGTCGCCGGGAGGGCGGGGGCCGGTAGCGGGGCGCCGTCGTAGCCCTTGACCTCTCCGAAGCGGGTGCCCTCCGTCCAGTCCTGGCGGGCCTGTTCGATCTCCTGCTGGGTGCGGCCGATCCAGTTCCAGAACATGATCAGCTCCTCCTCGAAGGGTTCGCCGCCCAGGAGCATCAGGCCGGCCTCCGAGTCCGCGCGGAGCGGGAGTTCGGTGCGGCCGCAGCCGAGGTAGAGCATCGAGCCGGGCAGCAGCGGTACGCCGTCGACGTGGGCCTCGCCGGACATGGACAGCACCGCGTACTCGAAGTCCGGTTCCAGGGGCAGGCGGACGTCGGCTCCCCCGGTGAGGGCCAGGTCGGCGCCGACGATCGGGGTGTACGTCGTGCCGGGCGAGGCGGCGCCGTCGATGGTGCCGAGGATCATGGTGGCCGTCAGGCCGGGTGCGGTGACGACCGGCAGCTCGGCGTAGTGTTCGAAGTGCGGGTCGGTGTGGCGGTGGCCGTCGGGCAGGGCGACCCACAGCTGGGCGCCGTGCAGGAGGCGGGCGTGCGGCCTGGGGCTCTCCTCGGAGTGGCTGATCCCCCGGCCGGAGGTCATCAGGCCCAGTTCGCGCGGCCGGATCGTCCGGAGGCTGCCGGTGGAGTCGCGGTGCAGCACCTCGCCGTCGTGCAGCCAGCTCACCGTCTGCAGGCCCATGTGCGGGTGCGGCGGGACCTGCATACCGGGCTCGTCGGCGATGTCGTCCGGTCCGTAGTGATCGACGAAGCACCAGGCGCCGACCATGCGCCGGCCCAGGTTGGGCAGCAGCCGGCGGACCTCGGTCGACTCGCCGAGCCGCACGCGGCGCGGGCTGAGGAGTTCTCGCACCGGCTCCGCCACCACGAAACCGCGGCCGCCGCACACCGCGGGAACCGCCTCGCGATCAAGATTGCTCATGCCGACCAATCTAGGGCCTGTCCGGTGGTTCGGGCCGGAGGAAAGCGGCAGCACCCGTCGGCCCGGGTGGGCGGCGGGGTGGTACGGCCTCGCGGCGCTGTGCGTGCGGACCGCGCCGCCGGGCGGCGGACACCGGATCTCCGCGTCGTCGTGCCGTCCGCGTGACCGCCGCGTGGCATGCTGGCCCGATGGCAACTCCGCGTGATCGTGCACCCCTTGCCGAACGGGTCGAGGAACTTCTCTCCGCCGGTGGTCCGCTGGCCATCGTCGCGGCCGGTGACCCGGTGCTCCGGTGTGGCGCCGAGCCGTTCGACGGACAGCTGGAGCCCGGTCTGCTGGCCCGTTTCCTGGAGGCGATGCGCGTCACCATGCACGCGGCGCCCGGGGTCGGGCTGGCCGCGCCGCAGGTCGGTGTGGGGCTGCGGCTGGCGGTCGTCGAGGATCCGGCGCCGGTACCGGACGAGGTGCGGGTGGCGCGGGGGCGGGTGCCGCTGCCGTACCGCGTGCTGGTCAATCCGTCGTACGAGGCCGCCGGGCCGGGGCGTGCCGCGTTCTACGAGGGGTGCCTCAGTGTGCCCGGCTACCAGGCGGTGGTGGCGCGGCACACCGAGGTGCGGCTGACCGGGCAGGACGAGCGGGGGCGCGCGTTCGACGAGGTGCTCAGCGGCTGGCCCGCCCGGATCGTGCAGCACGAGACGGACCATCTCGACGGGACGCTCTACCTCGACCGTGCGGAGCCGCGTTCGCTGGCGTCGAACGAGGCCGCGGCGCTGCGCTGGTCGCAGCCGACGCCGGAGGCCGCGGCGCGGGAGCTCGGGTTCGAGTTCGAGCCGCCCGCGCCCTGACGTCACGTCACATCGCCATGAAGGGGCGTCAGTTGTCCCGGTACGCCTCCAGCAGGCGCAGCCAGATCTCGCTGATCGTCGGGAACGACGGGACCGCGTGCCACAGCCGGGCGACGGGCACCTCGGCGGCCACGGCGACGGTCGCCGAGTGGATCAGTTCGCTCACCCCGGGGCCGACGAAGGTGACCCCGAGCAGCGTCTCGGTGTCGAGGTCGACGACCATACGGGCGCGGCCCCGGTAGCCGTCGGCGTACAGCTCGGCGCCCGCCACGGACGCCATGTCGACGTCGACCGCGCGGACCCGCCAGCCGGCCTGCTCGGCCTCGGCCAGGGACAGGCCCACGGCGGCCGCCTCCGGGTCGGTGAACACGACCTGCGGTACGGCGGCGTGGTCGGCGGTGGCGGCGTGCGCGCCCCAGGCGTCGGTCTCCAGGACGGGCACGCCGGCGGCGCGGGCGGCGATCGCGGCGCCCGCGACGCGGGCCTGGTACTTGCCCTGGTGGGTGAGCAGGGCGCGGTGGTTGACGTCGCCGACCGCGTAGAGCCAGTCGCTGCCGGCGACGCGCAGGGTGTCGTCGACGGGCAGCCAGGAGCCCGGCTCGAGGCCGACGGTCTCCAGGCCGATGTCGCCGGTGTGCGGGACGCGGCCGGTGGCGAAGAGGATCTCGTCGGCCTCCAGGCGCTCACCGTCGCCGGTGACGATCACGACGGTGCCGTCGTCCCGGGTGACGGACTCGACGGAGGTGCCGGTGCGGATGTCCGCGCCTGCTTCCGTGAGGGCCTCGGCGACCAGTTCTCCGGCGAAGGGCTCCAGGCGCGGCAGCAGGCCCTTGCCGCGGACGAGGACGGTGACCTCGGAGCCGAGGGCGCGGTAGGCGGTGGCCATCTCGGCGGCGACCACTCCCCCGCCGACCACGACGAGGCGGTCCGGCACGGACTGCGCGCCGGTGGCGTTGCGGCTGGTCCAGGGTTTGACCTCGGCGAGACCCGGCAGGTCGGGCAGGGCGGCGCGGGTGCCGGTACAGACGGCGACCGCGTGCCGGGCGGTGAGGACGTGCCGCTCGCCCTCGGGACCGGTGACCGAGACGGTGCGGGGGCCGGTGAGGCGGCCGTGGCCGCGGTAGAGGTCGGCGCCGATGCCGGACAGCCAGCCGAGCTGGCCGTCGTCGTGCCAGTCGGAGGTCTCGTAGTTGCGGTGGGCGAGTACGGCGGCGGTGTCGAGGGGCCCCTGCACCGCCTGGCGCAGGCCGGGGACGCGGCGGGCGTCGGCGCGGGCGATGGCGGGGCGCAGGAGGGCCTTGCTGGGGATGCACGCCCAGTACGAGCATTCGCCGCCGACCAGTTCGCCCTCCACGACCGCGGTGGAGAGTCCGGCCGCCCGGGTGCGGTCCGCGACGTTCTCCCCCACGGGTCCGGCGCCGAGCACCACGACGTCGTACACGCTGTTTTCCGTTTCCGTCATGGGGCCCAGTCTGGTGGGTGGCGTGCGCGGGAGCCACATGGGTAGGTGCGGGGCTGACCGGTGGGTGCGTGCCGGGCGGAATAGCGGCACGGGTGGCCGTGTTGTGCGGACCGTTTCACCCTGACAGGGGGACGACATGAGGAATGAGGGATCTGCGTCATGACCACCACCGTGGAGCTGACCAAGGAGAACTTCGACCGGACGGTCACGGACAACGACTTCGTCCTGATCGACTTCTGGGCGTCGTGGTGCGGTCCGTGCCGTATGTTCGCCCCCGTCTACGAGAAGGCCGCGCGGGAGAACCCGGACCTGGTGTTCGGCAAGGTGGACACCGAGGCGCAGCCGGAGCTGGCGGCGGCCTTCGGCATCCAGTCGATCCCGACGCTGATGATCGTCCGGGACCGGGTCGCGGTGTTCTCGCAGCCCGGGGCGCTGCCCGAGGCCGCCCTGACGGACGTCATCGGACAGGCCCGGAAGCTGGACATGGACGAGGTCCGCAGGTCCGTGGAGGCCGAGCAGGCGAAGGCGGCCGGGCAGGCGGGCGACGGCGAGTAGACCGCCGACGGCGGGCGGCCAACCTGGCGCGCGGACGGGCGGGCGGTACGGAACCCGGCCCGGTCGGCGCGTTGAGCCCGGTCGGCGCGCGGGCCGGCCCGCGCGCCGTGGGTCGATAGGCCTCAGAACGGGTACGTCGCCACGTCCCCGCGCGTCGTCGTCCACCGCAGGTCGGTGAAGGCCTCCACGTTGGCCTCGCCGCCGAATCGGGCGCCGGTGCCGGAGGCGGCGATGCCGCCGAAGGGGGCGACGGCCTCGTCGTTCACGGTCTGGTCGTTGATGTGGACGATCCCGGTGGGGATCCGCTCGGCGAGTTCCAGGCCCCGGGCGGTGTCCCGGGTGACGATGCCGAGGGAGAGTCCGTAGGGGCTGTCGGCGGCCAGGGCGACGGCCTCGTCGGCGGTGTCGAACGGCCGTACGGGGGCGACGGGGCCGAAGACCTCCTCGGTGTACGCCGGGGCGGTGTCGTCGACGTCGGCGAGCACCGTCGGCCGGTAGAACAGCTCCTCGTACGTGCCGCCCGCCGCGAGGCGGGCGCCGTTCGCGATGCTGGCCTCCACCAGGCCGTGCACCTTGGCGAGTTGGGGCGCGTCGATGAGGGGGCCGAGGTGGACCTGCGCACGGTGCGGGTCGCCGACGGCGAGGGAGTCGGCGCGGGCGGCGAGGCGTTCGACGTACTCGTCGTAGCGGGAACGGTGGACGAGGTGGCGGCCGGTCGTCATGCAGATCTGGCCCTGGTGGAAGAAGGAGCCCCACGCGGCCGTGGAGATCACGGCGTCGAGGTCGGCGTCCTCCAGGACGACCAGGGCGGAGTTGCCGCCGAGTTCGAGGTGGGCGCGCTTGAGACGGCGTCCCGCGGCCTCGCCGACCGCGCGGCCCGCGGCGGTGGAGCCGGTGAAGGAGATCACCGGGACCAGCGGGTCGGCGACCAGGGCCTGGCCGGTGCCGGCCCCGCCGGGCAGGACGTGCAGCAGGCCCTCGGGCAGGCCGGCCTCGGCGAAGACGGCCGCGAGGGAGAGACCGCCGCAGACCGCGGTGCGCGGGTCCGGCTTCAGCACGACCGCGTTGCCCAGGGCGAGGGCGGGGGCCACGGAGCGGATCGACAGGATCAGCGGGGCGTTGAACGGGGAGATCACCCCGACGACGCCGACCGGGATCCGGCGGGTGTACGACAGCCGGGGTGCCTCGGTGGGCAGTACCTGGCCGGTGGGGCGGGAGGCCAGGGTGGCGGCCTCGTAGCACTCCTGGGCGGCGACGTGCAGTTCGAAGTCCGCCTTGCCGGGTATGGAGCCGGATTCACGGACGAGCCATTCCCGCAGTTCACCGGCGTGCGCGGTGAACAGGTCACCGGCCTTGCGCAGTACGGCCGCACGGACGAAGTGCGGGGCGCGCGCCCACTCGCGCTGCGCGGCGCGGGCGATCTCGGTGGCCGGGGCGACGTCCTCGGCCGCGGCGAGGGTGACGGTGCCGAGCGCCTCGCCGGTGGCGGGCTCGGTGACGGTGTACTCAGGTCCCGACAGGGGGCGGGGGTGGGCCGACTGCCAGGTCTTCGGCTCGAGCAACGACATGGCCAATGTGCTCCGTTCGATCACCGCGGACTCTCGTGGGCCCTGCCGTCAGGGCCCAGCGCCGGCGGCCGGTCCGGCCGGCCGCCGTGTGACGGGGTGCGGTGAGCCGGGGCAGACAGGAGCCGCATCCGGTGCTCGAACGCATCCCCGTCTGAATGAGCGTGCAGCATCTTAGTCATGATCGAGCGCGAACGTGCCTGCTGTTGTGCCCTGTACTGCACCAACTCGCTTTCTTCGTAGACATGTTGTCCGGAAGGGTGCCATGCCTTTCGTGAACCGGGCGCTTGGCCGGAGCCGTTCAGCTGGATTCGCGATGCACCACCGCCGAGTCGAGCACCCGGTACGTCTCGGGCGCGGCACCGGGGTCGCGGACCGCGCGGTCGACCAGTTCGGCGAGTTCGCGGCCCGACGGCACCTCCAGACGGACGGTGCTGAGCCTGGGGCGCAGCAGCCGGCCGAGCGTCAGGTCGTCGGCGCCGATGACGGCCGTGTCCTCGGGGATGCGGACCCCGTCGTCCTGGAGGGCGCGCATCAGCAGCATGGCGTACTCGTCGTTGAAGGCGAACACCCCGTCGATGCGGAGTTCCCGGCGGCGGGCCGCGAGCCGCGCCGCGGACTCCTCGTCGTAGGCGAGGGGCAGTTCGGTCAGCGTGGCGTCGGTGCCCCGCAGGGCGCGGCGGGCGCCCGCGAGGCGGGGCCGGGAGAAGATCTCCAGGCCGGGTTCCTCGGGGACGACGATCCCCAGGCGGCGCCGTCCGCGGACGCGGAGGTGCTCCACGGCGCGGTGGCCGATGGCCTCGTGGTCCATCAGAAGGGTGTGGGCGCCCTCCAGGCGTTCGGGTCCGAGGGTGACGACGGCGCGGGCGCCGGAGCGTTTGAGTACGGCGACGCCCTCGGCTCCCAGCCCGGGTCCGGGCACGATGACGGCGACGGGCCGCAGTTCGGCCCAGGCGCGGGCGGCGTCGTCACCGCGCAGGCCGGCGGTGCCGTAGTGGACGACGGTGTAGTCGAGGCGGCCCAGCGCCCCTTGCAGGTCGCTGATGAACTGGCTGTAGAGGGAACCGACCGGGACGGCCGGGGCGGGCAGCAGCACGATCCGGCTGTGTCCGGCGCGCAGGCTGCGGGCGGCCGCGTGGGGCACGTAGCCGAGTTCCTTCGCGGCCTGGTGGACGCGGCGCCGGGTGGGCTCGCTGATCCGTACGGCGCTGGTGTTGTTGAGGACGTAGGAGACGGTCGCACGTGAGACGCCGGCCAGGCGGGCCACGTCGGCGCTCGTGGGAACGGAGCGCTGCGCGGGCGTCGAGGCGGCGGACGTATTCGGTATCTGCACCATGACGTACGGCATCTTGGCAGAAGCCGGGGCGGCGCAGTGCGGCGGGGTAACGGTCGTCACAAGAACGGCATGAGGGCGGTGGTCCGCCGCCGGGAACGGGCGCCCCCGGAAAGGGGCCGGGGCCGGGAAGGGACTGCAGGCGGAAAGGGGCCGCGGGCGGCAACGGGACCACGCCCCGGAGGGGACGGGTCCGCGACCCGGAGGGGACGGCGGTCAGCAGGCCGGCGGCTCGGTGCGGGTCACCCGGGCGACGAGGTCGGTCCAGCCGGCCTCGAGCCGTTCCAGCGGTATCCCGCGCTGCCTGGTCAGGTGGTGGACGAGCGCCGGGTCGAGGCGGTCGAGGAGGGTGTGGGCGAGGAGGTCGCAGTCGGCGTCCGGCACGATCTGCCGCAGCAGCATCCTCACGTGCATGTGCAGTGCCGCGAAGGGCGGGTTGGCGAACCGGCGGGCCGGGTCGGGCTGCGCGGCGAGTTGCAGGTCCAGCTGTTCCTCGGTCCGGTAGAGCACCGCCGTGCCGAACGCCCGCAGCCGTTCGACCGGCGGCGCGCCGGGACCCAGCGGGGGCGGTCCGGCGAGGAAGTCGGCCTGGAGCCGGCGCGCGGAGTGGTCGAGCAGCGCCATCAGCAGTCCGGTGCGGTCCCCGAAGCGCCGGAAGACGGTCCCCTTGCCCACCTGGGCGGCGGCGGCCACCGCCTCCATCGTGACCCCGGCGACGCCGTGCTCGGCGATCAGCCGGGTGGCCGCCTCCAGCAGGCGGGCGCGGTTGCGGGCCGCGTCGGCGCGCAGGCACGGCTCGTCGGGGGCAGCCGCCTCGAGTTCCAGGAACCGGGGTGTGCCGACGGGTTCCTGGGGCTGCGGGAAGGGCGGCAGTGCGCGGGACATGAAGACAGCGTAAAGCATGGGAACAAAACTGGACCCCGGTCCGCTTAGGATGCTAGACATAAGAAACGGACCCCGGTCCGGATTATTGCGGCGGTGTTACAGGGCAGGCCGTGCGCCCGTCCTGCACCCGTCGGGTGCCTCTTTCTGTGCCCTTTCTGCCCCCCTTGGAGTTCCCATGTCTGTTCGCATCCTCGCGCTCGTCGGCAGCCTCCGCGCCGGTTCGCACAACCGTCAGCTCGCCGAGGCGGCCGTCAAGCTCGCGCCCGAGGGCGCCGAGGTCGTCCTCTACGAGGGCCTCGCGGACATCCCGTTCTACAACGAGGACATCGACGTCGAGGGTGACGTCCCGGCCGCCGCCGCGAAGCTGCGCGAGGCCGCCGGCGGCGCCGACGCGTTCCTGCTGTTCTCCCCCGAGTACAACGGCACGATCCCGGCCGTCCTGAAGAACGCCATCGACTGGCTGTCCCGTCCGTTCGGCGCCGGCGCCCTGACCGGCAAGCCGGTCGCCGTGATCGGCACCGCCTACGGCCAGTTCGGCGGCGTGTGGGCGCAGGACGAGACCCGCAAGGCCGCGGGTATCGCGGGCGGCAAGGTGATCGAGGACATCAAGCTCTCCATCCCCGGCTCCGTGGTCCGCTTCGCCGAGACCCACCCGGCCGACGACGCCGAGGTCGCCGCCCAGGTGACCGACGTCGTCACCCGTCTGCAGGGCCTCGCGGGCGAGCCCGTCGCGGTCTGATCGTCCCACGGCGCGCCGGAGGGGGCCGGGGACCGCTCGACGAGCGGTCCCCGGCCCCCTCCACGCATCCGCCGGGTCAGGCGATCCCGGCCAGCCGCGTCACGGCAGGCGCCGCGAACCGCTCGATCCAGCCGGCGGGTTCGTCCACCCTGGGGGCGAGGACGACGGTGTCGACGCCGAGCCCGGCGTACGGGGCGATCTCCCGGGTGAACGCGTCGAGGTCCTCCTTCCCGACGCCCTCCCCGAAGTGGACGATCGTCTTGCGGATCGCGTCGTAGTCGCGCCCCAGCGTGTCGCAGTGGCCGCGCAGCACAGCGAGCTTGTGCCGCAGTTCGCCGGCGTCGGCGACGATCAGATTGCAGGCGTCCGCGTACTGCGCGACCAGCCGCAGGGTCTTCTTCTCGCCCGTGCCGCCGATCATGATCTCCGGGTGCGGGGAGCTGACCGGCGCGGGCACGCACAGCGTCTCGGCCAGCCGGTAGTGCTCGCCCTCGAAGGGCCCGTTGTTCTCCGGGTCCCACATCTGGAGGCAGATCCGCAGGGTCTCCTCGAGCCGCTCGAACCGTTCCGCGAGCGGCGGGTAGGGCACGCCGAGGCCGTGGTGCTCACGGTCGTACCAGGCGGCGCCGATCCCCAGCGTGGCCCGCCCGCCGGAAAGCACGTCGAGCGTCGTGGCGATCTTCGCGAGCAGTCCCGGGTGGCGGTACGTCACCCCGGTCACCAGCGCGCCGACACGGACCGTGGAGGTGTGCCCGGCGAGATAGCCGAGGGTCGTGTACGCCTCCAGCATGGCGTCCTCGGCGCCGCCGTTGAACTCCATCTGGAAGTAGTGGTCCATCACCGACAGCCAGCCCACCCCCGCCGCCTCCGCCGCGGCACCCACCGCGGCCAGTTCCGGGCCGAGCGCGGGCCCGCCGCCCGGGTGGTTGAACCGGTTGATGTGCACACCCACACGCATGGCTGGCTCCGTCCGACGCGTCCTGTCGCAGGGCGGTGAGGCTAGCCGCTGGAGCGCTCTCGAAGTCAAGCCCGCCCCGGCGGGCCGTCCCTCCGGCGGCGGCCGGGGTTACGGTGAACGGGTGACGTCCGATTCGTCCGCGGCCGGTACGGCGCAGCCGTCCGGCCTGGACGCGACGACCGCGCTCGCCTCCCTGGGCGACGAGTCGCGGCGCAGGCTGCTGGACTTCGTACGGCGTGCCCCGCATCCCGTGACCCGCGACGACGTGGCCGCGGCGCTCGGGATGTCCCGCAAGCTGGCGGTCTTCCATCTGGAGAAGCTGGTGGCGTCGGGGCTGCTGCGGTCCGGCCGCGGCGGGCACGGCACGCCGGGCGGCGGCCCGCACCGGGCCGGGCTCGGCCGCCGTTCCCGGCTCTACGAGCCCGTCCCCGGCACCCTGGCCGTACGGCTGCCTCCGCACCGGCACGAACTGCTGGCCTCGCTGCTGGCCGAGGCGATCACCGCGCAGCGGCCCGGCGAGAGCGCCCGGGAGGCGGCGCTGCGGGTGGCGCGGGAGCGGGGCGGGAGGCTCGGCGCCCAGGCGCACGTGAGCGGGGTCCGGGCCGTGCTCGGCTCGCTCGGCTTCGAACCCGCGGAGGAGGGCGCCGGGCGCACGGTGCTGCGCAACTGCCCGTTCCATCCGGTGGCCGCGCAGGCGCCGGACCTGGTGTGCGGCATGAACCACGCCTTCCTGCGCGCCTATCTGGCCGCCGCGGGCGAGGACGACCGGCTCACCGCCGTCCTCACCTCCCGTCCCGGTCTGTGCTGCGTCGAACTGCGCCGGACCGTCACGGCCGAGGACGGCGTGAGCGGTACGGCGTGGGTCAGGGGGCCGTGCCGATCGGAAGGGCGTCCTGGTAGCCGTTGACGGGCTTGGGGACCTTCTTCACCGTGCGGGCGTCCAGCGCGGCGGGGGCAGAGGCGGTGCCCAGGGTGCCGCCGGGGTGCCAGGTGCCGGTCACCGAGACCCAGGTGTCGGCGGCGGGCGCCGGAAGGCCGTGGACGCGTATCTTCACGGACTGGGCGTCCGCCGCGCAGCAGCTGAGGATGATCCGGGTCAGGTCCCAGGAGCCGCCGCCCTTGACGGGCGTGACGAAACCGGTCATCAGGACGGTGCGGCCCTTGATGGCCCGCCGGCGGTCCTGCTGCACCCGCTCGGTGAAGTCGGTGAGGGTGATCGGCAGCGGTGAGGTCGCGGGCAGCGGATCGAACGCGTCCTGCCGGGTCACCTTCCGGGCGTCCTCGCGGGAGGCCGTGTACGCCCCGAGGGCGGGCGGGGCGTAGAAGAGCAGGCTGAGCGCCGGGAGCAGGAGCAGCCAGGCGATCCTCGGCAGGGCGGAGTGGTCATGGCCCTCGTGACCGCCCCGGTGCGCCTCGCCGTCACCGTACGTGTCGTCGCCGCCGGGCGCATCGCCGTCGGCGTGGGTGTGATCACCGCCGTGCGTGTCGCCGCCGCGGTGTGCCTCGCCACGTACCGACCAGGCCTCCGCGGCGGCCAGCAGGAGCAGGACCGCGCCCGAGGCGACGAGCAGCGGGCGCATGCCTTCCTTGACGTAGCGGAGGTAGTCGTCGGTGAAGAGGGAGACGTGCAGCAGGCCGAGGCCGCTGAGGGCGAGCAGGGCGGTCCGGGCGAGGTGTCTCACAGCAGTACGCCTCCGATCGCGGCGCTCACCAGGACGGCGACGAGGGCCGTCGCGGAGGAGAACCGGACCGCGAACGCCCGCCCGAACG
>NZ_JBEYWE010000047.1:0-38058 GCF_040644295.1 Streptomyces sp. NPDC047000
CTCACTGCGGGGAAACTCGCACGGTGAGTTCGGAGGGAGGCCGCGCGGAAAAGGACCAGATCACCTGGGCACCTCGCCGCGCGGCCGACCCTACACCGCGCACTTCCAGCCCCTGCTCGAGTCTGTCGACCTGACCGGAACCATCGTCACCTTCGACGCGCCTCCGCGGAGGGGCGACGTCGGCCTTCGAACGCGGCCCGACACGGCGGGGGACTGCCGGCCCGAAGGCGTACCCGAAGGCGCAGCCTGTGCCTCGGCCTTCCCGGTCGCCGTTCTTCAGTCGGCTTCCCTCTTCAGCGCGCCGGCATCCCCGCGGTGTGAGGTCGGCGGCTCAGCTGCCCGTCGGCTCGGCGGGCGCACTCTGCCGGGGTTGGGCCGGGGTGTCGTCGGTCTGGGTCGCGGGGGCGCTGTAGAAGACGGAGCTGCCCTGCCGGGTGCGCTGGATGCGGTTCTTGGCGACGAGTCCTTCCAGGGTGCTGCGCACGACCGTGGTCTTGATGCCGCGGTCGGGGTGGGCCTGGTCGAGTGATGTGGCGACCTCGGCCGCGGAGCGGGGCTCGTGGTGCTGGGCGAGGTGGTCGTGGACGAGTTCGACCAGCGTCGGCTGCGACGACGTGGGTGTGGTGACAGCCGGTTTCGCGGCAGAAGCCTTCTTTGGCACGGCTTTCCTGGTCGGTTTGTCGTTCCTGCCGGTTGGCTTCTTCGCTCGTGTTGCCTTGTGGGATGCGGGAGAGGCGGGTGTCCTCCTGCGAGGCGGGGGAACCGGGCTGTCGTCGGCGGCGAGGGTCTGCGCCTGTGGGGCGGTGCCGAGTGCCTCCTGGACGTGTGTCAGAACCGACTGCTCGTGCTGCAGCACGCTCAGCTGCTTCTGCAGAGCGGCGATCTCGGTGGTGAGACGCTCCTGTTCGCGGCCGTTGGTCTCCAGGTCGGCGGCCACTCGTGAGCGGTACTGGTCTGTCAGGCCGGTGGTGGCCGTGTCGGTAGACATCGAACTCCTCCTGTGACTGGGGGCTGTGAATGGGTCGGGGGCTGGAGAGCCGCCTGCCGGAGGTGACCGGTCCGGTGCCTGGCGCCGGGTGACGGCGGGAGTGCGACTGCTGTTCCGTATCTTGGTGGATGGTACGGACGGATTGAGCCTGGTGTTCCTGCCGAACGACGTCTTCACTCTCGACCTCGGCCCCGAACACGGCCTTGGCCCGCCCGTCGATCTCCGTAACGAGACGTCCTGAGCTTGTCTCCTTCACCAGATCAGGCACCAGTAGTTCCCCGCGTTGCCGATACCGATCCGGCCCACGGGGGGTACGAGGCCGGGGTCGGGCGGACCTGCCGAGGCCAGGGAGCATGCGGGGTCACCGACGGTTTCGGCCAGGGCCATGCGCTGTGCGGCGGCGACAGCGGCAGGGGACGTGTACCACGTGGTGGTGACCGGCCCACTCCTTTCAGGGCGAGGTGTTGATGTCGGTGGCCCGGGGAGGGGAGTCGAGGCGGTCGGCGTCGGTTGCGTCGTGGTCTCGGAGGGCCGCGTCGCCGGATGAGGACGCGGGGGAGGAGGGGACGTGTGCGTCGGCGGCGGTGGCTGGGGGGTATGCGGGCCGGCCGTCGCCGGGTGGGTCGTCGGGCGGTCCGTGGAGGGCACCGGCTGGGGGGAGTGGGCTGCCGTGGTCGCGGTCGGTCCGGGTGTCGCCGGCGGTGTCGAGGTCGCTGAGGTGGGGAGGTGCGGCTCGGGTGTTTCCGACGGTCCCGCTCTTGACGGGAGTGCGCTCGGAGCCGTCGCCGCTGAGCCGGGTGTGTTCCCGTCAGATGTCAGCAACAGCCACGTTCCGGTGCCGCCGAGAACGAGAACCGCGGCGGCGCCCGCTATCCACGGGGCCCGCCGCGGCGGGCGTCGGTGACGGCTCATGGTTCACTGTCGCATTGCCGCGGTGATCCCGCAGTGGTAGGGGGCGGAGGCTCGACCGTGCTCCTGCGCGCGCCGAGGACGATCACGTCTGGCGGAGTCCATGAGGACTGTGCGACCGCCTCCCGGATGCCGGTGAACCGCAGCCGGGGGTCTCGTCCAGCCGTTCGGGGCCGACGCCGATCGCTGCACGCACGGTCATCTGGGCCCCCGCGAGTCGTGGACCGTCACTCCACCAGGTCATCCGGCCCCACTGAGAGACAGTGGCCGACCGACACAGACAGGCCGAGCGCGGGTACGGCGATGAGCAGCTGCTGCACGGCCGCGTCTACGGCGCGGACCACGACGATCCCGATCCCGGGCCGCGCTTGGGCTGCATGTGATGCCCGCTCTCATCGGAGACGGCGGACAGTCACACGCCCCTGCGTCTCCCGTGTCTCCCGTGTCTCCCGTGTCAGGAGGTTGCTTCCGGTCCCGCGGCGCATCGTGACCGTTCGGTCCGGCCTCCCGGACGATCGCCCAACGCAGACCTCGGGCCGTCGCCGGGGCGTGCCCGTCCCGTCGGCCCACGGTCGACGGCGGCCCGCGCGGGAGGCAGAAGGCCCGGGCACGCCGGCAGGCGTGCCCGGGCCGTGACCGTGTTCTGCGGGCCCTGGGGGACCGGTCAGGCGGTGGCGCAGGTGCTGCCGTTGAGGGTGAAGGTGCTCGGAGAGGAGTTGGAACCGCCCTTGGTGCCGAGGAAGCCCACGGCGACCGAACCCGCGGCCGGGATGGTGGAGGTGTACGAGGCGGGGGTGACGCTCACCGTGGCGCCGCTCTGAGCGGGCGTACCTCCCCACATGTTGCTGACGGTCTGGCCGTCGGCGAAGGCGAAGACCAGCTTCCAGCCGTTGATGGCGGTGGTGCCGGTGTTGCGGATGGTGATCTCGCTCTGGAAGCCGCCCGGCCACTCGCCGACGACGCGGTAGCCGACGGAGCAGCTCACGCTGGGCGCCGTGGCGGTGGTGACGTTCACCGTGGCCGAACGGGCCGAGCGGTTCCCGGCCGCGTCACGTGCGTAGACCGCGAACGTGTAAGCCGTGTCGGCGGTGAGAGCGGTGACAACGGCGCTGTTGGTGGTGGAGGCGGCGACCGTGGTCTCGGTGGTGCCGCTGACGCGAACGATGTCGTAGGCGGTGACGGCAACGTTATCGGTGGCGGCGGTCCAGCTGAGCGCGACAGAGGTGGCTGTCACGGCTGAGGCCGTCGGGGTGCCGGGGGCAGTCGGGGCCTGTGTGTCGTTCGAGGTGCCGCCACCGTAGACGGTGGCTTCCTTGGAGGTCTGGGCGATGCCGTTGACGCCGTTGAACACGCGCTGGCCCCAGGCGCTGAGGTGGGTGGCGTCGAAACCGATCGCCAGGTCGAGGACCGGGTCGGTGTTGCCGCTCCAGGACCAGGCCAGGTAGCCGAGCTTGAGCTGCTGCGCGGTGGCCATCATGGTGTCCTCGTCCGGATCGCCGTACTGGTCTGCGGGACCGCCGAACTCGCCGATGAGAATGGGCAGTTTGGCGTTGACGAAGGCGTTGAGGTAGTCGGTGATCTCCTGGGCGGTGTCGAAGACGCTGTACATGTGGATCGAGAAGATCAGGTTGCCGGTGGTGTCGGCGTTGTAGACGGACTGCGCGTTGGCACGCATGACGCCCTGCCAGTCCTGGCCCCAGTTGGGCGCGTCCACCATGATCGTGTGCTGGAACCCGGCGGCGCGCAGTTTCTGGACGGCGGCGACGGTCGGTGCGGTCCAGCCTGCGGGGTCGGTGTTGCCCCAGGGTTCGTTGCCGATGTTGATGATGATGTAGTTCTCTTCGCCGGTGAGGACGCTCTTGAGGCCGATCCAGTAGTCGGCCGCCTCATCGAGGGTGCCGGCTGCGGAATCCTCGCCGTATCCGGTGGTGTCGTGCACCTCCAGCACGCAGATGAGCCGGAGGGTCTTGCACTGGGCGACGATGCCGGCTACTTCCTCGGGGCTGTTCCTGGTCCAGCGGTGGCCGTCGGACAGGACCACGCGGACGGAGTTGGCGCCCAGTGCCTTGATGTCGGCCAACGACTGGGTCTGGCCCGTGTACCAGGTGTACGCGTGGTTGACGCCGCGCATGATGAAGTCGTTGCCGTTGCCTTCGACCAGGCGGCCGTTGCTGATGTGGAGGCCGGTGGCGGCGGCACCCGGCGACGCGGCCTGCGCGCCGGCCGGGGAGAGGACGCCGAGGGCGACGGCCCCGAGGAGAGTGACCAGTACGGTCAGCAGGTGAGCGACCGGGTGTTTCCGTGCCGTGCGTCTTGGTGTTCTCACTACGGCTCCTAGAGTGAGCGCCGAGAAGCTGGGGCGGAATGGAAAGTGTGGGAGCGCTCCCATGTAGCCATCGCCTCACCGGCACGTCAAGGGATGCCGCAGAGGCTCCGCCACCTGAACGCTCCGAAGGCACCTCCCGGCTCCGCTCCGAAACCGGAGCCGGTGGTCCGGGACTCCGCGGCCGATCCGGATCGAACCGCAGGGACCGTGGACGAACTGGCGGCCCTGGACGCGGCCGCCGTGATGGGCGACTGCCACTGCGTCGTCGCCCGCGCGGCCGCCGCCCGGGCCGATGTCCTCGGTCTGCCGTTCCCCTGCTCGTCCGCGGTGCTCGACGCGCTCACCGAGGAGCCGACGGAGCGGGCCGCGCGCTTGGCCCCGGCCCAGTCCCACACCTGACGGGTCCACGCGGACTTCCCTCTCGGCGCGGACCGACGCCGGATCACGGTGACGACGCAGCCGAGCGTCTACCGGGCGTTCGGAACCCGCGTCCCGCGGGACCACCTCGCTCCCCACGGCGGCACCGTCGTCGAACTCGACACGAACGCGCCCACCCCGAGGCTTTGCGCGACGCGCTCGTCGACCACGGCGCGACGGCGCTCCTCCTGCTGGTCGGCCACCCGGAGCCGGCGGGGCCGATCTGAACCTTCCGACGCCGCTGCCCGCCCGGTTGACCTCCGAGTAGACCAGTCGTATAGTTCTGGATGTCGGAACGCGGCACACGCTACGGAGAGGCTGAATGTCATGGGGCGCATCAAGGTGGGCACGGAGAACAGCACGGACATCGAGCTGCACTACGAGGACAAGGGGAACGGTCAGCCGGTGGTGCTGATCCACGGCTATCCCCTGGACGGCACCTCTTGGGAGGGGCAGACGTCGGCGCTGCTCGACGCCGGCTACCGGGTCGTCACCTACGACCGCCGGGGTTTCGGCAAGTCCAGCCAGCCCTCGACCGGTTACGACTACGACACCTTCGCCGCCGACCTGCACACGGTCCTGGAGACGCTGGATCTGCGGGAAGCCGTACTGGTCGGATTCTCGATGGGCACCGGCGAAGTGGCCCGCTACCTCTCCGCCTACGGCTCGGAACGTGTCGCCAAGGCAGTGTTCCTGGCCAGTCTCGAACCGTTCCTGGAGATCACCGACGACAACCCGGACGGCGCCGCGCCTCTGTCCTTCTTCGAGGGTGTCTCCGAGGCGGTGAAGAAGGACCGGTACGCGTTCTTCACCGACTTCTACAACGACTTCTTCAACCTCGACGAGAACCTGGGCACCCGGGTCAGCGAGGGCGCGGTCCGCAACGCGTGGAACGTCGCCGCCGGATCGGGGGCCATCGCCTCCGCGGCCGCCCCGCTCACCTGGCCCACCGACTTCCGCGCCGACATCCCGAAGATCGACGTGCCCGCCCTGATCGTCCACGGCACCGCCGACCGCACCCTGCCCATCGACGCCACCGGCCGGCGCTTCGCCAGGGCCCTGCCCGGCGCCCAGTACATCGAGATCGAGGGCGCCCCCCATGGGCTCCTCACCACCCACACCGCCGAGGTCAACGAAGCCCTGCTCGCCTTCCTCGGCCGCTGAACCCCACGCCCGGCGACAGCCGAATTGACGCACCGCACCTTCTGCCGCCTCCGGTCGCTTCCGGCTACTCATAGACGACCGGTCTACTCGTCCTGTACCATCTCATCACCAGGAGCATGATCATGAAGGTTCTCATCGTCCTGACCTCGCACGACGAGCTGGGTACCACCGGCCGCAAGACCGGGTTCTGGCTGGAGGAACTGGCCGCACCCTACTACCGGTTCAAGGAGGCCGGCTGGGACATCACCCTCGCCTCTCCCAAGGGCGGCCGTCCGCCGCTGGACCCCAAGAGCAACGAGCCCGCCAACCAGACGGACCAGACCCGCCGCTTCGAGGCCGACGCGGAAGCGACCGCGGCGCTGTCGAACACCGTGCGCCTGGACTCCGTCGTCGCCGACGACTACGACACCGTCTTCTACCCCGGCGGCCACGGTCCGCTGTGGGACCTGGCCGAGGACAGCGACTCCATCCGCCTGATCGAGACCACCCTGCGCTCCGGCAAGCCTCTCGCCCTGGTCTGCCACGCCCCCGGCGTCCTGCGCCACACCCTCAACGAGGACGGCACACCCCTCGTCCAGGGCCGGAACGTCACCGGCTTCACCAACTCCGAGGAAGACGGCGTCGCCCTCACCGACATCGTCCCCTTCCTCGTCGAGGACGAGCTGATCAAGCTCGGCGGCCTCTACTCCAAGATCGGCGACTGGCAGCCCTACGTCGTCCAGGACGGCCTCCTCGTCACCGGCCAGAACCCCGCCTCCTCCGGACCCGCCGCCGACGCGCTCATCAAGCGCACCGCCGTCCACGCCTGACACACCCAGCGGCACTGCTGCCGCCGACCGCGCCCTCGACACCGCCGGCCCATCGGACTGAATCCGATGGGCCGGCGGCTCTATGAGGGTGGAGCACCGCCGCGCCGGTGCGCTCGGCTGATTGGCCGACGGCCGACGGTCGACGTCGCACTCATCTCGGGAGGAGGGTGACGCCGCCGCCTCCCTCACCCGGGACGGCGACAGGGGTGCAGCTCGGGTCGGCCGGCGGGCTGAGCGCGACGTGGGGCTCGCTCTCCCGTGTCCTTGCCGGTGTTGTCATCGAAGTCCTCTCCCGGCCCGCTGGCCGGCTTCTCCGTGACGTGGGCCGACTCGTACCGGTTCACCCGGTGCGGCGCGAGCGCGTGGGCCGGCGTCCGCGCTGCCGCGGCTGTCACGCCGGAGGACCGACTGCGGCGGTCAGGGCGCGAACGTCCGGTCCGTGCTCCATGCGGTGGCCGCCGCCTGGTCCTGCCGGCTGCCGAGACGACCCGCACCGAACCGGTCGCCGCCTTCACCCGAGCACGCGGGTGAGGTGGGGGACTTGGCCGGCGGGGATCAGGAAGCTCCGATCCGTCCGCTACGCACTGGTCGTGGGCGCGCCGCCCCGTTTCCGCGCCTCGTGCCGAGGGGTCCCGTCCATCGCGCCGACGGACGCCCAGGAGGGGCGCCGTCCCGCTGACGGAGTATCCCCCTCACGTGTGCGGGACGGCGGCGCTGAACCGGCACCGTTTCTCCACTCGGACGGTCAAGGCGGGTCCAGGAATCGGAATCTCTCTAGACGACTGGTCTACTCCCCGCTACTGTCGTGGCCATGGGTACTCCAGAGATCACCGCCATTCCTTCTCGGCACCTCTCCTCTCCCGCACTGCGGCCCGACGGCAGCAGGTGTGACCGCGGCGTACGGCTTCCCGGAGCCGGAGCCGGAGCCGGAGCGAGCGGGGCGGAAGGCGCGCCGGGCAAGGCGAAAGGCGCCGCGGTCACCTCAGCGGTGATCGCGCAGAGCGCGTGGAGACGGCCAGCGTCCGCCGTGTTCACGGTCGGATGGGGAGCGAACATGTTCGCCTCCGTCCTGCAGGTCTACCGCGAGAACTTGAGCAGTGCCCAGGTCAACGCCCTTTTCGGGGCCTACGCGCTGGGCCTCGTACCGGCCCTGCTGGTGATGGCCCGGCTCTCCGACCGGCTCGGCCGGCAGCGCGTTCTCCTGGCCGCCTTGCTGCTGTCCGCGCTCGGCTCGGCGGTGATCCTGTTCTCCGGCGGAGCGTTCGGCACGATCCTGGCCGGACGGATCATCGTGGGAATCAGCGCGGGCTCGGCGTTCGGGCCGGGAACGGCATGGATCAAGGAACTGTCCGACACCGCCAAGGCGGCGGGGGCGGGAGCGCGGCGCTCGGCGGTCGCGCTGACCGCCGGGTTCGCCGCCGGACCGCTGCTGTCCGGTGTCATCGTCCAGTGGCTGCCCTCGCCCCAGACGACCGCCTACCTGGTGCACATCGCCCTGGTGGCACTGACACTGCCGGTGGTGTGGCGCGCTCCGGCGGCTGCCTTGCCCGCCACCGGACGGGACAGCCGCTCCGTCCGCCACGGCGACGGGGCGAGGAAGGTCCTGACGAGCCGCCTCTTCCTGACCGCGGTGCTTCCGACGGCACCGTGGGTCTTCGGGGCCGCGACCGTGTCACTCGCGGCGCTCCCCGTCCTCGTACCGTTGGGCGGGTACGGCGCCGTCGGCGGTGGTGTGGTCGCCGCCGTCACCCTGGGCAGTGGTATCGGGGTACAGCCATGGGCGCGGCGCCTGGCCCTGCGCTCCGCGGCGGCACCGTTCCGCGCAGGCATGGCGTCCGTGATCGCCGGGCTGCTCGCCGCGGCGCTCACCGTCGCCACCGGCTCGCTGGTCCTCCTGGGGGTGACGGCCGCTGTCCTGGGTTCGGCCTACGGTCTTCTGCTGGTGAGTGGTCTTCAGCTCGCGGAGTCGCTCGCCGGCCCGCGGAACATCTCGACCGTGATCGCCGTCTTCTACAGCCTCACCTACATCGGATTCGCCTTCCCCGTACTCGTACAGGTGCTGGGCAAGCTCTGGAACCCGGCATCCGTCCTGGTGGCCGGTTCGGCGCTCGCGGTCGCTGCCCTGGCGATGAGCCTGATCGCCTGGCCTGTGCGACGGGCATCCCGCACCGGGGCCTGACCCCATCCGGACATGGCGCTCCGAGTCTGCCTTCCGGCTCCCTCCGTATGCGTTGGTGGTGCGGACGATGCGGCAGATCCGGGTGTCGAAGCGGAGGAACGGAGTGGACTCCTCCAGGCGTTCCGCCACAGCTTCACGATCGCCGGACGCTTGCCGTTCCAGGCGTCTCATGGCTGTCACCGCCGGTTGGATCCGCCCGGTCCACCAGCCGGCAGTCGGCCTTGCTGACGCACCGGTTGGGAGTGCGTCTGTCGGTCGGCCGCACCCGACCTTGCTGGGGCAGCGCACTCGCCGAGTCGTTCTACGCCCCCGTCGAGAGGGGGCCGCTCGGCGCCGTCTCCCGGCTCGGCCCGGCCGGGCCGCCGCCCGCACCACGGTCTTCGACTTCGTCGAGGGCTGCTACCACTGCACCGTCTGCACAGCAGCCTCGGCTACCGCGGTCCCGCCGAACACGAGACCGCATGGGCAGTCTGACCACTGTGCCGATGGGGTCCGTCACAACGGAGCAGGCTCAGGGGGCGGCGTGTTCGTCGAAGGCGTCCGCGTCGAGTCCGCCGGCCAGGGCGGACAACTGAGTGCCGAACTCGGCGGTGAACACGTCGTGGCGCAGCTGCTGCGCCTCGCGGACTTCAGCGCGGGTGGCGATCGAGAGGGAACAACAGCTCGAGTGGGGTGACATCAGCCCGGCACGCCCTTCACTCCGTTCCGGCCGTGGTCGTCGACAAGACGAAGATCACTGCTCATGCCCGCATATCCGTACCTTTCGCGCCTGCGCAGCGGAACGACGAGCATCCGGGCGCCGTGTGGATTCATCAGTGGGCGGATCGATGGGACGAGCGGGTCTCCACGGTCCCGGAGCGGGCGGACGGAGCCCGGAGGCGGAGACACGTGACCGCATTGTGCGAGACGAACGCAAGCCGCAAGACGACTGGTCTATTTGGGTGGTAGACTGCCACCATGCCAGTCACCCGAACCCGGAGTGCCGACACCCGTCGGAACATCCTCGACGCCGCCCAGCGGATCATGGCCCACAAGGGCTACTCCGCGGTCGGTCTCAACGAGGTGCTCGCGGAGGCGGGCGTACCCAAGGGGTCCTTTTACCATTATTTCGGCTCCAAGGACGCCTTCGGTGAGGCGCTGCTGGAGAGTTACTTCGACGCATACCTTGCCGACATGGACCGCGTCCTGTCGCAGCCCGGCCAGTCCGCCGCCGAACACCTGATGGGCTACTGGCGGATGTGGCGGGAGACGCAGAGCTTCGACGAGTGCCAGGGCAAGTGTCTCGCCGTGAAGCTCGGAGCCGAGGTCTCCGACCTCTCCGAGCCGATGCGACTGTCCCTCAAGAAGGGAACAGGAGCAATCGTCGAGCGGCTCGAGCGGGTCATCATCAGCGGCCTCTCGGACGGGTCGATCGCGATCGACGGCACACCCCGCGAAACGGCACAGATCCTCTACGACATGTGGCTCGGCGCCAGCGTCATGGCCAAGATCCACCGCAGCCTCGAGCCTCTGGACACCACCACGGCGATGACTCGCCGACTTCTGCTCCCCTGACGCGCTCGGGCACGGCGCGATCGACGTCCCCCGCGCGGCACTCGACGCCGGGGCGACCTGGCTCGGCGTGTGCACCACGGCCGAAGCACTCGAACTGCGCCGGGCCGGCCTCGACGCCCCGATACGCCATGCGTGGTCGGCTGCAAGGCGTCTTCACCGTCGTCATCGTCGGCGCACTGTTTGTACGACAGTGCTGGCGCTGCACCGTCACCCTGGCACAGCCGCCATCCCCACCGACGCGGCCCGAAGCCGCACACCAGCCGTTGAACTGGCGCATCACGGCCGTCTCTCGTTCGTTCACCCGGAGATTCACGCCCGGAGCAGCAGGCGGTCGATGTTCCTGCGGCTGCGCTCGTCGTCGGGGGTGTGGACGACGAGGCGGACGCCGGGGCAGTCGGTGAGCTCCATGCCGGTGGCACGCAGACTCACTTCGCCGATGCCCGGAACGTCGTAGCGCTTGTTGCACAGGCGTGGCGGAGCGACGTCGTGCGTGGCCCAGAGCCGGGAGAACAGCGAGCTGGCGGCACACAGACGGGTGATGAGGTCCTGCCATCGCGGGTCGCCCGGGTTCTGGCTGTAGCGGTAGCGGAGCCCTGCCGCGGCTTCGGGTGCCTGCTTGTCTCGGTTGACGATGTGGTGCCGGCCCTCCGGTGCCGCGAAGAGGTGCCAGACGGTATTTCGCTCGCCGGGCGGAGCACTGACCAGCGCGGGGTGCAGGGCTGCGTATGCCCGGTTCCAGCGCAGGACGTCGGTACGGGCGTCGACCAGCATGGCGGGCAGCGGGTCCAAGGTCTCCAGGACGGTGTCGAGGTCGCCGGGGATCTCGGTCGGCGGATCGCTGGTGACCGGGGGCTGGGGGACTCCGGCAAGACGGTAGAGGTGGTCGCGCTCGGCGGCGTCCAGGAACAGCGTGCGGGCCACCGCGTCGAGTACCTGGGAGCTGACGTTGATCGGCCGCCCCTGCTCCAACCACGTGTACCAGGTGATGCCGACGCCGGCCAGATGGGCGACCTCCTCGCGGCGCAGTCCGGGGGTGCGCCGACGGACGCCGGGTGGCATGCCGACATCCTCGGGAGCAACCCGCGCGCGTCGGGAGCGCAAGAACTCTCGCAGTTCAGCCCGGTTCACGCTCGTCGACACATGTTCACTGTGCCAGAGGCGTGAGGACTCGGCCGGGTGGTGTCAGTACCAGTATCAGCGCGCTCTTGGCACCGGTGAGGGGGAGAGGCGCAGGCTCGTACCGCCTGTGTTTCTCAGGGCGTTCCCCGGGACGTCTTCGAGGACGTTTCTCCAGGACACTTTCCAGGACGAATGGACGAACAATTCGATGAGTGACGCTTTCCACGGCAAGGTCGCGGTCGTGACGGGCGGGAGTGCCGGCATCGGCCGTGCCACCGCCCGGAAGATCGCTGAAGGGGGTGGCACGGTCTACATCACGGGCCGGGACCAGGGCGCCCTGACGGCGGCGGTTGCGGACATACCGGGTGATGTCATCGGGGTCCGGGCCGACTCGCGCTCGGCCGACGACCTCGACCGGCTCTTCGCGGAGGTCGGGCGGTGCAGTGGCCGGCTGGACGTGCTGGTCGCCAATACAGCGGCGATTGCGGCCGCACCGCTGGGATCGATCACGGAGGACGTCATCAGGACGGTCTTCGACGTCAACATCACCGGGACGATCATGACCGTCCAGAAGGCGCTGCCGCTGTTGGCCGACGGTGGCGCCGTCGTCCTCACCGGCTCGATGGCCGCGCACAAGGCATCGCGCGGGCAGAGTGTCTACGCGGCTTCCAAGGCCGGGGTCCGCGCCCTCGCCCGCACCTGGGCCCTTGAGCTGACGCCGCGCGGGATCCGGGTGAATGTGGTGAGCCCGGGCCCGACGGAGACGCCCGGCATCGCACAACTGGCCGCTACCCCGGAGGAACGCGAGGCGTTCTTCACCAGGATGGGCACCGGGACCCCGATGACCCGGGCCGGTGCCGCGGAGGAGGTCGCCGCTGTCATCGCCTTCGTCGCCTCGGACGCGGCCTCCCATGTCAACGGCGCCGATTATCAGGTGGACGGCGGATACGGCCAGGTCTGACGCCCTGTTCGAGCGGTCCCGGACCGTCTGGACAGGACTGGGAACGTGGTCACGGTCTTCTCCCGGCGTCCTTGCGCCGCGTGGTGGGGGTGTGGGTGCGCCCGCTCCACGCGGCACCGACCTCTTGGGCCCTCTGCCTTGATCGTGGACACCGGTGACCGGCGCGCCGCTCGACGCTCGGCATGCCGTGGGTTCCTGCCTGTCAGGGCGTGGCCATGGTCGGCGGGTTGGGGGTCTTCTGTGTGTGCCGTGGTGCCGTTGGCACGCTGAGGACCATGGTGAGGCCGCCGCCGGGGGTGTCCTCGGCGTTCAGGGTGCCGCCCATGGCTTCGGCGAAGCCGCGGGCGACGGCGAGGCCGAGTCCGACGCCGTTGCCGCGCGGTGAGTCGCCGAAGCGTTGGAAGGGCTCGAATATCCGGTTTTTGGCGTCGTCGGGGACGCCGGGGCCTCGGTCTACGACGCGTACCTCGACGCGATCGGCGATGGCGCTGGCACAGACGAGGACGTTTTTGTCGGGTGGACTGTACTTGACGGCGTTCTCGACGATGTTGGCGACGGCACGCTCCAGCAGCCCCCGGTCGACGGACACCATGGGCAGGGTCTCCGGGATGTCGAGTTCCACGGTGTTCTCGGGCACTCCGCCGAGTGTCATGGGGACGACTTCGTCGAGGTCCGTCTCACGGGTGATCGGCGTGACGGTACCGGTCTGCAGGCGGGACATGTCGAGGAGGTTGCCCACCAGGTGGTCGAGGCGGTCCGCTCCCAGCTCTATGGCCTCCAGCAGGTCTGCCCGGTCCTGCTCGGACCACTGGACGTCGTCGGAACGCAAGGAGGTGACGGCCGCCATGATGCCCGCGAGGGGAGTGCGCAGGTCGTGGCTCACGGCGGCGAGCAGCGCGGTGCGGATGCGGTTGCCCTCGGCCAGCTCTTTGGCCCGGTCGGCGTCCTGCTGGAGGCGCTGGTGGTCGAGGACGACGGCGGCCTGGGCGGCGAAGGCGGCGAGCACCCGGCGGTCGGCGGCCGGCAGCACACGGCCGGAGAGTGCCAGGGACATGTGGTCGCCGACCGGTACGTCGACGTCCGCGTCGTCGGGATCCTGGCAGGGCCCCGGTCCCACGCTGCCGGCGCAGGTCCACGGATCGGTCTCGTCGGCCCGCTCCAGCAGGGCCGCCGACTCCATGCCGAAGGTCTCGCGTACCCGCTCCAGCAGTTCCTCCAGGCTGGTCTCGCCGCGCAGGATGTTGCCCGCGAGGAAGGAGAGGATCTCGGACTCGGCGCGCAGCCGGGCCGCTTGGTGGGTCCGGCGGGCGGCGAGGTCGACCACCGAGGCCACGGACACGGCGACCCCGACGAAGACGGCGAGCGCGACGATGTTCTTCGGGTCGGCGATCGTCAGGGTGTGGACGGGCGGCGTGAAGTACCAGTTGAGCAGCAACGAGCCGGCCACCGCGGACGCCAGGGCGGGCAGCAGCCCGCCCACCAGGGCCGCCGCCACCGTCAGAGCGAGGAACAGCAGCATGTCGTTGACGAGGCCGAGGCCCGGGAGGGCGCTGGTCAGCAGGAAGGTGAGCAGAGCGGGACCGAGCACGCCGACGAGCCGGCCCCACACGACCCGGGTCCGCCCGAGGCGTGCTCCGCGTGCCACCGGCAGGCCGCGGCCCCTGCCGGCCTCGTCGTGCGTGATGAGGTGGACGTCGAGGTCGGGACCGGATTGCCGGGCCACTGTGGCGCCGACGCCCGGTCCGAAGACGTACTGCCAGCTTCTGCGCCGCGAGACGCCGAGGACGATCTGGGTGGCGTTCACCCCGCGTGCGAAGTCGAGCAGCGCGGCGGGGACGTCGTCGCCGACGACCTGGTGGAAGGTGCCGCCCAGGTCCTCGACGAGGGTGCGCTGGAGGGCGAGTTCCTTCGGGGAGACGGCGGTGAGGCCGTCGCTGCGTGAGACGTAGACGGCCAGTACCTCGCCGCCGGCGCCCTTCTCGGCCAGTCGCGTAGCCCGGCGGATGAGGGTGCGCCCCTCGGGACCGCCGGTCAGGCCGACCACGATCCGTTCACGCGAGCCCCAGATGGTCGAGACGTGATGTGCGCTGCGGTATTCGGTCAGGTAGGCGTCGACCCGGTCGGCCACCCACAGGAGCGCGAGCTCGCGCAGGGCGGTCAGATTGCCGGGGCGGAAGTAGTTGGACAGGGCCGCGTCGACCTTGTCCGCGGTGTAGATGTTGCCGTGTGCCATACGGCGGCGCAGTGCCTGCGGGGACATGTCGACGAGCTCGATCTGGTCGGCACGGCGTACGACCTCGTCCGGGACGGTCTCGCGCTGCCGGACTCCCGTGATCGACTCCACCACGTCGCCGAGGGACTCCAGGTGCTGGATGTTGACCGTCGACACGACGTCGATCCCCGCGGCCAGGAGTTCCTCGACGTCCTGCCAGCGTTTGGCGTTGCGCGCGCCGGGGACGTTGGTGTGGGCGAGTTCGTCCACCAGCGCGATGGCGGGGGCCCGCCGCAGGACGGCGTCCACGTCCATCTCGGTGAAGGTGGCGCCCCGGTGCTCGATCTCCTGGCGGGGGATCTGTTCCAGGCCGTGCAGCATCACCTCGGTGCGTGGCCGGTGGTGGTGTTCCACGAGGGCGACCACGCAGTCCGTGCCCCGCTCGATCCTGCGGTGGGCCTCGGACAGCATGGCGTAGGTCTTTCCGACGCCGGGTGCCGCGCCGAGGTGGATCCGGAGCTTTCCGCGTGCCATGTCATCCTTCGAAGCGATAACCCATGCCGGGCTGGGTGATCAGATAGCGGGGGTGCGCGGGGTCGGTCTCCAGTTTGCGGCGCAGCTGAGCCATGTACACCCGCAGGTAGTTGGTCTTGTCGCTCCCCGAGACGCCCCACACCTCCTGAAGAAGATGGTTTTGTGTGATCAGTCGTCCCGGGTTGGTCACGAGGATCTCCAGCAGGTGCCATTCGGTCGGGGTCAGCCGCACGTCCCGTCCCTGCCGGACGACCTTCTTGGCGAGCAGGTCGATGCTGAAGTCGCCGGTCTCGACGAGTGCCGTCTCGGGCAGGAGCGATGTGTCCTCGGTGCGGCGGACCGAGGCCCGCAGCCGGGCGAGGAGTTCGTTCATGCTGAACGGCTTGGTGATGTAGTCGTCGGCGCCCGCGTCGAGCGCGGCGACCTTCTCCTCCGAGGCCTGCCGGGCGGACAGCACCAGGATCGGCACCCGGGTCCAGCCGCGCAGCGCCTTGATGACGTCGATACCGTCCATGTCGGGCAGTCCGAGGTCGAGCATCACCACGTCGGGCTGGCGGGCGGCGGCCAGCCGCAGGGCCGTCGTCCCGTCGGGCGCGGCGTCGACCCCGTACTCGCGAACCTGCAGGTTGATCACGAGGGCCCTTACGAGCTGCGGGTCGTCCTCCACCACCAGCACCCTGGTCATGGGTGTGCGCCTTTCCTGTCGTGCGTCGGGCCGGTCGGCGCCGGACGCGAGGCCACCGGGTCCTTGGGGGGAGCCTGCGGACCAGGATCCGGGCCGGCTTCCGGCCGCCGGCTTGCGCGCATGTCGCGTCGTCCTGTCAGCGCTTCGCCAGAAGGTCTTGGAGTGCGATGTTGAGCTCCAGGACGTTCACGCGGGGCTCGCCGATGAAGCCGAGGGTGCGGCCCTCGGTGTGGTCCCTCACCAGCTTGTTCACCTGCGCGACGGGCAGGCCGTTCTTCGCGGCGACCCGGTGGATCTGGATCTTCGCGTACTGCGGGGAGATGTCCGGGTCGAGGCCGGAGCCGGAGGACGTGACCGCGTCGGCCGGCACCTGGGCCGCCTCGACCGTGTAGCCGGGCACCGAGTTGTCCTTGATGACGGCCGCCTTCGCGTCCTTCACCTGCTGGATGAGGTGCTTGTTGTCGGCGGAGAGGTTGGTCGCGCCGGACAGCAGCAGCCGGTACCGGGTGTTGGCGCTGTTGCTGCCGAGCCCGTCGGCCGGACGGCCCTGGAACCACTTCAGGTCGGGGCCGGGAATCTTGTGTCCCTTCTTCAGTGGCAGGTTGTACGACTGCCCGATCAGGGACGAGCCGACGACCTTGCCGTGCGCCTTGATCTCGGAGCCGTTCGCCTTGTTGCCGAACAGCGCCTGGGCCACACCCGTCACGACGAGCGGGTAAACGACACCCGTCACCAGGGTCAGCACGAGGAGGGCGCGCAGGCCCGCGCCGAGCAACCGGACGGTGCGGGACACGGAAGTGTTCATGGCGATCAGCCGATTCCGGGGATGAGGGAGACGAGCAGGTCGATGAGCTTGATGCCGATGAAGGGTGCGATCAGTCCGCCGATGCCGTAGACCGTCAGGTTCCGCCGCAGCATCTTGTCGGCGCCCACCGGCTTGTACCGCACGCCTTTCAAGGACAGCGGCACCAGCGCGACGATGATCAGCGCGTTGAAGACGACGGCGGACAGGATCGCGGAGTCCGGTGAGGACAGCCCCATGATGTTGAGCTTGTCCAGGCCCGGGTACACGGCCGCGAACAGCGCCGGGATGATCGCGAAGTACTTCGCGACGTCGTTGGCGATGGAGAAGGTGGTCAACGCGCCGCGCGTGATCAGCAGCTGCTTGCCGATCTCGACGATCTCGATCAGCTTGGTCGGGTCGGAGTCGAGGTCGACCATGTTGCCGGCCTCCTTGGCGGCCGACGTACCGGTGTTCATCGCCACTCCGACGTCCGCCTGCGCGAGAGCGGGCGCGTCGTTGGTGCCGTCCCCGGTCATCGCGACGAGCTTGCCGCCTGCCTGCTCCCGCTTGATGAGCGCCATCTTGTCCTCGGGAGTGGCCTCGGCGAGGAAGTCGTCGACGCCCGCCTCCTCGGCGATGGCCTTGGCCGTCAGCGGGTTGTCACCCGTGATCATGACGGTCTTGATGCCCATGCGGCGCAGCTCGTCGAACCGCTCCCGCATCCCGTTCTTGACGACGTCCTTGAGGTGGATGACACCCAGCACGCGGGCGCCCTCGGCGTCCTCGACGGCGACGAGCAGCGGCGTGCCGCCCGCCTCGGAGATGCGGTCGGCGATGCCGTCCGCGTCCTCAAAGACCGCCCCGCCCGCCTCCTTGACCCAGGCGATGACCGACCCGGCCGCGCCCTTGCGGACCTTGCGTCCGCCCACGTCCACGCCGGACATACGGGTCTGGGCGGTGAAGGCGATCCACTTGGCGTCGGCCAGCTCGCCTTGGTGGCGCTCCCTCAGCCCGTACCTCTCCTTCGCCAGCACGACGACGGAGCGGCCCTCGGGTGTCTCGTCGGCCAGTGACGACAGCTGGGCCGCGTCCGCGACCTCGGCCTCGGTCGCGCCGCGCACCGGTACGAACTCGGCGGCCTGGCGGTTGCCGAAGGTGATGGTGCCGGTCTTGTCCAGCAGCAGCGTGGACACGTCACCGGCCGCCTCGACGGCACGGCCCGACACGGCGAGTACGTTGCGCTGCACCAGCCGGTCCATGCCCGCGATGCCGATCGCCGACAGCAGCGCGCCGATCGTGGTAGGGATCAGGCACACCAGCAGCGCCACCAGTACGACCGTCGTCAGATGCGTGCCCGCGTAGTCCGCGAAGGGCGGCAGCGTGGCGCATGCCAGCAGGAAGACGATCGTCAGCGAGACCAGCAGGATGTTCAGCGCGATCTCGTTCGGCGTCTTCTGTCGGGCGGCGCCCTCCACCAAGTCGATCATCCGGTCGATGAAGGTCTCTCCCGGCTTCGTCATGATCTTGATGACGATCCGGTCGGACAGCACCTTCGTGCCGCCGGTGACGGCCGAGCGGTCGCCGCCGGACTCCCGGATGACCGGCGCCGACTCGCCGGTGATCGCGGACTCGTCGACCGATGCGACGCCCTCGACGACGTCACCGTCCCCGGGGATGATGTCGCCCGCCTCGCAGACGACCAGGTCGCCGATCCTCAGCCCGGTTCCGGGCACCTGTTCCTCGGACGTGCCGTCCGGAAGCAGACGGCGGGCCACGGTGTCCGTCTTGGCCTTGCGCAGGGTGTCGGCCTGCGCCTTGCCCCGGCCCTCGGCGACCGCCTCCGCGAGGTTGGCGAAGACCACGGTCAGCCACAGCCAGGCACTGATCGCCCAGCCGAACCAGTCGCCCGGGTCCTTGACGGAGAAGACGGTGGTGAGGACCGAGCCGATCCACACCACGAACATCACGGGCGACGTGACCATCACCCGCGGATCGAGCTTGCGGAAGGCGTCCGGCAGCGACTTCACAAGCTGCCTCGGGTCGAAGAGACCCCCACCGACACGTCCTGTGGTGGACTTGCGCCCGGTGGGAATGTCACTGTGCGGCGCCAGGGCCGCAGTGGCTGGGGGCATCGGGTCCTCGTGCTTCTGTGTACGGGTGGTCATGACGCCAACCCCTCGGCCAGCGGCCCCAGGGCGAGGGCCGGGAAGTAGGTCAGGCCGGTGATGACCAGGACGGCGCCCACCAGCAGGCCGGTGAACAGCGGTTTCTCGGTGCGCAGGGTGCCCGCGGTGACCGGGACCGGTTTCTGGCCGGCGAGTGAGCCGGCCAGCGCCAATACGAAGATCATCGGCAGGAAGCGGCCGAACAGCATGGCCAGGCCGGTCATGGTGTTGTACCAGTCGGTGTTCGCGTTCAGTCCGGCAAAGGCCGAGCCGTTGTTGTTGGACGCCGAGGTGAAGGCGTACAGCACCTCGGAGAAGCCGTGCGGCCCGGAGTTGAGCATCGAGCGGGGCGGCGTGGTCAGGGCCATGGAGGCCGCGGTGAGGACGAGCACCAGCGCCGGCGTGATCAGGAGGTAGCAGGCCGCCAGCTTGATCTCGCGGGAGCCGATCTTCTTGCCCAGGTACTCGGGCGTACGGCCGACCATCAGACCGGCGATGAACACCGCGATCACAGCCATGATCAGCATGCCGTACAGGCCGGAGCCGGTGCCGCCGGGCGCGATCTCGCCCAGCATCATGCCGAGCATGGCGATCCCGCCGCCGAGCCCGGTGAACGAGGAGTGGAAGGAGTTCACCGCCCCGGTCGACGTCAGGGTCGTGGACACCGCGAAGACGGACGAGGAGCCGACGCCGAAGCGGACCTCCTTGCCCTCGTACGCCCCGCCCGCGAGCTGTGAGGCCGGGCCGTGGTGGGCGAACTCGGCCCACATCATCAGGGCGACGAAGCCCACCCAGATGGCGGCCATCGTGGCGAGGATCGCGTAGCCCTGCCTCACCGAGCCGACCATGATGCCGAAGGTGCGCGTCAGAGCGAACGGGATCAGCAGGATCAGGAAGATCTCGAAAAGGTTGGTGAAGGGGGTCGGGTTCTCGAAGGGGTGGGCGCTGTTGGCGTTGAAGTAGCCGCCGCCGTTGGTGCCCAGTTCCTTGATGGCCTCCTGGGAGGCGACCGCCCCGCCGTTCCACTGCTGGGAGCCGCCCACGAACTGGCCGACCTCGTGGATCCCGGCGAAGTTCTGGATCGCCCCGCACGCCACCAGCACGACGGCGGCGACGGCCGCACCCGGCAGCAGGATCCGCAGGGTGCCGCGGACCAGGTCGGCCCAGAAGTTGCCCAGTACACCGGTGCGTGAGCGGGCGAAGCCGCGCACCAGGGCCACCGCGACGGCGATGCCGACGGCGGCGGAGACGAAGTTCTGCACGGCCAGACCGGCGGTCTGCACGACGTGCCCCATGGTCTGCTCGCCGGCGTACGACTGCCAGTTGGTGTTGGTCACGAAGGAGACGGCCGTGTTGAACGACTGCGCCGGGTCGACCGAGGAGAACCGCAGCGACCCCGGCAGAATGCCCTGGATCCGCTGCAGCAGGTACAGGAAGAGGACACTGACCGCGGAGAACGCGAGGACCCCGCGCAGGTACGCGGTCCAGCGCATCTCGGTGTCGGGATCGACACCGATGAGCCTGTAGATCCGCTTCTCGACACGCCAGTGTCTGTCGGAGGAGTAGACCCTGGCCATGTAGGTGCCGACGGGCACGTGCACGAGCGCCAGGGCTCCTGTCAGGGCGATCAGTTGGAGGACGCCCGCGAGTACCGGACCCATGTCTGTCTCAGAACCTCTCCGGGAAGATCAGGGCGAGGACGAGATAGCCCAGCAGGGCGACGGCCACGACCAGGCCGACGATGTTCTCGGCGGTCACAGCTTCGTCACCCCCCTGGCGACGAGGGCGACCAGCGCGAAGCACGCGGCCACGGTGACGACGAAGGCCAGATCGGCCATCGTGAGCTCCCGGAGTGAGGTTCGACGAAGACGGACGGTTAGAGGAAACCGCCTCATCGGCCGGATCCGGCCGGCCTTAACGGCCCTGTGACGGCGGTCCCCGCCGTTTTGACGGGTCTCTTACGGTCCGGTCCCGTACCGGCTCGTGGAAGAGCGTCGGCACCAGCGCGCCAGTCGCATCAGCGCGCGGAACACGGACGACGGCCCGCTATGCGATCACCCGCTCCGCCTTCGGCACGCTGTGATCGCTCTTGATGGGGTCTTGACGGCGATGGAGCACTCTTCCGTGAGCCCGGGCGTCACTCTCTGCTTACGCCGGTGCGGCCGTCCGCGTGATGGCCGGAGCCCGCGCCGAACAGCGCATCGGGAGAACGCCGGTGACCACGAACGAACACCCTCCTCCCAGTGGCCTGCGTGCCTGGATTCCGGAAGGCTCTCCGACACGGGCAGGAGCGCCCGACACAACGCTCCGGGCACCCGGCCCGAACCCGCGCACAAGGGCCGGCACCGGTGGCGGGTGATGTGCCTGACGGGCGTCGACTGCTTCTCCACCCTCGGCCACCGGCCCGGAATCGCCGCCCTGGCCGCCGGCCTGCTGTCACCGGTCGCGACTGTCGTCCTTGTGGTCGTGGCCCTGGCGGGTGCCCTGCCGGTGTACCGGCGCGTGGCGGAGGAGAGTCCGCACGGTGAGGGCTCCATCGCGATGCCGGAGCGGTTGCTGTCGTTCTGGCAGGGCAAGCTGTTCGTGCTCACGCTGCTGGGCTTCGCCGCCACCGACTTCCTCATCACCATCACCCTGTCGGCCGCCGACGCCGCCACCCACCTGGTGGAGAACCCGCACCTGACCAGCGTCCTCCACGGTCGGCAGGTGGTCATCACACTGCTCTTGATCGCGCTGCTCGGCGCGGTGTTCCTCAAGGGCTTTCCGGAGGCGATCGGTGTCGCGGTGGTCCTGGTCGCCGTACATCTCGGCCTGAACGCCGTGGTGGTGATCACCTGCCTGTGGCACGTGCTGACCGCAGGTCACCTGGTGACGGACTGGACCAGCGCTCTGAGCGCCGAGCACGGCAGTGTCTTCGCGATGATCGGGGTGTTCTGCTCGTCTTCCCGAAGCTCGCCCTGGGCCTGTCCGGCTTCGAGACGGGCGTCGCGGTAATGCCGCACGTCGAGGGCGATCCCGGTGACACGGAGGAGCAGCCGAAGGACCGGATCCACGACACCAGGAAGCTGCTCACCACCGCCGCCCGCGGAGCCGCCCAGCAGGGCTGGACCGTCGGCTTCGCGGCCGTCTCGGTCATCCTGCTCCACGTGACCGTCGCCAACGTCATGGAGCGCCCCGACGGTGTGAAGATCGGCGCTTGCTTCATCGTCGGCATCATGCTGGTTTCCCTGACCTCCCGGCTGGCCCGCTCGTTCGAGCTGCGCGTGACCGGAATCCAGCTCGACGACCAGGCGGAACGATTCGTCCGAGACATCGCCAGCCGCAAGGTTCGCTTCATCGCCGACAAGCCGGTCCGACGCGACCTGGCCGAATACCGGGACCGGCTCGAACAGCTCAGGGCGGACAAGGACATGCCGGAGCAGGACGACTTCGTCTTCGTCGAGGTCACGGTCACCGATCCCTCGGAGTTCGAGACGGGCCTGACGGTCCGCGGCGCGGTCCTGCACCACCGCTGCCGCGTCCTGACGGTCGAGTCCTCCTCCGTCCCCAACGCCCTGGCCGCACTCCTCCTCCACATCCGCGACACCACCGGCCGCATCCCCCACAGCTACTTCCACCGGACCGAGGGCAACCCGCTCACGAACTTCCTGCGCTTCTTCCTCTTCGGCCAGGGCGAGGTCGCTCCGATCACCCGTGAGGTCCTGCGCGAGGCCGAGCCCGAGTGGCGGCTCCCTCCCCGCGTCCACGTCGGCTGAACCCCGGCTCTCAGGTCCGGCCACCGTGTCAAGATCCCGCCAAGAACCGCCCGATCAGCGCCAACGTCCCGCCAACGGCGGTCGCCGACCACTACGACGCTGCCTAGGGTCGGCCTCATGCAACGACGTGAACCAGCGGCTCCGGCCGGCGACCGCCACTGGAGCAGCAGCGCACGGCTCGCGGTCACCTGCGCGCTGCTGTTCTGTGCCATGAGTCTGCTGGTCGACTGGGACGCGGGAAGCCTGACACCTCTCCGCACCCTGCTGTGGTGTGCACTCTCTGCCACCGTGTGCACGGTCCTGCTCCCACCGCAGGTGAGTGCGGGTCCCGGGTGGCTGGCAGTAAGGACCACCTGGCGTCGGCACGTGATCCACACGGACGCGCTGACGGCCGTACGGCAGTACGACGGTGCTTCCTCCCCTCTCGTACTACAGGACGCACACGGCCATACCCTGGAATTCGACCCCCGTGTCCTCAGCGCCAACCCACTGCTCTGGCACGAACTCGACACGGGCATCCGCCGCTCCCTCGAACACGGCACGCTCCAGCAGGGCACGGACGTCGTAAGGCACCCGGGGCATCACATCGACAACGAGACGATTGAGGCAGTGCTCCGGGCGGCAGGGCTTTCCTGACCACGGCTGCTCACAGGCGGCCACGGGCCACTCGCAGGGCTTGGTCCTGGACCAGATCCTCTCTCCGCCCGGCTACGGCGAGACGACCCTCATGAAGTACGTCGCCGACCGCCTCGGCCTCACGGTAGTAAAGGTCAGTGGTCCGGCGCTGGACCACGCCGTGACCTCGCTGGACCCGGCCAAGGCGCCGAACGCGACCGCGCGCCAGGAGACGAGAAGATCAACGTCGCACATCGACCCCTTGTCGGCCGCCGCCATCGGTATCGGGCTGAGCGCCACGTCATGAGCCGGTCGACGTGGACGCCCCGACAGCGGCCCCCGCCGGCTGCGGCGGCGGGACTGTAAAATGATCAGTCGGGTGGCCCGGGGGTGCGATTCCCCCGGGCCACCCGACCGCTCACCGTACAGACCCCGGTCCGGTGGCCCATCGGTTGCGGGACGGCACAGGGGGCCGTCCCGTGGCGGCATGCGGGTCCTCGGCTGCGGCGAGCACGCGCCACGCCCGGAGCAGCACCGGTTTGTCGATCATGTGTCCGTCGACGGCGCTGACCGAGTCTCCCGCCTCCAGGAGGGTACGTGCCCACCGCACCTCCCGGTCCGAGGGGAGGAACCCGGACAGGACATGGCCGAGTCGATCCGGGTGGATGCAGAGTTTGCCGGTGAAGCCCAGGCGCCGGGAGTGGCTGATGTCCGACCGGAGTACGGCAGCGTCACGTATTGCGGTGGCGACGCCGTCGATGGGCGGGGCGATACCCGCCGCGGCGGAGGCGAGCACGAGCCGGGAGCGGGCGTGGGCCGGCGCCGTATGGTCGTCCGGGGCGACACCGACGAGCGAGCCAGGCTGAGGCGTGGTCGCGGGCGCTTGTCCTGTGTGCGGCGGCGACCACGTCCTCGAGGTCGATGATGGCCAGTCCGGAGCCGGCGGAGACTGCCTTGTCGAAACGGTCCGGTCTGCTCCCGGGGACGAACAGCAGGCCCCGGGCCGTCGCCACGCGCTCGTTCAGGGAGGTCATGCGAAGACCACCTTCGCTGTCGCGTGCTGCGCCTCGCGGTGCGTGGCGACGCTGAGTTCGGCGGAGTCACCGGCCGACGCGCCGCAGACCGCGAGGTGTTCACCGACGAATGCCGGTGAACGGAGGCGGTACGACAGCGAGCGCACCTGCCGACCGGAGGCGTGGCGTCGGGGGAGTTCGAGCATGAGCAGGGCGAGCAGCGGGCCGTGGACCACGACACCGGGGTAGCCCTCGATGTCGCGGCAGTACGGAACGTCGTAGTGGATGCGGTGGGTGTTCGCGGTGAGGGCGCTGACCCGGAACAGCAGCGCCGGGTCCGTGCGTATCCGCAGGCTCCAGGGCGAGCTGACCTGCGGGGACGCGGGCTCGCTGAGTTCGTGCGGGTGACGGCCCGTGCTCCGCCCCCTGCGGTAGACGATGTCCTGCTCCTCGACGAGGCAGATGCGGCCGTCCTGCCGGAACTCACGGCGCTCGGTGACGAAGAGCATCTCGCCGGTCCGGCCGTGTCTGACGGCGACGGAGACGAGGCTGCTGACGCGTGTCGTCGGCGTTCCCAGGCGGAGGGGCCTGGTGATGTCGCTGCGGCCGCCGGCCCACATGCGCTGGCGGTCGGGCACGGGAGGAAGGAAATGTCCGTCCAGGGGGTGCCCGTCGGGTCCGAGTTCCCGCCGGGCGGGCCAGTTCAGGAAGTACAGCCACTGCCACAGAGGGGGCAGGGGCGCGCCGGGCCCGCCGACGCTGTCGGGCAGGTCGAGCACGGCGGACAGGGCGGCGGCCGGTCCTTCGGGCAACGGGTCCTCGTGGAGCAGGGGCCCGGGTGCCCACGATGCGACGTAGGAGCTGAGGGAGGCCGGCTCGGGTGCGGCGGAAGAGAGGGGCATCGACGGCCTCCAGCGCGAGCTGAGCGGTGGGACGTTTCGAAGAGCCCGGGAACTGCCTGGACTCACACAGCGGACTGCATCATCACACCTGATTTCGTGGCACGGACAATAGAATTCCATGATGGCCGCATGCCTCGTCGGCATGAGCCAGGGCTTGAGCGTCCGCGCGGGCGGGCGTGTTCGTCGACACGGGACTCGCCTCGGGCGCTTCGTCCGCGGGTGCCGGGGCGACCGGGTCACTGCATTCGGGCCGACGGCCACAATCCCCGGCTCACCGCCGATCCGACCTGCCGGACCAGCTCGCGCGCGACGATCTCCGCAGCCGGTGGAACGCGCACGAATCTCGGGGTGGCGAGGACGATCGAACGCCACACGTCGGGTGCGCCCAGCGGCGCTGCGCTCACGACGCCGTTCGCGATGTCCTCGGAGACCCCGAGACCGGGAAGGACCGTCCAGCCGTGGCCGGCAAGCACGAGTTGTTTCTGCACCCTCATGGAGTTCGTCTGCACGACGATGTTCAGCTCGGCGTTCACCCGGGCCGCAGCAGCGTCGATCAGGGTGCGGAGCGCATGCCCGGAAGCCGGCATGACCAAGGGGTGCTCGGCCACCTCCGTGAAGCTCATCAGCCGGTCGGCACGCAGACCCGCCGAGGGCGGCGCGACGACCCACAACCGTTCGTGCACCAGCGGCCGGACGTTCAGCGACGGCGTGCTGTCCAGGTTGTACAGCAGTGTCAGGTCCAGGTCCCCGCTGTCGAGCCACTGCTGCAGGTGCCCCGAGTACGCCGTCATCATCCGCAGCCGCACGCCGGGGTGATCGCGGGCGAGTGCCGACACGAGTGGCCCGGCCAGCAGATCGCTGGTGCTCTCCAGCAGGCCGACCGTGACGAGGCCCGTCACCTGGCCAGGACTCGGCTGCACCTCGGTGCGGGCCCGTTCCAGTTCACCGAGCGCCCGACGTGCCCTGTCCACCATGATCAGCCCGGCCTCGGTGGGTTGCATGCCCTGCCCGGTGCGCTCGAAGAGGGCCACCCCGAGTTCCTGTTCGAGGGTGCGGATCTGCCGGGTCACCGCGGGCTGGACGAGATGCAGGAGTTCCGCCGCTCTGGTGACGCTGCCCGCCTCGGCCACCGCGACGATGGCTCTGAGCTGCTTGATGTCCATGTCCACCCCCTCTCCCCATCGTGAACGCACATGGGGATATCAAGAATTGCTATTTCACATCCGTATCAATGCATGTTCATGATGGCATTCCGGCGAAGGATCCGTACTCCCCTGGAGGTCACCATGGCCGAGCGCCCCGCAGCGCTGCCGTTGGCGGGCATCACCGTCGTGAGCGTCGAGCAGGCTGTCGCGGCTCCGTTCGCCACCCGGCAGCTGGCCGACCTCGGCGCCCGGGTCATCAAGGTCGAGCGGCCGGGCGGCGGTGACTTCGCCCGCCGTTACGACACCACGGTGCACGGCGAGTCCAGCTACTTCGTCTGGCTCAACCGCTCGAAGGAATCGGTCACACTCGACCTGAAGACGGACCCGGGCCGGACGGTCCTGGAACAGCTTCTCGCCAAGGCGGATGTCTTCGTGCAGAACCTGGCCCCCGGCGCCGCCGCCCGCATGGGACTGGACGCGAAAGCCCTCGCCGAGCGTTTCCCCGCCCTGATCCCGTGCGCCGTGACCGGTTACGGGTCCACCGGGCCGTGGGCCGAACGCAAGGCCTACGACCTGCTCGTGCAGTGCCAGACCGGTCTGGTGTCCCTGACGGGCAACGAGCACGGACCGGCACGGGTGGGTGTCTCCGTCGCCGACATCGCCGCCGGCATGTACGCCTACTCCGGCATTCTCACCGCGCTGTTCACCCGAGCCACCACGGGCGTGGCCCGTGCCGTCGAGGTGTCCTTGTTCGAAGCACTGGCCGAGTGGGTGAGCCAGCCCGCCTACTACACCCGCTTCGGCGGCACCCAGCCACCGCGCATCGGCACGCAACACGCGACCATCGCACCGTACGGCGCCTACACGGCGGCCGACGGCAAGGACCTCCTGTTCACCGTTCAGAACGAGCGCGAATGGGCCGCCCTGTGCGAGCGGTTCCTGAACCGGCCCGAGCTGGTCGAGGACCCGCGTTTCGCCTCGACCGCGGACCGGGTAGCCCATCGCGACGAACTCGACACGATCGTGGCCGCCCGCCTCGGCGAGTTGGACAGCGCCGAAGCGATGAGCCTGCTCGACGGCATAGGCATCGCCAACGCCGGGGTCAACGACATCGAGGACTTCCTCGGCCACCCGGTCCTCGAGGAGCGCGGCCGCTGGCGGGAGATACCGATCCCCGGCGGCACGGCCGTGCCCGCCCTCCTGCCGCCCGTCGACCTGGCCGGCGTCACACCGCGCATGGACGGCGTACCCGCCGCAGGCCGGCACACCGCCGAGATCCTGGCGGAACTCGGCTACCACACAGCCGAGATCGAGGATCTGCGCGACAGGCACGTCATCTGACCCACCACCCTCCTGTCCGCCACCCCAAGGGAGTATCTGGCGATGAGCACTCTCGACATCCTGTCCGAGGACGAGCAGTTCGCCGTCCGTACCGTACGTGACTTCGTGGACAAACAGGTGAAGCCCGTCGTCCGGGAACTCGATCACACCAACGCCTATCCCGAGGCGTTGATCGAGCAGATGAAACAGCTCGGCATCTTCGGCCTCGCCGTCCCCGAGGAGTACGGCGGCACCCCTGTGTCGACCCCCTGTTACGTGCTGATCACCGAAGAGCTGGCCCGCGGCTGGATGAGCCTGGCCGGTGCGATGGGCGGGCACACCGTGGTCGCCAAGCTCCTGCTGCACTTCGGCACCGAGGACCAGCGACGCCGGTATCTGCCCAGGCTGGCCACCGGTGAGACGCGCGCGACCATGGCACTGACCGAGCCGGGCGGCGGCTCCGACCTCCAGGCCATGCGCACGCTCGCCCGCAGGGACGGCGACGGTTATCTGATCAACGGTGCCAAGACCTGGATCACCAACTCCCGGCGCTCCGGCCTGATCGCCCTGCTGTGCAAGACCGACCCCGACGCCGTCCCCGCGCACCGGGGGATCTCGATCCTCCTGGTCGAGCACGGACCCGGTCTGACGGTCTCCCGCGACCTGCCCAAGCTGGGCTACAAAGGCGTGGAGAGCTGTGAGCTGTCGTTCGACGACTACCGCGCACCGGCGGACGCGGTTCTGGGCGGGACCGAGGGCAAGGGCTTCGCCCAGATGATGAAGGGCCTGGAGACCGGGCGCCTTCAGGTGGCCGCCCGTGCTCTCGGTGTCGGCCGTGCCGCCCTGGAGGACGCTCTGTCCTACGCCCAGGAACGGGAGTCGTTCGGCAAGCCGATATGGAAGCACCAGTCGGTCGGCAACTACCTGGCCGACATGGCGACGTCGCTGACCGCGGCCCGACAGCTCACGCTGTACGCGGCCCGGGAAGCGGATGCGGGCCGACGCGTGGACATGGAGGCGGGCATGGCCAAGCTGTTCGCCTCCGAGACGGCCATGCAGATCGCCCTCAACGCCGTTCGTATCCACGGTGGTTACGGCTACTCCACCGAGTTCGATGTCGAGCGGTACTTCCGCGACGCCCCGCTGATGATCGTCGGCGAGGGCACCAACGAGATCCAGCGGAACATCATCGCCGGCCAGCTGGTCAAGCGAGGAGGACTCGACGCATGAACATCGTCGTGTGGGTGAAGTACGTGCCCGACACCGCCGGCCACCGGCGCTTCCCGATGACCTGACCGTCGCCCGGGACGACGGCGACGGCCTCCTCTCCGAGCTCGACGAGTACGCGGTCGAGCAGGCGCTCCGGATCACGGAGAACTCCGACGACGACGTGGATGGTCACCGTCCTGACCATCGGCCCCGAGGACGCGAAGGACGCGCTGCGCAAGGCGCTGTCGATGGGCGCCCACAAGACGGTCCACGTCGAGGACGACGACCTGCACGGCACCGACGCCATCGGCACCTCGCTGGTGCCGGCCAGGGCGATCGAGAAGGCCGGCTTCGACCCGGTCGTCTCCGGCACGGCCTCCACCGACGGCGCCATGGGCGTCGTCCCGGCGCTGCCGGCCGAGCGTCTGGGCGTTCCGCAGGTCACTCTGCTGTCCGAGGTCTCCGTCGGAGACGGCGTGGCCAGGGGCCGCCGTGACGGCGACACCGCATCCGAACGGCTCGAAGCCTCCCTGCCGGCCGTGGTGTCCGTCACCGACCGGTCGGGCGAGGCGCGCTGCCCCTCCTCCAGGGCATCATGGCGGCGAAGAAGAAGCCGGTGGAGTCCTGGGACCTGTCCGACCTCGACATCACAGGGGAAGCAGGGCTGGAGGGCGCCGGCACGCTCGTCGACACCGCGACCAGGCGTCCGGCGCGCACGGCCGCCGTCCTCCGCCGAGGGCAAGGAGATCGCCACCCGCCTGGCGCTGCGCATCGGCTCCGGCATCGTCACCGACGCCGTCGACCTGGAGGCCGGCGACTCCGGCCCGGTCGCCCCCCAGTCGGTGTTCGCCGCCTCCTTCACCATCAAGTCCCGTGTCTCCAGGGGCACTCCGGTCATCACCGTGAAGCCCGGCTCGGCCGCGGTCGAGCCGGCCGCCGCCGGTGATGGCGGACCGGGCTGGAGCTGTCCACGGCGCTCTTCGAGTATCTGGAGATCTTCCACAACCGCCAGCGCAGGCACTCGGCCCTGGAAATGCTCACTCCGGTCGAGTACGAACTGCGCGCAGCACCTGTAGCGTAAAACCAAGCGACGCGACTCCACCGAACGCAGGGCACTTCGCGGACTCTACGAAACTCGGGACAGCTCAAAGTGCGTCCTCGGTGCTGTTCGAGGGCGAGTCGGCCTTTGACTCACGAAGCCCGGCTTGGGAATTCACCCACCGGGTGCGATGCGATAGGTTCCCGGTGTCTGGCCCATGGCGCGGCTGAACGTGTCGATGAACGCACTGGTCGTGGCCCATCCGCACCGGCGTCCCGTTTCACTGACGCTTGCTCCTTCCGCCAGCAGCACCATGGCGTGGAACACCCGGACGTTGGTCCTCCATTGTGGATAGGTCATGCCGAACTCGCTCCTGAACAGCCGGGCCAGGGTGCGCTCGCTCACGCCGATGCTCCGTGCGAGCCAGGCGGCAGTCCGTGGCTGCCGCAGATCACCGGTCACCAGCGCGCACGCCTGCTGCAGCAGGGAGTTGTCGGGGACGGGCAGCGTCAATGGCTCCACGAGGGCTCGCCGCAGCCTGTCCCGCAGGACGGCGCGCAGGTGGCGTGCCTCCTGCTGCGGGAGGGACGGTTCACTGCACGCGATGATCAGTTCGCGCACCAGGGTGTCCACGGCCACGACGACCGGCGCCCGGGCACTCAGCAGGGTGTCGTGGGCGGCGAAGCCGAGCGTGTGCACGGAGCTGTGCCCGTGCACCCGGTGCTGATGCCGGATGCCCGCCGGAATCCACACGGCGCGTGCCCTGGACGCCACCCAGGATGCCTCGCCCGTCTGCACCGCCAGGACACCGGCGCTGACGTAGAGAAGCTGGTGATAGCCATGCTGGTGGCGGCCGATGACCTCACCCGCGAGATGGGCATGCGTGGTGTCCCTGGGCTCCGCCGCCTTCTCCGCCTGACTGTTTTCCGACATGTGACGGCAGAATATCGGAAGCGCCGCAGCGTGTGGTCCTGCCAGCGTGGTGACCATGCCCACGACGCCCCACACCCCGCGCGCTCTTCCTCCCACGGGCCCGCCCGCACTGAAGGCGCGGCTGGTGTCCGGTCTGCGCGGTATCGCCCTCGACACCCGCCCGCTGGCACATCCCGTCTTCCGCCGCCTTCTGATCGGGCAGGGCGCGGCATACATCGGGACCATGGTCACCAGCGTCACCATCCCGGTACAGGTGTACGCGTTGACGCGGTCGTCGCTGTCCGTGGGGCTGACGGGGCTGGCCGGCCTCGTACCGCTCGTGGTCTTCGGCCTGTACGGCGGCGCCATCGCCGACCGGTTCGACCGCCGTACGCTCTACCTGGCGTCGGCCTGCCTCACCTGGACGATCACACTCGCCCTGCTGTTCCAGGCGCTCGCCGATCTGCGCTCGGTGCCCCTCATCCTCGCCCTCGTCGCTTCCCAGGCCGGCGCCTTCGCCGTGTCGTCCGCCGCCCGGGGCGCGATCATTCCCCGCATCGTTCCCACCCCGTTGGTACCCGCCGCGAACACGCTGTACTTCACCGCCGGCAATGCCGGGCAGGTCGCCGGACCCCTCGTGGCGGGCCTCCTGATCTCACTGCCGAACGGCTACTGCTGGGCCTACGGCGCCGACGCCGTGCTGTTCTCCGTCCTGCTGTACTCGGCCGTCAACCTGCCCCCGATCCTGCCGGCCGGCTCGGGGGCCCGCACCGGCGGGCTGCGCTCGGTCTTCGAGGGGCTGCGGTTCATCGCCGCCGCCCCCGTGCTCTGGATGTCCTTCGCCGTCGACATCGCGGCGATGACGATGGCCCTGCCGACCGCCCTGTTCCCGGAAGCGGCACAGCTGCGCTTCGGCGGAGGAGTGGGACCGTTGTACTCGGCCATCGCCATCGGGTCGGTCGCAGCGGGGCTGTTCAGCGGATGGATCGGACGAGTGCGCCGCCAAGGCCGGGCGCTGGCGATCGCCGTCACCACCTGGGCGGCGGCCGTTGCCCTCGCGGGCACCGTCCACCACCTCCTCACGGCAGTGGCCCTGCTGGCCGCTGCCGGAGCGGCGGACCTCGTCAGCGCGGTCTACCGCGAGACGATTCTGCAGACCTACGCACCAGACGCCCTGCGTGGTCGGCTGCAAGGCGTCTTCACCGTCGTCGTCGCCGGCGGTCCGCGTCTCGGGGACCTACGTGCGGGCGCCATGGCCTCCGCCACCGGTCTCGGCGTCGCGTGGACAGGCACTTCGCTGCTCTGCATGATCGTCGTCATCGTCGGCGCACTGCTTGTACGACCGTTCTGGCGCTACACCGTCACCCTGGCACAGCCGTCAGAGGCGGCGACGTGCCTACACGTTGTTCACGGCGAGCTCGGTGTCGGCCGGGGCCCTGAAGGTTTTGCGGTAGGCGGTGGGCGGGACGCCGAGTGATGTCTGCAGGTGTTTGCGGAGCAGAGCGGCGCTTTTGAAGCCGACGGCGGCGGCGACTCTGTCGACGGGTAGGTCGCTGGTTTCGAGTAGGTCCCGCGCGCGGTCGACGCGCTGGTGGATCAGCCACTGGTTCGGACTGCTGCCTGTTTCGGCGAGGAAACGCCTGCTGAAGGTGCGGACGCTCATGTTGGCGTGTCGGGCCAGGTCGGCCAGGGTCAGGGTTGCGTCGAGGCGGGCCAGGGCCCACTGCCGGGTTTGGATGGTCGAGTTGTCGCTCTGCTGGGGAACGGGCTGCTTGATGAACTGCGCCTGTCCTCCTGCGCGCCAGGGCGCGACGACGCAGCGGCGCGCGGCGGCGTTGGCGACGGTGGCGCCGTGATCGAGGCGGACGATGTGCAGGCACAGGTCGATGCCGGCTGCGGCACCCGCGCTTGTCATGATGCGGCCGTTGTCGACGAACAGGACGGCAGGATCCAGCTCGACGTGGGGGAAGAGCCGGGTGAATTCGCCTGCCAGGGCCCAGTGTGTGGTGGCGCGGAGCCCGTCGAGCAGGCCGGCGGCCGCGAGGACGAAGGCCGAGGTGCACAGACTGATGATCCGTGTCTGCGGCCGGATGAGCGTCAGGGCCGCGCTGACCTGTGCGGGCAGGGTGGCTGTGCGCAGCAGCTCAGCGGTGGGCTCCTGGGTCGCCACGATAACGGTGTCGGCCGTGGACAAGGCGCGCTCGTCGTGCCGGACGCTCACATCGAATCCGGCGTCGGTGGTGACCGGTCTGCCGCCGATGGAGCAGATCTCGACGCTGTAGAGACGGCTGCCGTCCTCGCTGAGGGCCTCGTTGAAGACCCGCGAAGGGATGCTCAGGTCGAAGGGGATGACGCCGTCGAGAGCTAGGACGACCACCCGATGGACATTGGCCAGATTTTTGCGCACAGTGCCATTCTAGCTACTCGTCGGTCGATCTCGACGAGCCGACGATGGTCGCATGACTTCTTCGACGAACAACATCGACAACCGACCCACGATGCGTGCGGTCACCCAGCGCACCTTCGGCGGCCCCGAGGTCCTGGAGGTCAGCGAGGCACCCCGGCCGGTGCCGCAGCCCACCGAGGTCCTGGTCAGGGTGCGGGCCGCCGGCGTCAACCCGGTCGACTGGAAGACGCGTGAAGGGACCGGCATGGCGCACGTCCTGGGCGAGCCCCCGTTCGTCCTGGGCTGGGACGTGGCGGGCGTGGTCGAAGAGCTCGGCTGGGGCGTGAGCACACTCGCCGTCGGCGACGAGGTCTACGGTATGCCGTGGTTCCCCCGCGCAGCCGGCGGCTACGGCGAGTACGTCACCGCGCCGGCCCGCCAGTTCTCCCGCAAACCCGCCTCCGTCACGATGGAGCAGGCCGCCGCCGTGCCGCTGGCCGCGCTCACCGCCTGGCAAGCGCTGTTCGACACCGCGCAGGTCACCGCCGGCCAGCGCGTCCTGATCACCGCCGCGGCCGGCGGCGTGGGGCACTTCGCCGTCCAGTTCGCCCGGCTGCGCGGCGCGCACGTCATCGCGACGGCCGGCGAGCGCAACCGCGAGTGGCTCACCGAGCTCGGTGCCGAGACCGTGATCGACTACACCCGCACCCGCTTCGAGGACCAGGTCGGCGACGTCGACGTCGTGATCGACCTGGTCGGCGACCACGACGACACCGGCTTGCGCTCCCTGCGGACGCTGCGCCCGGGCGGCCTGCTGGTTGCGGTTCCCGGCGGGGTCTCCCCGCAGCTTCAGGCCGCCGCGGACCAGCAGGGCAAGCGTGTCACCGCATTCCTCGTCGAGCCCGACGGCGGCGCCCTGACCCGGATCGCCGCGCACATCGACGCCGGCGAGGTCCACGTCGAGGTCGACCAGGTTCTCCCCCTGGAGGCCGCGGCAAAGGCGCACGAAGCGGTCGCCACCGGTCACACCCGTGGCAAGGTCGTCCTCCAGGTCAGCGACGCGACCGCGTGACCCACCCCTGCCTTCGGTCACGTAAAAGGAACACCGTGCTCAAGCGCGCCATGATCGGATCGCTGCCGCGCGCCTCCCCGGCCACCGGAACTGTCGCGGCCTCCGGTCCGGCCGTTGCCTCGGCGCTGGTACGAACGGTTGCCGACCCGCACATCGCCAAGCATTTCGACCTCGCCGCAGGGGATCTGCCCCAGAACATCGAGCTCGAACCGAACGGCAAGGCCGACGTCAACCTCGCCCTCAGCAGGCAGGCCGCTCAGATATCGCCGAACGGCCACAAGAGGGTGCCCGCCACCCTGCCGCTGCCTGCCGACGGCGGCGTCAACACTCCCGTCATGGACCTCGCTCTGCCTCGCTCTGCCTCGCTCTGCCGACCGGGCTGGCCAGGGCCGCCGACGGAACGCTGCACATCGGCTACGCCGCCGGCAGCGACGACATCCAAGGCCAAGAGCTGTTCCCGAGGTGGTCGGTTCGACTGTCAACAACGTTCGTGGTCAATACACCTAGGCCGGCCAAAATCTCACCCCACGGCTGCGGGGCGGACAGAACGTACCCAAGGCCGTGCACTGAAGGGCCGCCTCCTGACCATGGTCCCGAGCCCTGCGGTAGGGAGAACGGTGCTGTCGCCGGCCCCCGGCGAGGCCGACGAATCAGCGCTGAGCCCGAAGCAAGGCCCCGGCCGGGAAACCCATGGCGTCGGTTTCCCGGGTGTTGAGGACGACGTTGAACGGGCGGCTCAGGGGAGGGGAGCCGCCGCTTGAGGGGCAGGGGTCAGGGTGTGCCGACGCCGTGCGTGTACGACTGCATGCTGAAGACGCCGAAGCCGTTCTGGACGGGATCACCGGAGTTGTTGACGCAGTGCAGGATGCCGCCTCCGCCCGGCCCGTTGAGGCAGACCGTCATCAGGGAGGTGAGGACGACGCCGGGGGTGTCGGGAACCTCGTAGGCGCGGTCGGTGTAGATGTCCGCGTTGAGGTTGAAGTAGCAGTAGCTGCCCAGGCCCCAGGCGTGGTGGTCGGTGACGTGATCGCCGACCTTGTAGGCGGCGTAGCCGTTGGTGCTGCCGTGCCTCCACGCCGACTGCGTCGGGACGTCGTAGGGATGCTCGTTCTGGAAGAAGTACGTGTGGCCGTGGTTGCCGTTCCAGACCACCTCGTACTTCTGGTGGTGCTCTACGAACAGGCCGTACGCGGTGACCCGGTCACCGTTGACGAGGAAGCCGGTGCCGGCCGGGTTGACGGACCAGCCGACCGTGTCGTCCAGGCCGTGGTCGGCCCGCCAGGCCCACACGTGGTCGACGATCACGTCGTTGCTGTCGATCTGGATGCTGATCTCGGTGCCGCCGGGCACTGCACCGCCGATGCGCGGGAAGATGTCGAACAGGGCGGTGGGCCGGGCGGCGTGACTCAGCCGGCTGCGGCCGTGACCGACGCGCAGCAGGACGGGTGAGTCGGCTGAGGCGGCCTCCAGGATCACGCCGGCCACGGAGACGTCGTCGACGTCGGCGACCTCGATGAGCGCATTGCCACGGACCGCCTGGAGAGTGGCCAGGCCCAGGCCCAGGACGACGGTGCCGGGCCGGGACACCCGCAGCGGAGCGGACAGCGGGTAGATGCCCGGGGTCAGCAGCAGGTGCTTGCCGAGGGAGAGTGCCAGGTTGATGCTGGCGGCGGATTCGCCCGGGTGCGCGACGTGGAAGCACGACAGCGGGATGCTGTGGCCGGCGGCTCGCCCGTTCGCCCAGGAGGTGCCGGTGCTGTCACGGCGCAGTGCGGGTACGAAGACGCTGTACGCGCCGTGGCGGTCCACCGTCAGGAACGGCTTCTCGCGTATGACGGGGGTGTGTTCCACGGTGGTGTAGGGCGGCGTCGGGAAGGACGTGGAGGGCGCGCCCTGGACACCGACGAAGACCATGTTCCAGTTGGAACCGGTCCAACTGCCGATGGTGTCGTTGCGCGAGAGCCACTGTTGCTGCGAACCCGAGTTGATGTCGCCGTCCACCACGCTGTCGGCCAGGAAGCCGCCGCTGGACCACCCGTTGCCGGGCGGGCTCGGCATCAGGTTCATGTTGCCCTTGACGTGGACGCGGCGCATCGGTGCGGCCTGGGCGACGGCCCAGCGCTCCAGGCCGTCCGGCGGCACGATGGTGAGGTTCTCGGCGGACCGCCAGAAGTCCTGAGTGCCGTTGCCGTCGAACCACTGGGCGTCTACGGTGACATGGCCGTTGATCACTACGTCCGCGGGGCCGGCGCCGAGCCCGAGCACGTGCGTGTAGAAACCGACGTTGACGTCGACGTTGTACGTGCCCGGCTCGAACGCCAGAGCGTACCGCTCGGTGCCGAACTGGTTGGACTCCTGGACTGCGAACACGGCGTCCAGCTGCTTCTGGATCGCGGCGTCGCCCATCGAGGGGTCGAAGAGCAGGACGTTAGGCCCGAGGCCTGCCGTCCGGCGGCTGCCCGGGTGCTCGGCGGGTGCGGGTGACGACGCGGTGGCGGTTCCTGCGGAGAGGCCGCCGGCCAGCGGCACCGCGGCGGCAACGGCCGCTGCTCCACGCAGCATGGCACGACGAGTGGAAAGTACGGGCACGGCTCTCCCTGATCATGGTGGGCAAAGGGACCGTGGCTGGTCCTCAACGGGTTGAGAGCGCTCTCAGAAACGAAGTGAATCACCGCCGGAATACAGCGTCAACAAGTGTGCGCACCACGATGAGGCCCTCGCGCGAGCTGCATGTGCGCCCCCGGACGAGTCCTGCGCGGTCGGCAGCGTCCGCAGCGGCGGTACGCCGTTCCACCCGACTGCCGCCGTTCCCACGGCAGTCGCCCCGTAGCGGTCAACCTGCCCCCGTTCACGCCAAGTCGGCGGCGAGTCGGTAACGGCATCGTGCGCAAGTGGGCTTCCGCCAAGGCGGCGCAGCAGGTCGGCGAGGTTGACAGTGCGCGTGGACAGCGCCAGGCCGCGCCGGTGAACAAGCCGGCAGGCGTTATGCGCGTGTTCTTTGGCGCTGCTCTCGCAGGGCCCAGCGGGGTCGTGTCCCTCGTTGTGCAACACCGTTGCTTTTGCGGGTGGGTGGCTTTGTCAAGTTCGTGAGCATGAGGGCGGGACCTCTGGTGGTCCCCCGTGGTGTCGAGCCCAGGACGGACGAGCCGGAGGTCCCGTTGCCGCTGAATTCCGCCGGCGTTCCACTTGCCCCGTCAGCTTCCGATGTCTGCGCGCCGGGACACCTCGGGGAGTTGACCCAGGTCATCGATCCGGTCCTGGTCGATTCCGTGCTCGATGAAGAGAATGCATGCCGGCAGAGGCTTCGGCTGCTGCCGGCGCGGGTCGTGGTGTACTTCGTGCTCGCGCCGGCCCTCTTCGAGCCTCCTGCCAGGCGGTACGGGGCAAGCTCATCGCGCCACTGCGCCGCCTGTTCGAGGTCCTCGCCGGTCCGGTCGCCCTCCCGGCCCGGTCCGGTTCCTTCCATCCGGTCTTGTCCGCGCACCGGATCAGCTTCGTCGTCCTGCTCCAGGCCGCGGCCGACCAGATCGTCACCGGCCACGGTGCCCGCCTGGACGAGCCCGTCGACCTGGTGGCAGTGATCGGACGGGCAGCCCTGGCCGACCTCCCGCCAGAGGCGCGCCGCCGGCGGCTGAAGGCACGGGTACGCAAGCGGCAGAGCAAGTACAGCTTCAACCGGAACCTCCACACCACCCCACGAACCGCCCAGAAGTACACGCTCCACGCCGAAGTCATCAAGAACAGCAGTCCTTGACAGAGTGACCCGTCCTCAAAAGCAACGGTGTTGCACCTAGTGTCCTGAGTCGGAAGTTTGCGGGCGGTTGTAGGGTGGGGTGATGCCGGGTCCGAAGCCGTTGCTGCTCGAGTTGTCCGATCACGAACGC